>JAQWRG010000043.1 GCA_029243855.1 Flavobacteriales bacterium | reverse complement strand
TAACATATTGTTTAACATAAAATAAAAAATAAAATGACAATAACAGGAATAGCAGCAATTGGAGCAGGTTTAGCAGCAATTGGAGCAGGAATTGGAATCGGTAAAATTGGTGGTTCAGCACTAGAAGCAATGGCAAGACAGCCAGAGCACTCTGGAATGATCCAAACAAACATGATTATCGCAGCAGCACTTGTTGAAGGTGTAGCATTATTTGGTGTTGTTGTTGCTCTTTTACAAGGGTAATCAACTTTATCATTAAGTTAAATTATAGGATTAATGCTGCAGCGGTTGGTTGCAGCTAATTCTATCAAAAAAACAAGATTATGAACCCGATGGAACTAGTTACTCCAGCAATTGGATTAATGTTTTGGACATGCGTTGTCTTTATCCTATTGTTGATTTTATTAAAGAAATTTGCTTGGAAACCTATTTTAAAAGCTGTTGACGATAGAAATAATTCGATTGAAGATGCTTTATCTTCAGCTAAGAAAGCAAAAGCAGAAATGGCAGAACTTACTGCTAGTAACGAAAAAATATTGTCTGACGCAAGGTTAGAAAGAGATGCTCTACTAAAAGAAGCTAGAGATATCAAAGAAAAAATTGTTGGCGAAGCAAAAAGTAAAGCAACTGACGAAGCTGAAAAAATAATTAATTCTGCTAAAGAGCAAATTACTAATGAAAAAATGAAAGCAATGACTGAGTTAAAAAATCAGGTTGCTGATATTTCAATAGAAATGGCTGAAAAAATTGTAAAAGCAGAATTGACTGACGCTAACAAACAAAAAGAATTAATTGCTAAAGCACTTAAAGCAACAGAATTAAACTAAATGGCACAATCTAAGGTAAGTAATAGATATGCGAAAGCTCTGCTTAATTTAGCTATAGAGCAAAAATCATTAGACGCCTGCTACAACGATATGGTTCTTTTGAACAGTTCTTGTGTAGAAAACAAAGACTTGGCTTTAATGTTAAAAAGCCCTATCGTTAATACTGATAAAAAAAATGAAATTTTAAATCAAATATTTAAAGCTAAGTTTTCTAAAATCAGCATGGCTTTTATTGCCATCATTACTAATAAAAAAAGAGAAAGTTTATTGGCTGATATTGCCTCTAGCTTTATTAGTTTATACAAAACGTTTAACAACATAACTACTGCGTCAGTTGTTACTGCTCAACCTATTGATGCCGATCTTAAAAAAGAGTTTATCAACTTCATTAAGAGTGGTGAAAATAAAGAGGTAGAACTAAATGAAATAGTAGACGAAACCATAATTGGTGGAGCAATTATTCGTATGGGTGACAAGCAAATAGACACAAGTGTTATTCGTACAATTAAAGAATTAAAAAAAACATATAACAAAAACCTTTATATAAAGGATTTCTAAAAATTAAAAAAATGGCAGAAATTAAACCGGCTGAAGTTTCCGCAATTCTTAGAGAGCAATTATCTGGATTTAAATCAGAAGCTCAACTAGAAGAAGTTGGAACAGTACTACAAATTGGTGATGGAATCGCTAGAATTTATGGTCTTGGAAGTGTTCAATATGGTGAACTTATTGAATTTGAAAATGGTCTACAAGGTATTGCACTTAACTTAGAAGAAGATAATGTTGGAGCGGTACTTCTTGGTGCTTCAAACGAAATCAAAGAAGGAGATACAGTTAAAAGAACTGGTAGAATTGCCTCTGTTAATGTTGGTGAAAAAATGTTGGGAAGAGTAGTTAATACGCTAGGTGAACCAATTGACGGTAAAGGACCAATCGAAGGAGAAGTTTTTGAAATGCCACTTGAAAGGAAAGCTCCTGGTGTAATTTACAGACAACCTGTAAACGAACCGCTTCAAACTGGTGTTAAAGCAATTGATGCCATGATCCCTGTAGGAAGAGGTCAAAGAGAGTTAGTGATTGGTGATAGACAAACTGGTAAAACAACCGTTTGTATTGATACTATCATTAACCAAAAAGAATTTTATGACAGGGGTGAACCTGTCTTTTGTATCTATGTTGCGATTGGGCAAAAAGGATCAACTGTTGCTGGAATAGTAAACAAACTTGAGGCGGCAGGAGCAATGGACTACACTGTAATTGTTGCTTCTAATGCTTCGGATTCTGCACCTATGCAGTTTTACGCACCGTTTACTGGAGCAGCTATCGGAGAATATTTTAGAGATACTGGAAGACCAGCATTAATTGTTTTTGATGATTTGTCAAAACAAGCTGTTGCTTACAGAGAGGTTTCTTTATTGCTAAGAAGACCTCCAGGAAGAGAAGCATATCCAGGTGATGTATTCTACTTACACTCAAGGTTATTAGAAAGAGCTGCAAAAATTAACAACTCTGATGAGATTGCAAACCTTATGAATGATTTACCAGAATCTTTAAAAGGTAAAGTAAAAGGTGGCGGATCCCTTACTGCATTACCGATTATTGAAACACAGGCGGTTGATGTATCAGCATACATACCAACAAATGTTATATCAATTACGGATGGTCAAATTTTCTTAGAGTCTAACTTATTTAATGCGGGTATACGTCCAGCAATTAATGTTGGTATTTCCGTTTCTAGAGTAGGTGGTAATGCTCAAATTAAGTCAATGAAAAAAGTTTCTGGTACACTTAAACTTGACCAAGCTCAGTATCGTGAATTAGAGGCTTTTGCAAAATTTGGTTCTGATTTAGATCCTGCAACAATGTCAATTTTAGATAAAGGGTCAAGAAATGTTGAAATTCTAAAGCAGAATGAAGGATCTCCTTTAACTGTTGAGGAACAAGTAGCCATCATTTATTGCGGATCTACTGGTATTCTTTCAGATATTCCTGTTAATAAGATTAAAGCTTTTGAAGAAGACTTTTTACAGGTTATGAAAAACAGTCATAGAGCTGAATTAGACGTATTAAAGTCTGGTAAACTAACAAGTGAAGTAACTGATTTAATTAGAAAAGTAGTTTCTGATTTATCAGGTAAATATGCTTCATAAATTAAACTCTTATGGCAAACCTTAAAGAAATAAGAACAAGAATAACTTCTGTTGAAGGCACTATGCAGATAACGTCTGCAATGAAAATGGTATCTGCCTCTAAATTGAAGCGTGCTCAAAATGCTATTGTACAAATGAGACCTTTTGCAGAAAAATTCAATGAAATCTTAAGTAATGTTTCTTCAACATTAGAATCTACAGACCACGCTTTAATGCAAAATAAAGAGGTCAAAAAGGTGTTGTTGGTTGCTTTAGTTTCAAATAGAGGTTTATGCGGTGGTTTCAACAGTTCCGTAATCAAAAGAATTAAAAACATCATTATTGAAAATCCTGATACTAACTACGAGATTCTTCCTGTTGGTAAAAAGGCTATTGATGCTTTTAAAAACTCAAATAATATTTCTGATAGTAAGCACTTTTCTGAAATTAACCCTACCATTTGGGACGATTTAAATTATCAAAAGGCTATTCCGCTTGCTGAAAGTTTAATCGGTAGCTTTGTTGCTGGAGAATACGATCAAATATCAATTGTATATAATTCCTTTAAAAATGCAGCCGTTCAAGATTTAAAAGAAGAACAATTTTTACCTCTTTTAACGTCTAATGAAAAAGCAAAATCAGCAAGTATTGATTATATTTTTGAGCCTGGAAGAGAAGAAATAGTGGTTGATTTAATACCAAACTCTCTTAAGATTAAGCTATATGAATCTATGTTAGACTCATTTGCTTCTGAGCATGGAGCAAGAATGACGGCCATGCACAAAGCAACTGATAATGCAATGGAAATGAAAAAGGAGCTTACTTTGTTTTACAATAAAGCTAGACAAGCAGCTATTACAAATGAAATTCTTGAGATTGTTGCTGGAGCGGAAGCTTTAGGTGGATAATCCTAATTTTATATTTCTATCATATTTAAACCCATGAGCTACAAAAGCTTATGGGTTTTTTTTATTTTCACTAAATGGTTTTTTACAGCGGTTCTTTTAAAAATAGAATTTATCTATCAATGATAGCTGTCATATTTTTCTCTATGACTATAATTGTTGTTGCAACAATTATTTATTTTGACCATCAAAACAACAAATATCACCTTGAAAGATTAGAACGAAAAGAAAAAACAATCACCTCATCATTACAGTATTTCTTTAAAGATTTGAAACCAGAGGAAACAATAGATTTTGTAACCAAAGATTTCGATTACAAGATAAAAGAGATCGCTGACGTTAATTCATTAGAAATTAGAGTCTATAACCTTAATGGCGAACTATTGATATATACAGATATTTTCAATGAGGATGTTGATGATAAATTCTCCCTTGATGAAAAAACATTACATAGTTTAAATACTCAACCCAATAAAAAAGTAGTCAAAGATTTAGGAAATGGAATCATCAATACTTTTTCTTATGCCAAGAATAAAAAAGGTGAAAATATGATCATAATTAATATTCCATATGACTCAAAAGGTCAAAAAGCACAAAATGAGGTAATGGATTTTTTAATGACCCTCATTAAAATATTTATTATTTTATTTATTATCGGGGGGCTGGTTTCCTATTTGCTGTCAAATTACATCACAAAGTCTCTTCAAAAAATTGTTTTAAAAATTAAAGGTGTTCAACTAAATCAACTTGATGAAGCGTTAAATTGGGATAAAGATGATGAAATTGGAGTACTGGTTGACGCTTATAATTCAATGATTGAAAAACTAAAAGTAAGTACTGAAAAACTAGCTAAAAGTGAAAGGCAGTCTGCTTGGAGAGAAATGGCAAAACAAGTAGCTCATGAGATAAAAAACCCCTTAACACCAATGAAGCTAAGTGTTCAACATTTAGAAAGGTCATTGGCTAAAGACCCAGAAAATAGTACGGAAAAGATTCAAGATTTTAAAACTAAAATGATTCAGCAAATTGATCTTCTTTCAAATATTGCAAACGAGTTTTCAAATTTTGCTGAACTTCCAAAAGCTAATTTCAAAGAGTTAGATTTATTGAAAATGGTTAATTCTATTGTTGATTTATTTGAAAATAAATCTTGTACTATTTCCATTGACTATCAAAAAAAGACAGATTATACGTGCTTTGCAGACGAACATCAACTAATAAGGGTCTTCAATAATTTAATTCAAAACAGCATACAGTCTTTTACCAAAGAGGGTGATATTAACATTCTATTAAGCGTTAAAGGTGGATTTATAAATATTGTATTTAAAGACAATGGAGAAGGAATATCTAAAGAAAACATAACTAAAATATTTGAACCTAATTTTACAACCAAATCAAATGGAAAAGGGCTTGGGTTGGCTATGGTTGACCAAATTGTTAAATCACACAGCGGCTCCATTGAATTACTTTCATCCTCAAAACAAGGGACCTCTTTTTTAATTACGCTACCATTAAAGATCGTTAATGAGTAATAGAATTGAAGCCTTGTTTCTAAAGTCAACAAAATATGCTGAAAATTCATTAATTGTTGATTTACTAACTGATTTTCATGGAAAAAGGTCTTTTTTATTTAAAGGTTTTAAAAACAAAAAAAATGCCTTTGTTTTTCAGCCTTTTCATGTAATTGAATTTAGTTGCAAATTTAATCCTCAAAAAAATATTAATCTTGGGTATTCCCCGGAGTTAAGTTTTCCGGTTTACGATATAATAAGTGATATACGAAAAACGGGAAATGCCTTGTTTTTAACCGAACTTCTTTATAGGTTGATTCTTAAAAATGAACCAAGCGAAAACCTACTTTTTCATTTAAAAAAAACAATTCTATATTTTGAACATAACGAATTTAATGCTTCATTTTGTTTGTTTTTTATGAAAGAAGTGTTTCCATACATTGGAATTCAACCTTTAAATAATTTTTCTAAAGTAAATGCGTATTTCGATGTTCAAAATGGTAGGTTTTCTGCCCAGAACCCATCAAGTAATCCAAATGTTTTTCCAAATCAATTGTTTGCTGAATTTTTAGGCATGAATATTGATAGTTATGAAACTATGAACATTAAAACACATGATAGAAAATCAATAATGTCGTTGCTTTTGGATTATATGAGTTATCATGCGAATGTTGATAAATCAGATATTAAATCTCTTAAAATTATTTATTCACTTTACGATTGATGAAATTATTGGAAATAGTATTAGTATCCTTTTTTTTACTTTTTTCAAATCTGTTCTTTTCACAGAAGATTCATTTTTTTAATGAGCATGGAGATGATTTAAGCAACAAGATTGTTATAGTTAAATCAAATCGTTTGGATACGCTCTTAACTTCTAAGAGTGGTAAATTGCTGATAAGAGACGTTAGTCAATTAAAAAGTGTTCAAATTAATGTCAAAAAAGATGTCTTTATAACTTTTACAAAAAAAGAAATTGAAGAGGCTGATTTTAAACTAATGGTGATTATTAACGCTTATTCTCTGCCTGCTTTTGAAGCAAAAACAGAAAGAAAAAGTCATGTTCCTTTTGGTCTTCAAAATATTTTTCATGAAATGATTGAGGAAGAAGAAATTGTAAACTCAAATGCTTCAACAGGTGCAGAATTGCTATTACTAAGCGGGGGCGTTACCATACAAAAAAGTCAGCTTGGTGGAGGTAGTCCTATTTTAAGAGGGTTTGAATCCAATAGAATTCTTCTTGTAGTTGATGGAGTAAGAATGAATAACGCAATATATAGGAGTGGTCATCTTCAAAATAGCTTAACAATTGACCCTTTGATTGTTTCTTCGTGTGATGTAATATATGGACCTGGGGCTGTTACGTATGGAAGTGATGCTATTGGAGGCGTCATACATTACAAGACAAAAGACCCTATACTAAGTCAATCCGATTCTTCCATTTGGAAAACAAATTTCTTCACAAGATATCATTCTTCAAATGAACAAATCAGCAATCATATTGACATTAATTATGGGAGAGAAAAGTGGGCAATAATTAATTCTTTTAGCTATAAAAAATTTGGTGAACAAAGAATGGGTTTAAATAGAGTTCATGGATATGAAAACTGGGGTTATAACAGTTTTAATGTGGGTCAAATCAATGGTTATGACACCATTTTAACAAACAACGACTCCATTAATCAAGCGGGATTGGGTTATTCTCAATACGATTTTCTACAAAAAATTATTGTCAAACCAAACAACAAGTTTTCTATTAAAATTAACACACAACTTAGTAGTAGCTCTGATATAGCTCGTTTAGATCAACTTAATAATTTGAATTCGTTAGGCCTTCCAGAATATAGTCAATGGAATTATGGACCACAAAATAGATTTTTGAATTCAATTGATATAACACTCAATAAAAATACTTTATTATACGATCAATTTAATGTAATCACCTCTTATCAAAAAATTAAAGAATCTAGAATTACAAGATTATATCAATCCAATATCCAAGAACAAAGACATGAAAATGTAAATGTGTTTGGTTTATCCCTTGACGCTGTTAAAAGCCTGGGCACATCAATAAAGGTTTTTTATGGCTTTGAAAGCTATCAAAATGTTGTAAGTAGTGATGCTTTTAGTAATGATGTCACATCTAATGAAGTTTCTGCAATTCAAACTAGATATCCAAATGGAGGAAGCCTGCAAAACCTTTCTGGTATATACTCAACTATTGCCATTAAAGGACATTCTTTTTCTTTCTTAGGTGGTCTTAGATATGCTTTTAATTTTCTTTCTGCTCAATTTGATGATAACATCAATTCCATTCCTTTGCCGTTCACCCAAATAACAAGCAATTCAAGTGCTTTAAATGGGAGCATTAACTTTAATTATTATCCACATGCTAACACACAGTTAAACCTTGACGTTAGTACAGGATATAGAGCTCCCAATATTGATGATTTTGGGAAAGTCTTTAAAAAGGATCAATTCATTATTGTTCCCAATAACAGCCTAAAGGCTGAATATGCTTACAATGGAGCAATTAGCATTTACCAAAATATTTTTTCAAAACATAAACTTGTTAATTTAACCATTAACGGGTCTTTCTTCACCACACTACTAAATAATGCAATAGCTAGAGGCGACTACCAATTAGATGGGTTAGATTCCATTTATTTTGATGGTCAAATGTGTAAAATAAGAACAAATATAAATTTTGATCAAGCATTTATTTATGGGTTTAATTCTTCTGCTAAATTATCTTTTCTTAAAAGCTGGGAAGTTTTCTCAAGTCTTTCCTTTACAAAAGGAATGCTTATAAATGAACAAGCGCCATTAGGTCATATTCCTCCTATTTTTGGTAAAACCGCTTTGAGCTATATTAATAAAAAAGTTGTAGCGAAATTTTTCATTCAGTACAATGGGTGGAAAAAAATAGATGATTATGGTGGTGGAAACATTGATAATCCATTAGAAGCAACAAATGAAGGCTCCCCTTCATGGTTAACTTATAATATTCAATTTAATATTCCATTAAGAGATAAATTAATAGCATCAATGGGTTGTTACAACATAACAGATGTACACTACAAAACTTTTTCTTCAGCAATTAGTAGTCCTGGAAGAAGTTGGCTTATCTCCCTTAGACTAACCCTCTAACCTTATTTCTTTTTTGTAATCCAAAGGGGCAACCGGTGAGCTTTTTTTAACTGCTAAAACTACAGAGGTTTGCATTTGACCAATTTCTTCTATTTGTCCTAACTTTTCCTCTAAAATTTTCTCAAAAGTAGGGATATCTCTAGCTACAATTCTTAACTGATAATCGAAGTTTCCGGTTAATTGTAGGCATTCTACAATTTAATCTATGCTTGAAATTTGATCAATAAAATTTCCTACTGCTGTACTTTTTTGACGAATTAAAGACAATTGAATTAGAGCAGAAAATCCTAAGCCTAACTTTGTATCATCTACTTTTGCATGATAACTAGATATTACACCTGTTTTTTCCAATTTTTGAACCCTTCCTAGTGTTGGTGCTGCAGAAAGCCCAACCATTTTACTAAGTTCTATATTAGTGATTTTACTGTTTTCTTGTAATGCTTTAAGTATTTTAAGATCTATTATATCTAATTTCATTTTGTGATAATTTCACAATAAAAGTACGTTTTTTTATTAAATCATGAAATATTGTTTTGTTTTTTCAGCTTATAGAGGACGGGTCTTGAGGGGCTAGCGTCATTGCATAAGTTTGCAAAACTTAGATTTAATAGGTAAAAACCATCTTCTAAGTGCTGAGGAACAGCAATAAATTCAGTAATTGTTCTTAATAAATCCGTACTGTTAGGATAATCCCAAAAGGCTTTGTGAGCAAGCAGTTGACCTCCGTCTTTTTCTCTATCAACAGATGGTTGATCAATTAATAAATGTTTAACACCTGTACTTCGCAAAAAAGCGGTGAATTCAGGTAATAAATAAGGCCAATTTGTGTTGTTATACTGCTTATTAGCTAAGCCATCGTGGTCTAGTTGTGTTCTTAAAACAACTGACTCTATATCAGGGTTAAGGACATTTTCAATGGCTTTTTTATCTATTATCCAATCGCCTTTTTTTTGCCATTCAGATAAGTCTTCTTCTAATATTTTTGCTTTTAATGTTATGACTTGGGAAGTAAAATGAAACCTATTAAGAATATTATTTACTTCTTGTTTTTCTTTTGAAATGTGCCCAACACATTCTGTATGGGTGGTGTTTCCATGGGGGTTAATGTATAAATCACAAAAGTTTACAGCACCTCCTTGTTCTACACTTCCAATAAACCCTTCTCCCTGAACTGGCTTTATGGTAATGGGGTTTACATACCAGGCGGTAAACCCGTCTTTAACTTTTGAAGGTAAAGAGATATCAAAAGGATCGTTTAAATTTGCTTGATACGATTGATGATTTATTGCTACAGTAACTTTCATTCGTTTAATATAAATAATTCCCTTGTTGCGTGTTCGGCCAACATAAGTTTATTTTCAAACATGCTAATTTGATTTTCCTTTTGCTGAATGGTACTGTTTGAAAGTAGCTTTTTAAGCTGAAAAGTAAACTCTTTTAGGTGATTGCAGTTTAAAAAAGAATTAGCCTGTTTAAGATTAAAACCATTTTCTGTTCTTAAGCCAACCATAATTAATTCATTAAATTTATCTAGACTTGTAAGTTGCTCTGCTTCATAAAAGACTTCTTTGTTGTTCACTTTTTTTATATATCCTGTATTGTTTGATATGTTCCATCTTCTTGAGTCACCATCATAAGAGTGTGCGGATGGGCCTATTCCTATGTATTTTTTTTGCTGCCAATAACTTGTATTATGTATTGACTTGAACCCTTGCTTGGCAAAATTAGAAACCTCATACTGCATGATGTTGTTGTCATTTAAAATATCTACTAATTTTAAGTATTCATTAAGGGATTCTTCTTGAGTTATCGTGTTAAAAACACCTTTTTTTAATTGATTGCTAAAAAACGTTTTTGGCTCTATTGTTAAATGATAAGCTGATAAATGTGTAATTGGATAGGACACTAATTCCTTTATTTCTTTTTCCCAACTCCTATTTATATTTTTTGGTGTGCCGTATATGAAGTCAACACTTATGTTTTTAAATCCAATTTTATTAGCCAATTCAACAGACCTTTTAGCTTGTTTTAAATCGTGGTTTCTATTCATCCATTGAAGAACATCATCGTTTAAGGACTGAACGCCAATACTTAGTCTATTAACACCAATCATAAACAATGCTTTTAATTTTTTTTCACTTAAGTCCTCAGGATTTGCTTCTAACGTAATTTCAACATTGCTATCAATCGTGTATTTAATGTTAATGGTATTTAAAATATCATTGAGTTGTAAAACAGACAAAATACTTGGGGTTCCTCCTCCAAAGTATATTGTTTTAATGGGTTCTTTAATCTCCTTTTTTCTTGATTTTAATTCTTTGATAATGGCCAATACCATTAAATCAATGTTCTTTTTTTGGGTTGAAAAATGAAAGTCACAATAATGACAGGCTTTGCTGCAAAAAGGAATATGAATATAAATACCAGACAAATTATATTACTTTAATATGGTTGTTCAAGACCAACAAAGATGAGAATTTGTTCTTAAAAGGATTAAATTATATTGTAAGTTTGCTAAATACTAGAAAAAGTCCTTTATGATTACTGGTAAAACGAACTTTAAAGACAACATTAAGCTTTCAGAAGAAATACTGAACTCCTATGAGGTTGAAGAAATAAATAAAAAAGAAAAAACCATCGTTTTAAGAAAAAATGGTGAAAAATTCTTTTGTAGAATACTGAAAGTTAATAGTGATGCTCAAACTACTATTATGAAAGTTAATGGTAGCCTTTTAGAGATTAAGCTAGAAAAAGAGGTGGAGAAAATGTTGGAACAGATTGGCATCGATACTTCAGCTTCTACCAAAGTAAATGAATTAATTGCTCCAATGCCTGGGCTTATCATAGGAATAAATATTAAAGTCGGTCAAGAAGTAAAACAGGACGAACCTCTTGTTATTTTAGAGGCTATGAAAATGGAAAATATTCTAACTTCTCCAATAGATGGTGTTGTTGAATCTATTCATGTTAACGTTCAACAAACTGTTGAAAAAAACAGTGTTCTGATTAAATTTGAAGCGTGAGAAAAGCAATCTACATATTTGTAACGCTATTTATGTTTTCTAGCTGTTCCAACGATGTTTCTAACAACGTTGGTGAAAACAAATCCGTATCTTCTAATTTAAAAACAGCAGTTATTACTACCTACACTTTAGGTGATGTGAATGTTAAATGGAGTGCGTTCAAGCACATGTCTAAAGCTATAGTTGGTGGAGAGTTTAAAGAAATTATTATTACTGACTTTAAAGATTCCAATGATTTATATACTGCTATTGAGGGGCTTTCTTTTCAACTAGGAGTTAATTCAACTAAAACTGGAGACACATTAAGAGATTATAAAATTTATACTTCCTTTTTTGGAACCATGTTAAATACAAAATATATTTCTGGAAATATTATTTCTCTTAATAATGATAAAACAGGAAGAGTTCTAATCAAAATGAATGATGTGGCTAAAGAAGTGGATTTTAGCTGGGATATAGACCAAACTCATGAGTTTTTCCTAAAAACTTCTATTGATGTTTTTAACTGGGATGCTAAAAAATCTCTTAATAACCTTAACGATGTTTGTCTTGAAAAACATACAGGCCCTGACGGGGTTAACATGTTGTGGCCAAATGTTGATGTTATTGTTATAGCAAAACTTAACCCTTTAAATTAAGGTTTTTAGTTACGTATTTTCCTACAATATCGTATTCAACATTAACTGTTGATCCCTCTTTAATTTGATTAAATGAGGTGTTTTCGTATGTATACGGAATTATTGCAACAGAAAACTCTTTTTTAATCACCTCTACTACCGTTAAACTAACTCCGTTTATACAAATTGATCCCTTTTCAACCACAAGCTTAATGACGTTTTCATCTCCTAAAAAATGAAACATCCAGCTGCCCTGCTTTTCTTCAACTTTAAGACAGGTTGCTGTGCCATCAACGTGCCCTTGCACCAGGTGTCCGTCTAGCCTGTCTCCAATTTTAGTACACCTTTCAAGGTTTAATTGGCTCCCCAATAAAAGGTTTTGAAAATTAGTTTTCTTCATTGTCTCATCAATAGCTGTAACCATATGGGTGCCTTTATCTAGCTCAACAACAGTCAAGCAAACTCCATTGTGAGCAACACTTTGGTCTACTTTTAACTTATTTGATATCTCCGATTTTATCGTAAGATGTACATTACTTTGATCTTGTTTAATTTCAACAAGCTCACCTAAACATTCTATAATTCCTGTAAACATTTATCTATTAATTATTTTCAACTTCGTGATTTATTAGTTGTACAAAAGCATTTAATTGAAGCGTCTCAATTCCTAAAAGCCTGATGGTATTTACCTTACAGTGAAAGTAATATACGCCTGTTGGAGCCTTTTCGTTTGTCAAGTAATTCGTTCCATCCCATTTAAAATAGGGGTCTGAGGATTCAAAAACTTTTGATCCCCATCTGTTGAAAATTTCCAATTGAATTGTTTCAATAAAACTGATGGGAAACAGGGCTTGAAAATAATCATTGTCTCCATCTTGATTTGGTGTAAAAACATTCGGCAATACAAACTCTGGACAATTATCAAAACATACTGTGTCACTAGCTATACTTTCATTGTTGTACATTATTGAGTCTATGGCCGTTACATAATAACACCCTGCAACAGAAGGAGTGTTGTTAAACAAAAATTGATGTTCAAAAGAGGTATCAGAGTTTATATTGAAAGTGTTTAGTAATGTAAAAGTACTATCTAAAATGGGCGTGAAATACAAATTGTAAGACATCACATCATCTGCACAGCTGTTGTTGGGATTGGTCCAGGTTAAGATGTTTTTAAGGTCTTCGCAACTTCCTTCTATAGTTATTTCGGGTGGACAAGGGGCGGTAAAATCAAAAGGAGTGTCACAAACTCTTTGTGAGTTATTTAAAAGTGGTGATAAAATTGTTGAGTCATCGTAATGTCCGCTGCTCATTACATAATAACAATATTCTTTATTATTTATTAAGTTAGAATCTAAGTAGTTGTTGTCTATAGTCGAATCAATCAACGTATAGTTTCCGTTTAAACTGGATGACTTATATATATAATATAAGTCATTTTCCCAAGGAACACTTTCATTCCAAAACAATTCTATTTGATTGTCGTTTGGGGTCGTATTAACATGAATAGAGCTTGCCTGGCTGGACTCGCCAACTAAACTATCTTGCCCATTGAATGAATAAAAAAGTTTAACCGTATATGCTCTTTGGGATGAAGAAGTATTAACCGTTGAATAAATAAAACTCGTGTCAGTATTAGATATGAAGTTACTTGCTGATGTTTGACCTATTAAGCTTCCATTTAAATTAAAAACCTTATAGCTATATGGTCCCGAATATTGAATTGTATCCAATTCTGATGGCTTAGACCATGCTATTGAGTCCGTTCCATTAATTGAATCCGTTGTGGTTACGTTTACATGAGTTAAAACCGGAACTTCTTTTTTTAGAACCGTGCAAGCGGTATCAGTTGGGCAACTTTCTAATTGACCGTAATTGTATAATGCAGTTACTACATAACAATACTCTACTCCCAATGAAAGAGAACCATTGTCAAAATAAGTAGTGTCGTTTATTCCAATAATTTGATGAATGGGAACAAAACCTAATGCGTTTAAGTCAATAGGTTCACAACAGTCTTCATCTACATTTACAGCTGACCCAGCTTTACGATAAATATTATAGCCCTCTGCATTATTACAAATGGGTTTTGACCAAGATATTATTACTCCATTGCCTTGCGGCTGAATGGATATTCCGCTTAAAGAAGGAGGTATTATATTTAAATTGAAAGATTCATAATCAGAAAAAACTGGATTGCCGTTATCGGTAAGTGAAACCATGACGGTATAGCTTCCTGCTTTAATATGAGAACATGTTGTTTGCCATTGAAAAATACCATTAGCTATTCCTGGTGAAGAAACAGAATTGAATGATGCCGGGCTTGAAATTAAACTAAGTGGAAGTCCTGAGGCTAATAAACTTAAATTATCCATGTTTTGATCTGTTCCTGAAACTGAAATGGAAATGTTTTCCCCAGCCAATAAACAAGTATCGGAAATTGGCTCTATTTCTGGAGGGTCGTTTAAACAATTTGACTGAACAGTAAGCTGAATATCTCTAACTACAAATCCTACCAAAATACCATTTCTCCACTCTAAAATTTTTAAAGCAAAATTATATTCTCCCTGCATCTGTGGGTTGTTCCAACAAACCGTACCGGAAAGTGCGTCTACGCTAAAATTGCCGCCTCCAATTTGATCTGGATAAATATATAAAGCAGGGATAATTAAAGGCGTTGCTCCCGCTCCAAGGGGAGCTACTAATTCATATGATAAAGAATCTCCATCAGGATCAACCGCCATTGGGTTGTAACAATATGGTTTATTAACACATGCTATTTCTGGACAAGGACATTCAGAAAACTGAACTGAATTATTCCCTCCCATAGCGCCCTGAGTAGGACTTATAATTAACATTGTTTCAATTGCAAAAACAACGTCATCACTATTTCCTCCAGGATATACATTTAAAATCCCGGCATTTCTGTTTGGGTCTTCAACGGTAATTCTATGTGTTCCTGCAGAAGTGAAAGTATGGGTACCAACATATGTGTTTTTTTGGTGATTCAACAACATGGGAACTTGAGTGTCTCTTTGAAAAGTATCTCTCTGGGCAAACATTGTTCCAAGGTCAAAATCAATGGCTAGCTCTTCTCTGTCTGTATTTGTTAATGAGCCTAAATCCGTACAGGTTGTTATTGTAAATTGATAGGTTAACCCACCTAAATGAAGATAGGTAATTTCTCCACCTCTATTATGAGATGCTATAATAGAAAATGGTAGAAAAACCATTAAAAATATGTTGCCTAGATTTTTTTTCAATCTTGTAAAATTACTTAATTAGCTATAAGAACTAAAAAAAAGCATAAAGAAATGATGTTATAACTGTTTAAATAAAAGACGTTTAATCATTACTTTTAAACTTAAATTTATAGCATGGAAAAAAACTTAATTGCTGGTATAAGCCTTGGAGACTTTAATGGTATTGGTGTTGAAATAATCTTGAAAACATTTAAAGACAATAGGGTTCTTGAGAGCATTACCCCTGTTATTTACGGTAAAGCTGAATTGTTAGAACATTACATTGATTTAATTCCTGAATTAAGTGTTTCATTTGAAACTATTAAGTCTGCTAATAAAGTTAAACATCAAAAAATTAATTTAATCACTATTTCGGAGGAGGCTTTCAGTTGTAACCCAGGTAAAGAAAGTTTAGAGGCTGGTAAATTTGCCTATTTATCACTAAAATCAGTCACTGATGATCTTTCTAAAGGGTTAATTGATTTGCTAATTACCGCCCCTATTAATAAGAAAAACATACAAAGCAAAGCGTTTAATTTTCCTGGACATACGGAGTTTTTAACCTCTATGTCAAACATAGATCAATCGCTTATGTTTATGGTTGATAACACACTTCGCGTTGGATTAGCTACCAATCATGTAGAAATAAAAGATATACATTCTGTTTTATCAAAAGAAGTAATTATTGAAAAGCTTATGTTAATGAAAAATTCCCTTGAACAGGATTTTAACATTCAGAGCCCAAAAATTGCTGTTTTAGGTTTAAATCCTCATGCTGGAGATTTAGGTTTGCTGGGTCGGGAAGAAATTGACGTAATTTCTCCTGCAATTAGCAAGGCAAACGAAGCTGGGATATTGGCATGGGGTCCATTTCCTGCTGATGGATTTTTTGGAAATACCATATATCAAAAATTTGACGGTGTTTTAGCCATGTATCACGACCAAGGGTTAATCGCTTTTAAAACAATCAGTAATAATAAAGGAGTTAATTTTACCGCTGGACTTCCTATTGTTCGCACATCTCCAGATCATGGAACAGGGATGGATATCTCCGGAAAAGGAGTTGCAGATGAGGACTCCTTTAGAAATGCCGTTTACCTTGCTAGGGATATTTTTTGCAACCGCATTCAAGCCAAAAAACTCAAAGAAAATCCATTGGATAAACAACTCTAATTATCTGCCTCCTCCTTTTGTTGTAGTTGCTTTTGATTTTATAGGATTTGGCTTAACTGTTTTTTCAGGTGCTTTTCTTGATGGCTGAGAGGTCTTTTCTTTTTCTTTTTTTTGGGGTTGAACAATTATCGGTTCCTTAATTATTGGTGCTGGTGATGGTGGTGGTGATGGCGCACTCCACTCTTCTTTTTGTTCGGGAGCTTCTGGCCAAGAGAAAGGCTCTTCATAGGTGTCGTCAAAAGAATCGTCATCAGAATCATCGTTTGTAGAGCTTGAAGTTGGGGTTGGCTCTTTGTAATAATCGTTTATTGTGTTATTTATTACTGGTTTAGGGTTTGGCGCGGGAGCTGGGGTTGGCTTTGTTATAATCGGATTGTTGTTTGAATTAGAAACGTTTGATACGCTAGAGGATGGTTTTCTTTGGGGTTTTTGAAAATAAATGTCTTTTGTTGTTGTTCCCCATTTATTTTGAGCAGTAATAGATACCTTTATTAATTGATTAGGAGGCAAAAAGACTGTTCCGCTAATTAATCCAGATGAAAGTGTATAATCTAACTTAACTTTATTTATTGGTGATGAAGAGTAGCTCATCATTGTCTTGGAATCATAATTAGAAATTTTACCAGTAAGTTGGAGCGATGAAGAGTTTGTTATGATTGGGTTAACATAAGAAGAATTGTTGTTACTGATGTTCATTTGTATTATTGGTGCTTGACCCATTGGAGCTTGTTGAGTTAATTGATAAGTAACCGTTTGAGATGTTGTTCCGCAATCGTTGGTTGCAGTCAAAGAATAAACTGTTGTTCCAGGGCTAAGGTTAAGCATGGTGGAAAAAACACCTGTATTAACATCAAAATTATATCCAGAACTACTATTTCCATTAATTTTAAACGCTATGTTTTGAGTGTTTAAAACGTTCATTTTAATAAATGCTTTTGTATTGGTTGTTGAAACAGTATTGCTTTGAGGTTGCACCAAGTTTATGGCTGGGTTGTCACATTCAACTGGTGTATAAACTATAGAAATTTGTTCGCTATCTGAACCAGAACTATTTGTTCCTTTAACTGTAAAAATATTGTTTCCAGGCACTAAAGTTAACGTAGCCTGAAAATCCGTAGAGCCTGGATTAAAATTAAAATATTTTGCTGGTTTATTGTTAAATGTTGCTATGGCGTTGTTAATGCTTGAAACGTGCTTTATTTTCCCACTAACTAATATTGATTCTTTGTCTGTGTTATAGACCGAACTCGATGGAAATTCAAAAGTTACGTCTGGTGGATTAACAACTACCTTTTTTTGATAATTAATGGTTGTTTTTTCGTTGTCTGAACCAAAATCGTTTTGAGCTGTTATGATTAAAAAATTATTGCCTTGATTTAAGCTTGCGTTAAATGAAAGTTCTCTTGAAAGAGTGTTGAAAGAATAGTTGGTTATTAGTTTGGTGTTCCAAATAACTCTGATCTTTTGTTTCGAATCAACATGATGAGCAAAAGCCTTAATAATACATGTTGGTTGCTTTGTTTGAAATGGATTTGCATTAGGAGAGGTAATAACTACATCAGGGGGGGTACCAACAATTCTTTTTTCATATATTATTGTTTTATTGTCAGATGCTGTTCCGTCTAAATTAGTTGCTAAAATATGCACCGTATTGTTTCCGTTATTTAAAACAATATTAGAAGAAAAAACAGCTGTTTGAGGAGAATAAGTAAATGAATTATTAAACTGATTGTTTACATAAAATTTAATCTGTGATTTACTTGAAATGTTGGTCAGTTTTGCTTTAATCAAACAATTGACTTTTTCTGACAAGTAAGGATCACCTAAAGGAGATGTTATTGTGACTGTAGGTGGTGTTTTTTCAACAATAGGAACGTATTTTAGTATCACCTCATCATATGCTGTTCCGTCTTGATTCTGCCCAATGATTTTAATCTCGTTTTGACCTAGCTGTAATTGAATATTTGCACTAAACATATTGTTGCTGAAATCGAACAAATAATTTGGCTGCTGAACATTATTAATGAAAAATAATATATTTTGTTTCTGCAAAACGTGTTTTATTTCAGCGTTGATGTTGTAATATTGATTGGAAACTTCAAAATAATTACTGGCCGGATTAACAATATTAACTATTGGAGGGGTTTTGATTACAATTTCTGTAACAGGTGGGGCGTTGTTTGTTGGGGGCGGAGTA
>JAQWRG010000041.1 GCA_029243855.1 Flavobacteriales bacterium | reverse complement strand
TGATACTACCAGCCTAATAACTACTGGTTCGGTTGGGGAATTATTATTAGCCTATACCATTCCATCATTTTCAGTTTCGTCTCAAGAGGTTCTAACCTTAGATAACTCTATTGCATTTACTGTAAATTCCTCTCCAGCTAGCGGATTACCATCTAGTCCTAGTTACAGCGGTTCTTTATCAGTTGCAGACACTACACTGTATACTTTTACTTTCCCATCCAATGAAGAAATAACTTCTATTGAATACGGCCTAGGCGCAGGAGGAAATCACCCTTTAATGATTATTTCTGTTTCAAATGAATTTAATCATGACTTGGAATTGGCGATTACTATTCCATCCTTAGAGCTTTCTGGGATTAACTGGTCAGATACGGTTACGGTTTCTCCTAACTCTATAGGGCAAACAACTTTGGATATGTCAAACTATATCATGGACCTAACGCAGGGTTCTTTAGGTTTTAATGAATTAGTCATTCAATTTGGGATTACAATTAACGGAACTGGACAGTCTATAAACCCTACTGATAAAATTGGAATTGATTTTCAAATGACTGATATAAGTGCTTTTGACGTGGTGTATGGAGATTTTAAAAATCAACAAATTTCTCTCGGTGAAGATTCTATAAGCTTTAGTATTTTTCAAGTTTCTGAAAGTGCTATTGATTTTGTCTTAACAAACCCAAGCATTGAGTTTAATGTTGAAAACAGCTTTGGATTTACATCACAAATGGCAATGACTGAATTTTACTCTCAAGATTCATCAGGTACATTATTTAATGTTACTTATGATTCTGCAGCAACTAATCTACAGGCAGCACCATTTTACTTTCCTTCGATTTCAAAACCATCATCCCAAGGAGCAATCACCACCACCGATATTTTCATGAACTCTAACAACAGTAATTTTGTTGATGTTATTGGTACAACACCAAAACAGTTGAATTATGCACCAAGTATAGAAATTAACCCAAATGCTGGCCCAAATTCTAATTATATAACGTCAACAAGTCAAATGACTGTAAATTCTGAAATAACACTTCCTCTTGAGGGGTATGCTGGTGGTTGGAGAATGGGCGACACCATACCATTTGATTTTGAAGTAGATAATTTATTTAGCGGAGAAACAACTATTGAAGAAGCTACCATAAAGTTCGTTACTACTAATGGGTGGCCTGTTGATGTTGACTTTACACTACTGCTTTTAGACAGCAATAAGAATACATTGTCAACTATTGCTAACGATGAATTAATTCTACAGTCTGGAGTATTAGACGCAAGTGGTAAGGTGATTGAACCTACTATAAAAGTTACAGAACTATATTGTGACAGTACATGTGTTGACGAATTGAATGTTACAAAATTTGTTGTTTTATCTGTTGATGCCAATACAGCTAATTACAGTGGGCAACAGCCGGTAAAAATTTACGAAGATTACAAATTAGGTGTCGCAATGTCACTGTTAATTTCTGGGAGGATGTTCTAATGAAAAAGATATTTTTACATATAATTTTAGTTTTTATATTTTCTCAAGAATATAAAGGGCAACAAGATTTTATCTTGTATCATATGCCATCAATTCCTCAAATTACTCAAGTTGATCCTGCTTCTTTTCCAGATTCTAAATTAGATATTGGTTTACCTATTATTTCCAGTGTATATGGATCTGCTTTTAATACTGGTTTTGCATTTAGTGATATACTTACACAGGATGCAAACGGCAATGTAATGCCCGATGTTAACGGAGCAATGTCTAAGATGAGAGAGAATAATTTTTTGGTATTAAACGCCAATACAGATTTATTGTTTCTTGGATTTAAAAAGGGTAACAACTTTTATTCCTTTAATGTTACAGAGAAGGTGGATTTTACCTTTAACTATCCTAAAGATCTTATCATTATGGCTTTAGAAGGTAATGGAAATAATTTGTTGGGCGAAAGAGCTAACTTTGATGGGTTAGGGATGGATTTCACACACTGGAGAGAATACGCTGTGCACTGGGTTCACGATGTCGACCATAAGTTTTCTTATGGGGCCAGGTTAAAATACTTATATGGTATGGAAAACTTCAATACTCAAGTAAGCTACATGGGTGTTACCACAGATCAAAACACACACGCATTAACATTTGATATGAATTTTGAATTTCAATCAGCAGGCTTGCCGTTAGTTGTTTTTGACGACACAAGTAATGCTATTGGAGCAATTAACACAGACGATGATGATATGATGACACAAGCTGGGCTTAGCTCTGGAAACCTATCCAATTATATGTTTGGAAGACAAAACAATGGGTTAGGGCTTGACTTTGGATTTAACTATCATTTAAATGACAAGTTGTTGCTTGAAGCATCAGTCTTGGATTTAGGGTTTATTTCTTGGAATCAATATACAAGCAATTCAAACTTATCAGAATGGGATTATACCTATTCCGGAATTGAAGATGCAATTACCGTGTTTGGTAATGGGTCAAGTGTTCAATTTTTAAAAGATGTTTTAGAAGACTCTATCGAGATGTCGATTAAAGAAAATTTCACTTACTCAACACCAAGTTATAGAACAGCGTTACGAACAAAAATTTATGCTTCTATGGAATACATAGTGGATCACAATAATTATATTTCCTTGACTGGTTACTCTTCTTTTGTTAGAAATAGATGGAGAAGAGGGTTGGGACTAGCTTATAATTTCCATTTAGGTCATTTTTTATCAGCTACTGCAAGTTATTCAATTTATAATAGAAGTTATTCTAATGTTGGTATTGGGGTTTCAATGAATGCTGGGCCTCTTGAAATTTATTTTTTAACTGATAATATCTTGGCTCTTGGAACATTGAATTTAAAGGAAAATGCCATCAATCAAACCATGAATGTTGACGTAGAAAAAGTGAAAAACGGGCAAGTTCATTTCGGAATTAACTTAACTTTTGGAAGAGATAAGGGAGAGCCAAGACATAAAGATGATGAAGGGGAAGAACGAGCAGATCCAGTTAGTACAGAATCAAATGATAAAGCAAAAGAAACAGATGCTAATGGAACACCTCCAGATAATTCTCAGAAAACAGTTACAAAATACCCAACAGGAGACAAAGATTCAGGGTCTAATAAATCTTCCAAAAGTAATTTAGATGCAGCACCTGCCAATTCTAAAGAGCAGTCAAAAAAAGGAACTACCAAGTCTTCCAAAAGTGACTTGAATGCAGCACCGGGTAAATCGAAAAAAGACGACAAGAAAAAAATAGATAATAATCCCAAAGTTCAAGAGTCGGAACCTAGAGAAAGAACTTTTAGAATAGTTCCAAAGAAAATTTAGTCTTATAAGTTTTTAAGTTCAGATACTATTTCAGTCAACACTTTTTTTGCATCCCCAAAGAGCATGTTTGTTTTGTCTCTGTAGAATAAATCGTTGTCAATCCCAGCATACCCTACATTCATGCTTCGTTTGTTGACAATAGTTGTTTTGGCATCTTCTACATTTAAAATAGGCATCCCGTAAATTGGCGATGAAGGATCTTCTTTAGCAGCAGGGTTGACTACATCGTTTGCGCCAAGAACCATAACTACATCACATGTTGAGAATTCAGCGTTGATGTCATCCATTTCTACTAATTTATCGTAATCTACGTTACTTTCAGCAAGCAATACATTCATGTGCCCGGGCATTCTCCCAGCAACAGGATGAATTGCGTATTTAACCTCAACATCTCGTTCAGACAACAACTCTTCCATCTCATGAACAACGTGTTGCGCTTGAGCAACGGCTAATCCGTATCCAGGAACAATAATTACTTTCTGTGAATAATTTAATAGTACTGCTAAGTCAGAAGCATTGGTTTCTTTATAGCTTTTTTGTGCAGCACCATTTGATGAAGCTGACACCGCTTTGCCACCTGTTCCAAAAGCACCAAAAATCACATTAGTTAAGGATCTATTCATTGCTTTACACATTACCACGGTAAGGATAGTTCCAGCAGAACCAACTAATATCCCTCCAGTAAGCATAGCCATGTTATCGTACATAAAGCCTCCAAACATTGCAGCCATTCCTGTGAATGAATTTAACAGAGAAATAACTACGGGCATATCTGCACCTCCAATTGGAAGGACAAATAATATTCCATATAATGAGGCCCCAGCTAATAAAATATAAGTCCAGGTTTCAAAATTTTCCGTTGGAATATGGTTTCCAGCAAGGCATATTGTTAAGCCAACTACACCGAAAATTAACAAGGTATTTATTATATTATAAAAGGGAAGCCTAATATCCTTTTTAAGGTTACCGTTTAATTTGAGATAGGCAACCATGCTCCCGGAAAAAGAAGTACTGCCTATAACTAACCCACATAGTATAGTCGACATGTAAAGAATAGCATTATGATCTTCTAGCCAAATTGGATCTTGTATGTGTATTAAGGCTTTTGGGAATTCTACTAAGGCAATTAATGCTGCACAAGCCCCACCCATCCCATTGAATAATGAAACCATTTGTGGCATTGCAGTCATTTGAACTTTAACTGCAGCAACCCAACCTATTATAGCCCCTACTGCTATACCAGAGAAAATCCAAATATGATTACTTAATCCAATAATCTCTTTTTCATCATTTTCATATTGGTATAAATAAATAGTTGTAAATATAGCTAGGGTCATCCCAAATGCAGCAAGTAAATTGCCATTTCTTGCGGTCTTTGGCCCAGCCATCATTTTTAAACCTAATATGTAACAAATTGAAGCTATTAAATAGCTAATTTCTAGTGTAAAGTCACTCATTATTCTTTGTTTTTAGTTGGTTTCTTTTTAAACATTTCAAGCATTCTGTCGGTAACTACAAATCCACCCACCACATTTAAAGTTCCAAGTACTACAGCAATAAATCCCAATACCAACGCAGGTGTATTGTTGGCCTCTGCTTTTCCCATTATAATAATAGCTCCAATGATTACAACTCCATGAATGGCATTGGCCCCACTCATTAATGGCGTGTGTAAAACTGCAGGAACACTTTCAATTATTTGAACGCCTAAAATTATAGACAGTATAATGACATATACCATTTCCATATTTCCTCCATTGGAGAAGAATTCGATTATTTCTTTCATAATTATGCTTTTATTAATTCAGGTTGAATAAGCTCTTTTAATGACGCTTGAAATACATCCCCCTCTTTAATTATTAGAGAGCCTGCTGTAATTTCATCATCCGTATCCCATTTAAACTTATTTTCATCAGTAAGATGTTGAATAAAGTTTTGGATGTTTTTTGCTAACAATTCACTTGCATTTATTGGAAGAGTTCCAGGAAGATTACCTTCTCCAATAATTTTAACGCCATTTTTTTCAATGACTTTATTAAATTCGCTGCTGGTACAATTACCACCTTGTGAAACAGCCATATCAACGATAACAGAACCTGGTTTCATTTTAGCTAACATTTCATCCGGGATTAAAAGAGGTGCTTTTTTTCCGGGGATTAGTGCTGTAGTGATTACTAAATCTGCATTAATTACTTTTTCAGTAACGGCTTCTTGTTGTTTTTTAAGAAATTCATCCGAAACACCTTTAACATAACCACCTTCGGTTTTAATAGAACTATCTCCTTCTACTTCAATGAATTTACCCCCTAAAGATTGTACTTGTTCTTTTGTTTCGGGTCTTATGTCAGATACCCATACATTAGCTCCTAACCTTTTCGCTGTCGCAATGGCTTGAAGACCGGCAACACCAGCTCCAAAAATAACAACCGTAGAGGGTTTTATAGTTCCGGCAGATGTCATTAACATAGGAAATATTTTACCCATTTCAGCTCCACCAAGAATTACTGCTTTGTAGCCAGCTAAATTTGCTTGAGAACTCAACACATCCATACTTTGAGCAAGAGAGGTTCTAGGAATTGCATCCAAAGAAAAAGCACTTATTTCTTGTTTGGCTAGCAGTTTAAGCATTTCGGTATTTGACTGTGCAAATAGAAGTGAAATTAAAACGGAACCCTTCTCCATTAAGTTGATTTCATCTTTATTTGGGGGGTTGATTTTAGCTACTATTTGAGCTTTGAAAACAGCGTCTCTATTAGAGATGGTTGCTCCAACATCTTCATAGTCTTTATCAGAAAAATTTGAAAGTGAACCAGCGTTTGTTTCAACGCTTATTGCGAACCCTTTGTTAATTAATTGTTTGGCTATTGTTGGAGTCATTGCTACTCGTGTTTCACGATTAGCAGTTTCTTTTGGGATACCTATATTTAACACAATAATAAATTAGTTAATACTAAGTTAGTAGGTTCAATTTAGTATTTTATTTTATTATTTCCATTTTTTTATTTTAAAAAAATGGTGTTGTTTAAGAGTATTTAGTATTGATTAAATCAAAATCTCATCAATTTGTAACGTTATAAATTCACTAAATCGTAGGGCCATTTTTGAATTTCACAACTTTGAATCTCTTTAATATTAACAGGTTTAAAAAACAGATATTTAATTTTTTTATAGAATTCTATTTCCAAATAATCTTCTCCCTTTTTAAATGGGGATAAAGTAATGGAGGATTGGAATTTTTTCATTTCATTTGGGTTGTGATTAATTCCATAGCCAATTATTTCAACAGTATCTAAATGAAAGTTTTTTAATGTTAATAGGTTATTGTCCTTTACAAAACCTTTAATACCAATAGAAGGAAAGTAGCGATTTGCAATAGCATTGTAATCGTAGTTTATATCATATAGATTAAAACTAAAAGTTGAATCGTAAACTTTTAGTGTTTCTCTTATGGCCCTAGCATTACTATTTAAGTAATTTAAATCGAAAGTATAATTTGGGAATTCCATTTTTAATAAATTACAAAGAGAATCACTCAAATAACTATGTCGGTTATGGATTTCATCAATGAATTTTTCATCTGAAAATTCTTTTAGGTAGCCTTTATAATATCTTACAAAATTACTATCGTTAAAAAATTGTTTTGTTAAATAAACGTTGTTGTTGTGGTGGGTTTCTTTAATAGAATAGCCATAAATAACGTCTTCAATTCCTTCATCTAACCCAGCATAACAGTCAAATGCAATGTGTTCTAGTTTGTTTAATGATGCATTATAATAAAAACGTTGATTATGCCAGTGATACGAATGACGTATTTTACCAATGTCATTAAGCGCATATATTTTGGCCACTTTTTTTAAGTCAAAAATTTCACTTATTGGACCTTCAAAAGCTTTGTATTTAAGCATCAGCTCACTTCCTTTTTTAAGTTCATTTGAAAGTTTAGGAGAACTAAGGGTGCGTTTCTTTTTAAAAGGCATTATTTCAGCAGCTTCGTAAAAAGGAAAATGTGTTTTATTTTTAGGGTTGTTTAGTCTGGTTTCCCATAAACCTTCTTCATTAAACTTTAATATAGGTGCATTTTCTCTATTGTAATAGTTAAGCAATTCTTTGTCAAAATGTTCTTCATATGCATAAATACCTAATAGCTCATTGTTTAGGTTAACGGAAATGAAACCGTACCGTGTTGTTAGAACGTCTTGCTCTTTAAATATCAGGTGCATTATCCATTCCTTTAAAAAAGAGCGAGTATGTGGACTTTGAATCGAAAAACTCTTTAGGCCTTTAAATTGAGTGTTGTCTTTTGTTTGAATTCTGAAAGACCATTTGTTAGATTTAAGGTGATCTGGCCAATCTCCTTTAAACCTTAATTTAATTGGAATAGTTTTACCCTTATAGGTTAAATTTCCTTTTATGTATTTTTTTAGTTGGCTACTAATGATGCCAATTCTTAGTGCTTCATCTCGATACTTTAAAAGTTGCTGATAATCTAATGAATTTATTTTTAGATCAATATGTTCATTTTTTAAGGTTACTCTTTTAGCCGTTTCATATAATTCTACATTTAAATCATCATAGTAGGCAGGGTTGATGTTTTCATTATGAATATAAAATTTAAGCTGATTATGATTTTTAGTGAGTTCATAAGTGAAGGTAATCAACTCCCACCCATCGTGTTGATTAAAGCCATTGCTTTTGACAGTTTTCAAAACCTCATGCTTGTCATTAACAATTTTTAAATAGCCCTTTTCAGCACCAACTTTTTCCCAAACAGAAATGATCAGTTGATTGCCTTTTTTTAAATCGTAAAATGAGCAGCCAAGTCCAAATGGGTTTTCTTTGTTGATTTTAGCGCTATATTTTCCGGACCTGAAATATAAATTACTTTGACTTTTTGCATTGGTTATTAGCGTATTGTTGTTGCTTAAAAAATGATCTTCATTAATCGTTTCCATATCGCATAAAATTGGAAATTTGGACTTACTTTCTTTTTGACAGCTTATAGTCATAAGACATAAGCTAAAAAACCAAAAGCAATTATTGATATAGATCTTTAAAATCATTTCTTATTCAAACATAATCATATTCCTTATTATTGGATCATTATACATTTAACTTATCAGGAATATCTTAATTTTAATAAATTATGCAGAAGATAAAATTAATTTGGGATTTTAGAGGTTCAAGCGATGTTCAGAAAGCAACACACTACATCAAACACCTTGAGGAGTTTTTTGAAGAAAAGAACCTAGAATTATTAGAATTTGGAGTTGAAACAATCAATGATTTTCATCAATTGGCTTTTGCTGTGATTAAAAAAGAGGATGTTGAAAACGTAAAGCATGCACTTAAGCCTCATAGAGCATTTTTGCTTAAAAGTTAAAACAGTATATTTTAAATGTGGTTGTAAAAAAGAAATTAATATGTTCTAGAAATAAAAGCATCAGGAATTATTTTCTTTACTTCTTGTATTTTAATTAATAGATCTGCTTCATTAAATGGGCCAATAAAAAACTTAACTACATTATTGTTTTGAAGTTCGTAATAAATTGTTGATTCAATATTTTTAAATATTTCATCATATTCATGTGCATCCCAGTTTACAAAAGAGCCAATTTGAATTAAGTTCCCTGAACTATTTTTAGATAAAACTTTGTATCCAATCATATTCATGTTTTTTTCAACCAGCTTGGGGTCTATTACTTCTTTTTGAATATCATCGTTGGTAACTTTAACTCTAGTGTTATTCTGATATTTAGTTACATATGCTCCTTTTATACCCTTGTTGTTTAATTTTATTGCTTCTTTATGAGCAGAAGCATAGTTCTGAAATTTGCCAAAGTTCATAGCGTAATATTTATTCTTCAGATCTGAATAAAAAAGATCTTTTTCATCAAGTTTTTCAACATTAATTCTATCAGGTATTATTTCTCTTACCGAGGCAATTTGAATTGTGAAAAAATTTAAATCATGATTTGTTTTATGATTTAAAAGAGTATTTCCCTTATTATTATTTATTGAAACGTTTTCTACCCTTTTAGCTTCTGCTTCATCGGCTAGTCTTTTGGTTTCTGCTTCATCGGCTAGTCTTTTGGTTTCAGCTTCATCGGCTAGTCTTTTAGCTTCAGCTTCATCGGCTAGTCTTTTGGTTTCAGCTTCGTCAGCCAGTCTTTTGTCTTCAGCTTCATCGGCTAGTCTTTTGGATTCAGTTTCGTCAGTCAGTCTTTTGTCTTCAGCTTCATCGGCTAGTCTTTTATCTTCAGTTTCGTCAGTCAGTCTTTTGGTTTCAGCTTCATCGGCTAGTCTTTTATCTTCAGTTTCGTCAGCCAGTCTTTTGTCTTCAGCTTCATCGGCCAGTCTTTTGGATTCAGCTTCGTCAGCTAGTCTTTTAGCTTCAGCTTCGTCAGCCAGTCTTTTGGTTTCAGTTTCATCGGCTAGTCTTTTGGCATCTTTAGCTGGCTTTTTAGAATAAATGTTTGACTTATTACCATTTACAGCAACTAATTTTTCATTTTGTATATGAAAATCATTTTTAATTCGATTTCTTAAACCTCTAATTAAAACAGAGTATTTATCCATCCAATAATCAACTTCTTGTTTGTCATCTATTAGATATAATGCTCTTTTATATGAGTATTTTATGTTAGATAAAAGTTTATGGTCTATTTCTTCAGAGGCTTGAGTTATAAATTCTTTGAACCTATTTTCATTATTTATGAAGGCAATTTTAAGACTGTCAAAAACAAAGGTTTCTGATCCTAATCTATTTAAAATAAAGTCAGTATGGTTTAATTGTTTTTCAATACTAACAATGAAGGAATTAGAATTCTTTTTTTGTGAAAAGGAGTTTTTCCCAATAATTAAAAAAAAAATTAGAGCTATTATAAATCCATTACTGAGCTTATAATTAATTACGTTTTTTGAAATTAACTTTAACACCTGATTTATTAATATCTACTGAGTTATCTCCAGAACTTAGCTTTAAAGATTTTCCTCTACTTTTATTCCCTTTGCTTTTAGAAAACTTTTTAGGTTTAACGGGATTTTCAATGAACGCTTTTAAATTTTGTTCGTCCTTTAGAACACTTACAGCTTGTTCTCTTCCAACGCTAGTTATGTATGTTTCCAGAGTATTGTCATTTTCATTAAAAACACAAAATAGAGTTTTATCTTCTTTTGTATTTGATAAATACTTAGGACTTCCTCCAGAAAGGCCAACTTCTTTATCAATATCAATAGATGGTATTTCATGATATCTGTTTTTATAAAGATAACTGACTATTTTTTTACCATTGTTATAATCAACATATACATCATTAGGAAGGACCCCTAGAATGTCATTTACTCTGTTGTAAGACATATCTTTTTCCAACTTATATATGTTCTCTATAGTTGTATAGTAATATTCTTTAGACTGCGAAGTTATTTCAGTATTTATAAACTGAAATGACATTAATAGCGAAAAGCTAAGTATATAATATGTTAGTTTATGATTTTTCATTTTTAAAAAATATTATTATTCTACAATTTGACCTTTTTCGTTTATTATGATTTCACCATTCTTGAAATCTGAACCATTCATAATAATTCTCATATCTAAGTTCCCAGAGCCATTTTCAAGAACTTTATCAATAATGTCACACTTAGTGCATTTAGGTTTCCTTTTAAGTTGTTTTACTGTTGTGTCAGGTTGTTCGACTTTAATTTTAACACATTTAGGTTTTTCATTACAATTTGGATTGGTATTGTTTTCACTTCTAACTAGCTCATATCCACATGGACAATATTCACAACTACCATCATCAAAAGCTGCATCAGGGTTATAATTTATAGAATTTGGATCCATACATCCTCTTATTACAGGCTTATCACATTGGTCGTTGGCTTTTTTCATATCCCATACTAAATCTTTGTAATTTCCATTTCCTTCAGATGTGATAATACTTTCAAGTAGCCCATTTCTAAAAACAAGATTTAAATCCGAAGCATCATCATAAACTCTCATATTTGTTGATAAAACTTGATTGTTCCAATATCCTGCATCAGATTTTTCAGACGATGATAATTCATGTTTTAGTTTTTTATACTTGTAAGTAAAAGTTTGACACCCATTAGGCGTTAGTGAAAATGCATCCCATGGTGGAATTCCTAATACATCTTGTACTTTTGTTTTAGTTTGACCAGGTCTAAGTAATCCAATTTTTTCAACAGTTGTGAACTGTGGAATTGTGGAGTAAGCAACTTCTGAAGTTTTACAACTAAAAAGAAAACATACAGAAAAAATTAAAGTAAATAATTGATTTTTTTTCATTGTTAAATCTGTTTTAAGTTTTGATTATATCAACACATTTCTATGAATTTAAGATTAATTTTTTAAATACCTAAAATATAATACCTAAGAATTTATTTAACTGTGACTTATTTTTAGTTATCGTTTTTTAAAGCATGTTTTATTAGATTATCCATCGATATTACATCCAATGTTTTTTCATTGGTAGCTTCAAGAACTACTTTTGGCGCACACCCATTTTCAAAAGCTTCTTTCCATCTTAGTGCGCATAAGCACCACTTGTCCCCAGCACTAATTCCTGGAAAACCATATTCAGGTATAGGCGTTGATAAATCGTTTCCAACTGCTTTGGAAAACTCTAAAAATTCTTTGGTTGCTACCACACATACTGTATGCATGCCATAATCACTGTCGTCCGTATCGCAACAGCCGTTTCTAAAGTACCCAGTTAATGGTTCTTTACTGCATGTAATTAAATCTTCGCCAAATATGTTTTTATTCATGATTTAAAAATAATCTAAAAAGATATATTGTTATTGCTTTGTTATAACTTTTATATTTATGATAATGAAAAAACTACTGTCAATATTATCTATAGCTTTCATTAACCTAAACATGATTAATTATTCCTTTTCTCAATCAAATGTTATTGATTGTAACAACGTAACATACAATAAGGATACATTCTATGTTTCAATGAATGATAATATTATGGAAAACACCATTTATTATAATGACTCTAACAGTATAATTTATCCTTCTCACTGTTTAGTTTTAGACGATAGTTTATTAATTAGTGTCAGTTATGTAAGCGGGCCAATAAATACAAATTCAAATTGTCACATATTTACCCATCTAACACAGAATTCAAGTAGAGACACTTTAGATTTTGACTTTGAGATATCATTTAATACATCTAATTTCCCTAATAATACTATTGTAAATGGAAGCTTAGTTCTATCTGATGCAAATTCAACTTGTACTAATCCAGTAACCATTATACTTCAAAACGACATGTTAAATTCAACAGGAATTACCATCCATAGCAATAAAAAGCTAATTAAAACAATTGATTTTCTTGGAAGAGAAACAATTCCTAAACCTAATGTTCCATATATTGAAATATATGACGATGGTAGTTTTGAGAAAAAGATTGTAAATTAATAGAATGAAAAAAATAGTGTTCCTATTCTTAATTTTTCCATTTATAGGGTTTGGACAGAGCGAAGAAAAAATTGAATATTGGGATAATGGTCAAGTGTTGTCTCAAATACATTATTTAGAGGGAAAGAGAGATGGTTCGTGTAGACATTGGTATAAAAATGGTCAACTAATGAATGAGGGATTCTACAAAAATGGTAAGATGACAGGGTCTTTTATGTCTTATTATGAAAATGGCCAAATAGAAAGTCACGGAACTTTCAAGTATACTAAGTCAGGTATTTACAGTAGAAAAGATGGGGTTTGGAAATATTATTATGAAAATGGACAAATAGAAAGGGAGTCTATCATTAAAGATGGTGTTGAAGAACTGAAATTCTATGATAAGGAAGGTAATTTACTTCCTGAAGGTGAAGGTTGTTAACTAGGGGTTAACCCTGAAAAATAACTTTATCTTGTATATTGAAAAAAAGTAAGTTATTATTTTAATACAGAACCCTTGAACTGGAAAATTTCTAGTTAAAAAAAGGGTTGTTATTTATTAGTTTTTGTAATGTTCCCATTATTTATAGCAACATTGGTTGATTTTCCACATCCAGGTGAATGTTGATGACGTCTGGCAGATACTCCATTTTCTGAAATACTAATTTGAAACATGCAACCACAATGAGCACATGTTATGGTTACTTTTTTCATTCCCATGATCTTTTTGAATTTAATATAAGGAAAAAACCTGTATCATCATTCAAAACAAGGAAATAAATCCAGTTTTATGAAAAAGTTTAGTACCTGGAAAAAATGGAACGAAAGAAACAATTTTTCTGGCAAAAGTTTTCCAGGTATATATTGTATCGCCATATCCAGAACTAATTTATGTGAAGAAAAATTTAGTTGGATCCCAGAGATAAAATATATTGGAATGACAAATTCCATCAAAGGATTAAAAGGACGATTAGATCAATTTGACCTCACAATTATTGGTAAATCCCCCTCTCATGGAGGGGCTGATAGATTTAGATTTGAATATGAGGATTATGAAAACCTAACAAAACAACGACTTAACCACCTGATAATCAGGTAGTTAACTTACTCAACTGTAACAGACTTCGCTAAATTCCTTGGTTGATCTACATTACAACCTCTCATTACTGCAATATGATAGCTTAACAATTGTAAAGGAACAGTAGCCAATAGCGGTACTAAAAGCTCATCGGTTTTAGGGATTTCAATTACATGATCAGCAATAGCTTTAACTTCTTTGTCACCTTCTGTTACTATAGCTATGATTTTACCTTTTCTGGCTTTAACTTCTTGTATGTTAGAAACAATTTTTTCGTAACTAGAATCTTGAGTAGCAATAACAAACACTGGCATTTCTTCATCAATCAAAGCAATAGGTCCATGTTTCATTTCTGCTGCAGGATACCCTTCTGCATGGATGTACGAAATTTCTTTAAGCTTCAATGCTCCCTCTAAAGCCAATGGGAAATTAATCCCCCTTCCTAGATAAAGCGCGTTGTTGACTTTATGATAAATTTTAGCAATTTTTTCAATGGCTTTATCTTGCTTAAGTACACTTTCTAATTTTTCTGGAATAGCGTTTAGCTCTATTAATAATCTGTTGAATCGTTCGTTTGCAATAGTACCTTTTTTCTTTCCAACCATTAAGGCCATAAGAGTAAGCACCGTTACCTGTGCAGTAAAAGCTTTAGTAGAAGCTACGCCAATTTCGGGACCAGCATGGGTGTACGACCCACAGTCTGTTTCTCTAGATATAGAGCTACCAACCACATTGCATATCCCAATAATCGTAGCGTTTCTTTCTTTGGCTAATTTTATTGCTGCCAACGTATCAGCAGTTTCGCCAGATTGTGAAATGGCAATTACAACATCATCACTATTAATGATTGGATTTCTGTAGCGAAATTCGGAAGCATATTCTACTTCAACTGGTATTCTCGCAATTTCTTCAAATAAATATTCCCCAACTAAACCGGCATGCCATGACGTGCCACAAGCAACAAAAATCAAACGATTGGCAGCTAATATTTTGTCGTCAAAATCTTTGATTCCACCAAGTCCTACCAGGCTTTTCTTGGCTTTTAAACGCCCTCTCATAGAGTCTTTAATTGATTGAGGCTGTTCGTATATTTCTTTAAGCATGAAGTGCTCATATCCGCCTTTTTCAAGAGCTTCTAAGTGCATTTCTAGTTCTTGAATGTATGGAGTTTTGTTTTTGTTTTGAATGGTTTTTAAAGACAGCCCTTTAGCTATACTAATTCTTGCAATTTCACCATCATCTAAGTAAACAACGTTCTTTGTGTATTCGACTATAGGAGTTGCATCTGAAGCAAGAAAATACTCGTCTTCACCAAGGCCAATAACTAATGGACTACTTTTTCTTGCAGCAATAAGCTCTTCTGGGTTGTTGTTATCTATCACTACAATTGCATAAGCTCCAACTACTTCATTTAAGGCAATTCGAACAGCGTCAAATAAATTGCAATTGTTTTCTTTTTTAATGTCTTCAATTAAATGAACCAACACTTCCGTATCCGTTTCACTTTTAAAAACATGACCTCTTGTAATTAGCTCTTCTTTTAGAATGGCATAGTTTTCAATAATCCCATTGTGAACCAATGCAATTTCTTCATCTCCAGAGCAGTGAGGGTGAGCGTTGACGTTATTTGGAAGACCGTGAGTTGCCCATCTGGTATGACCTATCCCAATATGACCAGAAATATCTTGTTTTTCAACGTGTTTTTGTAAATCGGCAACTTTCCCCTTTTGCTTAAATACATTTAGTGAATTGTTGTTGTGTAGTGCAATACCAGCACTATCGTAACCTCTATATTCAAGTCTTTGCAGACCTTTAATTATAATTTCATAAGCTGATTTACTACCAAGGTAAGCTACAATTCCACACATAGAATTAATATTTTGTATAAGTTAATAGAAGTTTTGCTTTATCTTTTTTACTGGATTCCATTCCGTTTAATATTACTCTATTGGCACTTATCCCTGCTCCACTAGGAATGATTTTTAAGGTGTCGTTATTGGTTTGTCCAGCTAAAATTTCATTCACATGGCGAGTAATGTTAAACTTATACTGTTTTGATGTGTTGTTGGCTGCACCTCCAGGGTTGCTTTCAAAAAAATCAGGAAGAAACTGGGCCGTTCCTTCATCATTTTTTCTAGTTAAGAACAAGTTTAAAGGAGGAGTATGTATATCGTAATTGTAATATTGATAAGGCAAAATAATTTCAGCTTTATTAATTATGATGTTAGAATCAATAAGGTTTTCTAGTGAAGGAATAGCTATTGTGCCGTTAACACCACCTAAACATTGAATGTAAAAGGCATCTTGACCCGAGTTGGGGTTAGCTATGTTGTACTCTACGTCTGTTCCAGAAAAATCATGATTAACTTGGTGATAATAGCTGCAATTAGAATTGATGTTGAAATCAAAACGAATGGTATCGTGGTCAGCTAATACTCCAGAAGTGTCTCTGTAATACATTGAAATCTTAGTGTAATTACTCATTAAGTCCACATAATATAAACCTCCATTTTCGTTTCCTGATGTGGTGATTTTAATTCCTTTAAACCAATCTAAAAATTGATTTTCTTCATCGTTGCCATCTAATGAAGTATTGCCAGATTCGTTGATAATGGGAAGTCCAAAATTGGCGACATTAAGAGGGACTCTTAAAACGGCTTCATCAACAGCTTGTCCTGCAAATGTGCCTGGCAATAGGGGATTAGTTTCCAAAGACAAGGCCTCAGATAAATCAATAGTTTTAATACTTATTTCGGAATTACTGTAATATGATGAGTCCTTGATGATGTTAGAATCCAATTGATATACTTCAAAAATCTGAGGGTTTAATTCTCCATATGAGCCATCTAAAGCCAGGTATAAAACAATTGAATCAACTATAAGACTATCTAAAGAGCCGTTGTTTTCTGGTCTAAAGTCGTATGCTTGCGCCAATCGGATTTGGGTAAATATAGAAGATTGTATTTTACCAAAAACTGGATCAATATATGTTCCTAAAGGGCTAACGCCATTAAGTTCGTCAGTTTTGATGCTGTCAGATAAAATAGTACTCGTTGTAAGAAATAAAGTATCTACATATTGTCCGGATAGGTTTTGGTTGTCAGGTTGAATTTCGACACCAAAAGAATCATTTTTATTACAGCTGATTAAGCACATTAATACTATAGCAGTAACAGTAATTTTATTAAAACTGTAAAAAATTGATTTTTTAAAATAAATGAGTGGGGTTGCTAATAACCTAAGCAAGTACACCGTTCTCACTAAGAACTTTGTCATAGAAATCTTGGTGTGCAATAATTAAATTTTCTTCATCAGTAAAGTCTAATGTAGATTTACCAGAATTGTCGATAGCTGTTTTAACTTCTTCGTCAATTGATTCGCTTGCAATTGCAACAGCATCAGACCAACTTACACCTAAAAGATTCAGATCTTTGGTGGTAACCTTATCAGAAAGTCCAAGTTTATCTACTGGTATTTCATCAAATTCAAGTTTTTCTTTGAAGTTTTTTGGAAAAGAACCTTTAAGAGCGTGGTCATATACCGAATAGATTACTTTTGAATTTGAAAAATGAGGATCGTTTTGATAGACAGACTTTAAATACACGGGCATTAAAGCGGTCATCCAACCATGGCAGTGAACTATATCTGGAATCCATCCAAGTTTTTTAACGGTTTCTAAAACCCCTCTACAGAAAAACATTGACCTTTCATCGTTGTCTTTAAAAGGTTTTCCAGCCTCATCTGTAAAAACTTGTTTTCTCTTAAAGTATTCTTCATTGTCAATAAAATAAACTTGTATTCTAATTTGTGGAATAGAAGCAACTTTAATTATTAATGGGTGATCATAATCGTTAACAATCATGTTCATTCCTGAAAGACGAATTACTTCATGCAGTTGATGTCTTCTTTCATTGATAACCCCAAATCTAGGCATGAATATCCTAATTTCTTTATCTTGCTCGTGAACACCTTGAGAAAGTGTTCTTACGATTTCTGATAATTCTGACTTTATTAAAAATGGGTTAATTTCTTGTGTTACGTAAAGAATTTTACTTTTTTCCATATCTCTAAATCTCCTCTTAATTTTAACGAGCTACAAAAATATAAAAAAAAAATAGATAAAACCAAAAATAAAGTAGCTTTACCCTGAATTAGATGTAAAAATGAAGGTCGTACATACTATTTCTGATCTAAATAACGAGTTAATAAACTATAAATCAAAAAGTATTGGTTTTGTTCCAACCATGGGTTCGTTACATGATGGGCACATTTCACTAGTTCAAAATGCTTTATTAAAAGCAGAAGCAGTAATAGTAAGTATCTTTGTCAACCCAACACAGTTTAACAATACTAAAGACTTCAATAATTATCCTATTGATTACGATAAAGATCTTGAGAAGCTTGATAAAGAGAATGTTGACGTTGTTTTTATACCAAAATCTGCTGCAGAGATTTATAATAATGAAAAGCCGATTAAAGTAGATTTAAATGGAATTGATGAAGTCATGGAAGGGGTTCATAGAAAAGGTCATTTTGATGGAGTTGTGAGAGTTTTAAACTTATTGTTTTTATTGGTAAAGCCACATTATGCTTTTTTTGGAGAAAAGGATTATCAACAGTTGATGGTAGTTAAGAGCATGGCTAAAAAGCATTTCAAAAATATAGAAATCATAGGCTGCCCTACTAAGAGAGATCAAAACGGATTAGCTATGAGTTCTAGAAATTTATTATTAAAAAAGGAAGACCATAATAGAGCTATTAAACTAATAAAGTTGCTAGAAGAGTCTAAGCTTATGTTTCAAACTTATGACCACAAATCTATTGAAGACTATTGCATGTCAAAATTGAAAAAATTTAGTATTCCAGAGTATTTTGAGATTAGAGAAATTGATTGTCTAAGAAAAGTGGGGGGTAAAACCACTAAACAAAGAGCATTTGTTGCAGCAAAAATTGGAGACATTAGGTTAATCGATAATATTGAAATCAATTAATAAACTTTAAATGAAGAATCAAATCGTTAAAATTTTTAAAATTATAATCCCCATCGCAATAGGTGTTTATTTAACGTGGTATTTCATTTCTAATTCTACCACTTCAGAAAGAGAGTACTATGTTAAAGTTTTTAAAGAGGCAAATTATGGTTGGATATTTATTGCATTGGTGCTGGCTTTTCTTAGTCATTTAAGCAGGGCTTATCGTTGGAAATTTTTACTTCACCCTCTGGGTTTCAAACCCAAGTTAAGCATTATGTATCACAGTGTAATGATTGGTTATATTCTTAACTTAACAATACCAAGGTCTGGTGAGTTAGCAAGAGCAGCTTATTTTAGTAAGCATGAGAAAACATCCGCAGACCGAATATTTGGAACTATAATTGTTGAAAGAGTAGTAGATTTATTGATGTTTGGTTTGGTGTTTGCGATTGCTATTTATTTACAGGTTGATGAAGATCAATTTAATGCTACAATTAGCAACAAAGAGGAGTCACATTCTTTGCCAAATTGGATTTTACCTTTAATAGCTGTGTGCGTAATTGCTGGGACTCTTTTAGTTTTATTCGTAGAAAAACTTAGAAACAAGGTTTTGAAATTTATAAAAGGAGTTCTTGAAGGCTGTTTAACAATTTTAAAATTGAAACAAAAAGTAGCTTATATAGCCCATACCCTTTTTATTTGGGCTGCTTATGTTGCGATGTTTTGGGTTACTGCCTTGGCAATTCCTGAAATGGATATGATTTCGATTAATGCTCTTTTCGCTTGTTTTGTTGCGGGTGCCATTGCTATTGGAATAACGCCAGGTGGTATAGGGTTGTATCCATTAATGGTTAGCGCAGTGCTGGTAAACATGTACGAATTTCAAGGAGAAATTGCTAAATCATTTAGCATGTTAATGTGGTCCTCTCAAACTCTTTTTATTGTGGTTTTAGGCATTCTATCTCTCTTTTTAATTAGAGACAAAAAACAAATTTAGTCAACAGTGTTTATGCTTAACTCTTTAAGCTGATTGCCGTCAATTTTAGCAGGAGCATCAATCATTACATCTCTTCCGCTATTGTTTTTAGGGAAAGCTATAAAATCTCTGATGTTGTCTTTGTTGCCCATCAAAGCACACAGTCTGTCAAATCCAAAAGCTATACCTCCATGCGGTGGGGCACCATACTCAAAAGCATCCAATAAAAAGCCAAATTGTGCTTCAGCTTCTTCTTTGCTAAAACCTAATGTAGTAAAGAGTTGCTCTTGAAGTTCACGATCATGAATACGTATCGACCCACCCCCAACTTCAACACCATTTATAGCTAAGTCATAAGCATTCGCTCTGACTTTTTCTGGAGCTTCTCCCAAAAGATGAGCGTCTTCTTCTTTAGGAGATGTGAAAGGGTGGTGCATTGCATGTAATTCTCCAGATTCTTCATCTTTTTCTAAAAGAGGAAAATCTACAACCCAAATTGGCTGGTAATCGTTTTCTTTATAAAGGTTTAAGTCTTTACCAAGTTTAAGTCTTAGTTCGCTCATTTGTTTTTGAGTAGTTGACTTATTGCCACTTAAAACCAAAATTAAATCGCCATTTTCAGCATTACATTCTGCAGCCCAACTACTTAAATAGTCACTAGAAAAGAATTTATCTACAGAGGATTTAAAGGAACCGTCTTCATTACATTTTACGTAAATCAAACCTTTGGCTCCAATTTGAGGTCTTTTTATCCAATTGGTAAGTGTGTCTAGTTTTTTTCTTGAATAATCAGCACAATTTTTTAATGTGATTGCAATAACTTCTTCAGCGTCATCAAAAACCTTGAAGCCTGCTTCAGAAGTTAAAGATTTAATGTAGTTGAATTCCATTCCAAACCTTATGTCAGGCTTGTCTGAACCGTATTTCATCATTGCATCAGCATAAGAAATTCTTGGAAAGTCATTCTTGAATATAATCTGTTTTTCATTTTCAAAAAGATGCTTTATTAAGCCCTCAAAGGTTTGTATTACATCTTCTTGTTCTACAAACGCCATTTCACAGTCAATTTGAGTAAATTCAGGTTGACGATCCGCTCTTAAGTCTTCGTCTCTAAAGCATTTCACAATTTGAAAATATCTATCGTAGCCACTAACCATCAAAAGTTGTTTGAAGGTCTGAGGGGATTGTGGAAGAGCGTAGAATTCTGTTGGATTCATTCTGCTAGGCACCACAAAATCTCTAGCACCTTCAGGAGTTGATTTGATTAAATATGGAGTTTCAATTTCCATGAAAGAAAGTTGATCCAAATATTTCCGAGTTTCTAAACCGACTCTATGACGAAGTTGTAAGTTTTCTTTTATTGGATTTCGTCTTAAATCTAGAAATCGATATTTCATTCTTAACTCCTCGCCACCATCTGAATCATCTTCAATAGTAAACGGAGGCGTTTTAGATGCCTTTAGCACATCTAATGAACTTACTTCAATTTCAACATCTCCTGTTGAGAGATTTGGATTTTTATTAGATCTCTCTTTGACTTCACCTTCAATAGATATTACCCACTCTCTGCCTAAAGTTCGAGCTTTTTTACAAAGGGTTAAATCAATTTGCTCATTAAATACAAGCTGGGTGATTCCATATCTATCTCTTAGGTCTATGAATGTCATGCCTCCAAGATCTCTAGATTTTTGTACCCAACCACAAAGCTTTACTTTTTGGCCAGCGTTAGAAATGTTTAATATACCGTTGTTGTGTGTTCTGTACATAATTGAAAATTCGATTGCAAAAGTAATATTTAAATGTGAAATTTAAAGCCTTCCCATTGAGTAATAATAACTTGGTGATATCTTAATGAAAATCAAGTTGTTATTTACATGTAAATAATGTAAATTGATTGTCTAACAAATAAAACTTATGTCATGATTCATCAATGTCAATATCATTGTCCTAAGTGTAATAAATCACTATCAAAGGACACAAAAGTTCAGCTTTTGTTTAAAAAGCCTGGTCAAGAAGAACTCAAGCAAATTCTATTAGAGCCTGAGCCAGGAAATTATGACTTTTACACCAATCCACCGACCAACTTTAATCAAGGGGAGAGGGTTGAATTTCACTGTAGGAAATGTAAAGCAGATTTGACAAGCAAAAAGGACAATAAATTTGTTGAACTTAAAATGATGGTGAATGATTTCATTTTTTTTGAGGCCTTATTTTCTTGTATCTATGGAGATAAAAGAACATACATAATTACCGAGAATGACATTGATGTGTATGGAGATGCTAGCTATGACGATATTCCATTTCCTGATGTTAGTCAAATTGAAGAGCCTTCTATTTAGATAGCTCTTTTAATGCAGTAGAAATATCTAAATCTTCGAAAGAATAAATTAAATATTTTGAATTTTCATCAAAATAATAAGTGGAGATTTCACCTTTAATTCTCCATTTCAACTCATTCATTTCATTATCACTCAAGTTTTCCAATTTAATTATATCTGTTTTAGAAAGTATTTTTTTAACCATTGAAGTACCAACAATGAACTCGTTTTTAAAGCTTTCAATGTTGTTGTATGGCTTTACAGGATTACTCTCATAATAATCAAAACAAAAATCTCTTAAAGTAGCTGTATACAATAATTCATTGAAAGCAAGGGTATTTGTAGAGGTGTCAATAGGAATAAATAAATTGGGAATAATACCCCCCAAACCGTATTGTTTTGAAGAACTGTCGTTTAAATCAATGCCATTAGTTAATTCTCCATTGTCCATTCTTTGATAAATGTCATCTTCATAATCTATATTATCTCCATATGGTTTTTGAATGCATTTACCAGATGGAGTATAATACCTTGATGTAGTAATTCTTAATTCAGAAGAATCGTTTAATACTATTGGTTGTTGAACTAACCCTTTTCCAAAAGTTCTTCTTCCCAATATTTTAGCCCTTTTATGATCTTGTAATGCTCCACAAACAATTTCACTTGCAGATGCTGATAGACTATTGGCTAAAACAATCAAATCTCCGGTTTTAAAAACTCCATTTTTAGAGGATTTAAATTCTCGTTTAGGAGAATTAACCCCCTCAGTGTAAACAATTAGGTTGTTGTTTTCTAAAAACTGGTCAGCTACACCAACGGCACCATGTAAATACCCTCCTCCATTAAAACGTAAGTCTAAAATCAACTTAGTCATTCCAGTAGTTTTTAAATTTTCTATGGCCTTAATTATCTCTTGTTCAGATTTGTCAGAGAAATTACTCAATTTAATGTATCCAACATTTGAATTTAGTAAAAGGGAGGCTGCTACAGAGTTTAAAGCAATCATGCCTCTATTTATTGTTATCGTTTTCTCAATTTGAGATTTTGGTGAATAAACAGTAATAGTTACGCCAGAATTTATTGGGCCTTTTAAAAGTTTTAAAACATCTTCATTTTTCAATCCAACAGAGGCAATATTCTCTCCATTAACTTTAATTATTCGATCTCTTTTTTTAATTCCAGCCAAAAAAGAGGGCCCTCCTTTAATGGCATTGATCACCACTAAAGAATCACGAATTATCATAAATCGAATCCCAACTCCACCAAAATGTCCAGCAAGGATCTCATTTTCTGATTTGGTTTTTTCGTAGGGTATATAAGCCGAATGAGGGTCAAGTGTTTCTAAAATTTGATTAATTGAAAGCTCCAATAAGTTGGGTATAGAAACAGAGTCAACGTACCTATTTTCAATAGTGTTTAGTACATGCTCAATAGTATTCCATTTTTTATTAGACGGAATGTTTTGGTTGTGTTGAAAGAAACCTATCCAGTAAGTTATAGCAGAAAAAAAAGCAATTAATAAAGGAGTAAGAAACAAAAAATTATTCTTCTTCAATTTCAGATGGTTTTATTTGATGAACTTCAATATCAGCTTTTTTTAGAAATTTAATACCAGAAATATCCTTGTATTCATTCATGTAAATTACTCTTTTGATACCTGATTGATGAATTAGTTTTGCACATTCTTTGCAAGGGGAAAGAGTAAGGTACAAAGAGGCGCCTTGACAGCTATTGGTACTTTTAGCCACCTTAAGTATGGCATTTGCCTCAGCATGAAGGACGTACCATTTTGTATAGCCCTCCTCGTCTTCACATGAATTATCAAAACCAGACGGGGTTCCGTTAAACCCGTCTGAAATAATCATACCGTCTTTAACAATTAATGCACCCACTTTTTTTCTATGGCATTTGGAAAGTTCTCCCCAAACTTTCGCCATTTTTAGATAGGTAAGATCGTATTTTTTTTGTTTACTGATAACGAAAAAATAAGTTGTACCGAAGGTGGGAATCGAACCCACACGCCCGAAGGCACACGAGTTTGAGTCGTGCGCGTCTACCAGTTCCGCCACTTCGGCATTAGTGTCAACTGCTAATTTAAATTCTATTTTGATTCTTCCAAAAATTATTTCAGATTAAGCGAATTTTAATTTTTAAAATCTTATTTATTACATTTAAAAGATAAATAGCGTTTATATTAAACTATTGAAAAAGTTTCTACATATCACACTATTGCTAATTGCTTTGCCTTTACTAAGTTATTCGCAGCCCAAAATGGTTTTAGTAAAAGAGTTGGTTATGCAAGAAGGGATTTATTATTACCGTGGTGAAAAATATACTGGGATTGGTTTTGTGAAAAATGAAAAAGGCAGATTTGTTGGTGAAGAGCCCATTAAAAGAGGTAAAATTCATGGCAAAAGAGTGAGCTACACCACAAACGGAAAAGTAATAACACGAGAAAAATTTAAGCAAGGAAAGGGAATTTATAGAACTTATCATACCAACGATAGAATTAAAAGTTTTGGGATGATTGATGGTGAAATTAAGGAAGGAGTGTGGAAATATTTTGATAGAAGAGGTATGCTTAAAGCAGAAGAATCATGGAGTCTTGATGTCTCGGACCAGTTGGAATGGGAGAAATTTTATAAGAGTGGAAAATTAGAAAGCGAGTTGTATTATAAGATGGGCGTTTTAGACAAGGAAATCTATTATGATGAAAATGGAAAGCTTTTAAAAACAGATTAAATTATTAGTTGATAATGTTTTTGTAAACTCTAAAATAGTTTACATTTGCACCCCAATGGCACGTAGAGTAAAAATTCTTTCCTGTTCTTCCTCAGGGGTTTTGGCTGAAAAAATAGCAAAATCTTTTGGTCAACCATTAGCTAAATGTGAACTACAACAGTTTAGTGATGGTGAATTCCAGGTGTCTGTAAATGAAACAGTAAGAGGATGCGATGTCTTTATTGTACAAAGTACTATTCCCCCAGCAGATAATTTAATGGAATTGTTGCTAATGATTGATGCTGTAAAAAGAGCCTCAGCAAGAAGAATTATCGCGGTTGTTCCTTATTTTGGTTGGGCTAGACAGGATAGAAAAGATCAGCCTAGAGTTGCTATTGGAGCCAAATTAGTAGCTAATCTTTTAGAGACAGCGGGAATTGATAGAGTGATGACTATGGACTTGCATGCCGATCAAATTCAAGGATTTTTTGAAGTTCCAGTTGATCACTTATTTGCTTCAACCCTATTTGCTCCATATCTTAAGACAAAAGATTTGACAAACTTAGTTATTGCTGCCCCTGATGCTGGAGGATCTAAAAGGGCCAATGCTTATTCTAAGTTTTTAGATGTTGATTTAGCACTTTGTTATAAGCAGAGAAAAAAAGCTAATGTGATTGAAAATATGACAATCATTGGTGATGTTAAGGGTAAAGATGTCGTTATAATTGACGACATGATAGATACTGCTGGAACATTGACCAAGTCTGCACAGCTTTTCATTGATAGCGGAGCAAAATCAGTTTCAGCTTGTTGTACACATCCAATCCTTTCAGGACCAGCTCACGAAAGAATTGAAAATAGTGTACTTAAAGAATTAGTTGTTACCAATACCATACAACTTACAAAAGAAAACAGTAAAATTAAAGTACTTGAAATCGCTGATTTATTTAGCGATGTCATGAAACAACATATAAATTATAAATCAATAAGTAAGCACTTTGTGTTTGCAAATTAAAAAAACAAATAAATTATGAAAACAGTATCGTTGAGCGGTTCTTCAAGAGAGAACGTAGGGAAAAAAGGTGCTACCCAATTAAGAAATCAAGAACGCATTCCAGCTGTTCTTTATGGAGGTAACGAACAAGTCCATTTTTCTATTAGTGAAAATGAAGCAAAAAAGTTGGTTTTTACTCCAAATGTCTATTTAATTGACTTAGAAGTCAATGGTAAAAAGGTAAAAGCAATTATCCAAGAAACACAACTTCATCCAGTAACAGATAGAATTTTACATATTGACTTTTTTGAGGTAAATGAAAGTAACCCATTTAAAGTTAAACTTCCAGTTACATTATCTGGTTTTTCAAAAGGTGTTAGAAACGGAGGGAGATTAAGACAGAACTTTAGAAAATTGCATGTTATGGGCTTAGTAGGCGACATGCCAGAAGATATTAATATCGATATTACACCACTAAGAATTGGTCATAAAAAAAGAGTTTCTGATTTATCTATTTCAGGTTTAAAGTTTTTAGATCCATTAAATGCAGTAGTGGTTGGAGTTCAAACAGCTAGAGCAGCCGTTGAAGATGAAGAAGAAGAAGAAGAAGGAGAAGGAGCAGAAGGAGCAGAAGGAGCAGAAGGAGATGCACCTTCGTCTGAAGAGGGAACAAAAGAATAAACATTTCTTGATTTCCGATGAAATATCTTATTGTAGGATTAGGAAATCCAGGAATTGAATATCAAAATACCCGTCATAACATAGGTTTTAAAGTATTGGACGAGCTAGCAAGTTCGTCCAATGTTTTTTTTAAGACAGATCGTTTAGGAGAGGTTGCTAGTTTTAAATTTAAAGGAAGGTCTATATACCTTTTAAAACCAAATACTTTTATGAATTTGAGCGGTAAAGCTGTCAATTATTGGCTAAACAAGCTTAAAATTACCAACGATAATCTTCTTGTAGTTACAGATGATATTAGTCTTGAGCTTGGATTGCTTCGACTGAAATCTAAAGGTAGTTCTGGGGGGCATAATGGGCTGAAAGATATTGAAGCTGTATTGAGTACAGCAATATATCCAAGACTTAGGTTTGGAGTTGGTAGTAACTTTTCAAGAGGGAATCAGGTTGATTTTGTTTTGGGGGAATGGGACACAGAGGAGTTAATTACCATAAAGAATAAAACAATAGCTGCGCAGGAAATAATAAAGTCATTTTGTACTATTGGTATAGATAGAACAATGAACACTCATAATAACAAGTAAGCTTCTATTGTTTCAGAAGAATTTATTTCTTCAATTTCTTCACTAATATAAATTAAGGCATTGGCCTTTTCAAAAGCCCTTAACATTGAAGAGTTTTGATAGTTGCAAACTCGAGCTATACCCTTATTAATTTCAACTTTTAAAAATTCTGATCTCCCAGATTTTTTTAAATAACCTTTATCTATGCTAACCATTGTTTTTTCAAGAGGATATTTTTTTCCAGAAACTATACTAAGTAATCTTAATACATAAATATAATAGCATGTTAGTACAGCTCCTGGATTACCTGGAAGTCCAAAAATGTGTTTTTGATTATGAGTGCCATAAAATAAGGGTTTGCCAGGTTTTTGCTTAACCTTATAAAACTTCTTTTTTACGTTTAGTTCTTTTAAAGATTTTTCTACAAAATCATATTCTCCAACAGAGATGCCACCAGAAATTAAAATAACGTAATTTTTAGCAATTGCTGATTCAATTGTATTTTTTGTTTGTTCGAAATTGTCTTTTGTTTTGTAAACATTAATAGTTGGATAATGGTATTTTCTTAAAGCAGCAATTAACATAAACGAATTGCTCTCATAAATTTTACCATCTTCAAGAGATTCACCTGGCTCTAAAAGCTCACTTCCTGTAATTACAATTCCAATAGTTGGTTTATTTATTACTTGTATTTTATGTTCTCCTAAACCTATAAGGTAACCTATTAAAGCGGGAGATATTTCTGTTCCTTTCCTAAGAGCGACTTCACCTTTTTTAATTTGTTCTCCTGTTTTTCTAAAGTTTAAGTTGTCTTTAGGGTCATTAGTGAAAATTATTTCATCATTATCTTGTTTGCACCATTCTTGTTGAATTACCGTGGAACAAGAGTCGGGGATTTTTGCACCCGTAAAAATTCTCACTCCTTCACCAGGGTTAATTTTCAGATTTAAACTTTTATCTCCAGCTTTAGCTTCTCCTTTAATAAGGTATTTAGTCAGGCCCTCTTGGTAGTTTAAGGCATAACCATCCATTGCTGATTGATTGAATGGTGGAAAGTTTAAATTAGAATGGATGTCTTTTGCCAATGTATACCCAAGAGCTTCACAAGTGCTAATTGTCTTAGCTGATAAAGTACGATCATTTGCATCTATTATTTTAATAGCTTCATTTACTGAAATCATAGATATAAATTTATAATTTTATTTAGTGGATAAACAATCAGATCAAATAACTGACATTTTTGGAAGAAAGCACGATTATCTAAGAATTTCTTTAACCGACCGTTGTAATTTAAGGTGCACCTATTGCATGCCGGAAGAAGGAATTGCTTTAAGACCAAAAAAAGAATTTATGACTTCTGAAGAGGTAATTCAAATTGCTTCAACCTTTGTAGAACTTGGAGTTAAAAAAATTAGATTAACTGGTGGGGAGCCCTTACTAAAAAAAGATTTCATCAATATTTTAAATCAGCTTTCTAACCTTGGAGTTGAAATTTCAATAACAACTAATGGAGTTTTACTTCATAAGTTTTTTGATGCTTTATTAACTGCTGGGGTTAATAACATAAACATTAGTCTTGATACCCTGAAACAGAATCAATTCAATCTTCTTACAAGAAGAGATTATTTTAATATAGTGTATCAAAACATTGAAAAAGCGATTGAATTATTTGATGAAATTAAGTTGAATATTGTACTTATAAAGGGGAAGAATGACGATGAAATAAAAGATTTTATTGAACTAACAAAGTATAAATTCCTCAACATAAGATTCATAGAATACATGCCATTTGATGGAAATAAATGGAGAAAAGATTTAACAGTAACTCAACAAGATATTGACACTATACTTTCATCAGAGTATGGTGTCAGCTGCTTAAAGTTAAAAGATGAAGCCCATTCAACGTCAAAAAACTTTAAAATAGAAAACTATATAGGAAGCTTTGGTTTTATAAACACAATAACAAACCCCTTTTGTGATTCTTGCAATAGAATACGACTCACTGCAGATGGGAAATTAAAAAATTGTTTATTTTCTTCAAATGAAATGAACTTGCTAGAACCCTTAAGAAAAGGGGAGGAAATTAAGTCATTAATTCTCAAAAATATTCTAGCTAAACATCAAAAACATGGCGGAATAAATTCTTTTGAAAAAGATAGTCACATTTATAATAAGAATAGAACTATGATTGCTATTGGAGGTTAATGCCTTTTACCACCTTGAATTATATGAAAAACATGTAAAATGCTTGGAAAAATAGATTGCATAGTTTCTTTTGCTCCTCCAGTAGAACCTGGTAAAGACAAAACTAAAGAATCTCCAATTAATCCAGCCAAACTTCTTGAAAGCATGGCATAAGGGGTTCTGTTTTGCCCATAACTTCTCATCGCTTCTTCAACCCCAGGGATTCGCCTTTCAATTAAAGGTGTTAACGTTTCGGGAGTTATATCAGTTTTTGATAAGCCTGTTCCTCCAGTATAAATTATTAAGTCGATTTTTTCAGCAAGGGCTTTTTGGAGTTGAGTTTTTATATCGTTTTCATTATCTGGAATTACAACATAATCAATCACATTAACTTTATGAGTTTCCAATTCGGAAACGATAGCTTTCCCTGCAAAATCTTGTTTTTTACCAGCAGATATACTATCAGAGCAAACAACAACACTAGCACTTAAGCTAGAATCAATGTCTTTATTGTATTGAGATTTGCCACCTTTTTTATTTTCTAATTTAATATCACTTATGTATACACCTTTATCAATAGGCTTCAGCATATCATAAATATTCAATGCGACAATACTTGCTCCATGCATTGCTTCCACTTCAACGCCTGTTTTATAAATGGTTTTTACACAGACATGAATTGTAATACTTAGATTGTCAATAGTATAATCTATTTTTGTGCTTTCTATAGGGATTGGGTGACAATCAGGAAGAATTAAAGGTGTTTTTTTTATCCCCAACAATCCTGCTGCTCTAGACATTTCTAAAACATTACCTTTTGGTACTTGATTATTTTTAATGGCTTCGATAGTGCCTAAAGAAGAAACGAAAACTTTTGCTGAAGCAGTAGCAATTCTTAGCGTTGAAATTTTTGAGGTAATGTCTTTCATTTTATTTTGTTTTCCTTCCATACATAAGAACCATCAGAAAGGTTTATTTTA
>JAQWRG010000025.1 GCA_029243855.1 Flavobacteriales bacterium | reverse complement strand
ATTGTTGTTGGGGGGGGGGGTGTATTAATTGTTGAAGGGGGGGTGTTAACTACAGTTGACTGATAGTAATCCTCTTGAAACATTTCATTTGATTCTTGACTTGAGCTTCCAGTATTTAAAATATTAAACCCCATTTTAATGGCCGTATAATGATATCTATCGTTTAAAGCGTCACTAGTAATTCCGTCTAAATTATTATGTAAGGCATATGTTAATTTATGCTCTATACCCATTGAAAAAACTTCGTTAAATTGATATCCTAAACCTATGCCTAAAGAAGGCATTATTTTTAATTGATTTCCTATAACTCCTGGTGCGTTAGATTCAAACTGCAAATCACTGTTGTTTTTAAGCAATATTGCTGCATTTCTGTCTGACTCATAAGTTAAGTCTGGATTATTATATTGGTGTTTACCGTCTAAATAGTCTGTTTTAACCCTATAGTCAACAACCCCAATACCACCAAAACCATATAAAATGATTCCCGTCTGCTCTAATAGTCTATTTAAAGTAAGGACCCCTTCAAGAGAAAACTCATTTAAGTCCATTCTGTAATTTTTGTATGCCTCTATATCACTGGATAAAAAATGATTGAATTGTGAAGCTGGAATCGTTTCTAGCTCTCTAGACCAACCGTAATTTATTCCCCTTAGATACCTAAAACGTAAATCAAAAGCGAAAAAACTACCTTCTTCTTCATAAATAGCTTTACCAAAGGTAAACCCTCCTCTTACAGATGTAAATGGTTGAGTGAACGCTGTGTCAGAACCGTTAATTATTGCTTCTTTCTCTTGCCAAGTTCCTCCAGAATTAAATCCAATATTCCATCCAGAATCTGTCTTGTAATTTCTAAATTGTGAAAATGAAACAACAGAAATTAAAAATGAAACAATTAAAAGGGGAAGTTTTCTTTTCATTGTATTTTTTTTATAGCTTTTACTGCACTAATTGTGCCAAAATATGTTTGTTCACTTTTAAAAGTAGCTATTAGCAAATCAAATTAATTAAATTTAAACTATCAATGACTGCTTTTTTTAAATATTTTCTTCTTTTATTAATTTTTATTCCCTTATTGGGCTTGACACAAAACCCCTCCAATGATCGATGCGAAGATGCTGTTTCGCTTTGTTTCAACGAATGGGTTGATGGCAATAATTACAACGCAACTATTGACACCTGTTTTAATTGTAGCGATTGGATTGGAAGCAACACCTGTTTTGAACTCAATAATTCTATATGGTTTAATTTTAAAAGCAATTCTATTGGTGGCACTGCTTACGTTTACTTAAAAAATATTCAATGCGATAGCAATTCCGATTCCTCATATTCTAATGAGGTTCAGGCCTCCATTTTAAAAGCTAATACCAGTTGTAATTCAACCACATATGAGCTTGTCTCATCTTGTGAGTTAGGTAAGGTCAATGATTTTAATATCGGTACTATTCATTTAGAACCTTTTCAGACCTATTATGTCTTAATAGATGGGGGGTCAGCAAGAGATGGACAGGCGGGGTTTAAGCCTGCTGAATGTGGCTTTCAAATAAAGGTTAATGGCGCGGCTGTTAACCCTGAAGTTTCTGCAGGAAATAATGTATACTTAGAATACGGTGCTTCCGTTGAGCTTTCAGGAACTGGCAACGGGGTTGCCACATGGTTTCCTTCGGCTAATTTATCCAACAGTAATGTTTTAAATCCTATTTTTTCAGGGTTAAATAATGCTGAATTAGAACTCACTATTGATGAAGATAATGGATGTCAGTACGTTGACAATGTTTCTATTTACGTTGAGAAAACTTTAGAAATTCCAAACGCAATAACCATAAATAATGACGGATTTAATGATTTTTGGATTATTGAAAATATAGAAAGTTACCCCATCTCAAATGTTTCTGTATATGATCGCTGGGGGCAACAAGTGTACAACGCTATAGGATACACTAATTCTAGTCCTTGGGACGGAAAAAGAAATAACAGTTATCTTCCTTCGGGAACTTATTTTTATAGTATTGATACTAAGTCAACGATTACTCAAAAAACATACAGTGGGTCTATTAGCATTATTAAATAAAACAGTAAAAACAGCTGCTAAAACACTGGTTTTAGCTCTGTTTATTTGTAAGGTGCATGGTCAGCAAACTGCACAATTTAGTAATTTTTTAGGTAATGCCTTTTACTACAACCCAGCTTTAGCGGGTGGGCAGAACTCTCTCGTATTTAAATCTGGTCATCGTTCACAATGGGGAAATATTGAGGGTGCTCCAACAACAACATTTGCAAGCCTTTCTACAAGGCTCTTTCAGCCCAAAAAAATTAATGCCGGAAATTCATTAGGGTTTGGTGGGTATTTTCAAAATGATTTAATTGGTCCATACAAGCGTTCTTCTCTTAATTTTGCTTTTGCTTATAATTTACTTCTTCAGAGAAATATTTCTTTTGCTTTTGGTTTTTTTACTGGGTTACAGCAATTTGGTTTTGATGCGACAAAATTAAATTTAAATCAATCTAACGACCCTTTAATAAATGGTTCTGGAAAATTATTTCTATTTCCAGATTTTAGTGTTGGCACATATCTTGAATGTAAAAATTGGTATGTTGGCCTTAGTGCTAAACAAATGTTTAATGGCAATTGGTCCAATTTAATTGGGTCCGTATATTCAATAGATCAAGTTCATTACCACATGATGGTTGGACAGCGTTTTGAAAAAGAAAAAATTACGTTTTCTCCCAACTTCTTAATTAAAAAAACAAAAGGTGCTGTTCCTGCTTTTGATGCTAACATTACCGTTGAGTTAAATTCAAATTTTTCAACTGGTATAAGTTGGCGCAATACCAATTCGTTTATTTGTTTGTTTCATATTAAGCTTTTGGATATGTTTAACTTATATTACAGTTACGATCTTACCACTTCAAAACTTAGGCATTCTGGTGTAAATACTCACGAAATAATGATTGGGTTTAAATCCAATACTGAAAAGAGTCATAAGAAAAATGATTTTAATTCCATCTTATTTCATTGATTCGTCATAAATATTATGCTGTTGAACGTATTTTTAGCTTATTTAAGCAACTTTTTATCTATAAAGTCCGTCTTTTTTAATAATTTCAACAATGTTTGAGTTTTTTCAACAAAAATTAAGAACTAATTTGAAAATCTCTCGTATGATAGGTGCTTTGGAAAAGGGTATGATTTTAAATTTGGGAAAAATTTATTCTAAATATTCTAATAAATACGTTAAGGTATTATCGTGTTTGTGCATGTTTTTTTATGCATCACTAGGGTCGTATTACACTCAATGCAATACCATAAACTTTTCTGTTACTGTTACTTCTGACTTCAACGGCTCACCTACTTCTTGTCCTAACGCTTGTGACGCTGAATTAACTGTTGCTGTCTCGTCTTCTGGTGGTCCTTTTGGATATACGCTTACAGAACAGTCTACAGGAATAAGCACTATTCAAAGTAATCCTATTTTTACAAACCTTTGTGGTTCAGGAAATTATACTATAACCGTAACGGATACAGCTCAAGAAGTTATTCCTGGCATTTTCTGGTGTCAATCATCTCAAGGTATTGCCATTAATGATCCTCTTTTGCCTTTTCCTTCTTTTGGTTTTCAAAGTGCTCCTACCTGTGCTGACAGTTGTGATGGAATATTACAAGGAAGTGGTTCTTTGGGTACAGGAAGTTTAACCTTGTCGTGGCCAGAATTAGGCTTAACTGGTCCATTAGGTCAAAACAATTATTTTTTAATGGATCTTTGTAGTGGTTCCTACTTATTAATGGTGACCGATCAAAATGGTTGCTTTGACACTTTAAGGCAGGTGGTTGTTCAGCCCCCCGAAATTTTTGGGAACATCGCTTTAATTGACGCCTTATGTGATGGCGATTGTAATGGAGAAGCTGTTGCAAATGGTATTGGTGGAAACGGAAGTCCCTATACTTACAGCTGGGAAAGCCTTTCTCCAAGTTCGGTAATTGCAACAGGAAATAGCACTTCTAATATTCTTTGCGAAAACACTTCCTATAAGTTACATCTTGAGGATAAAGAAAATTGCCCTTACGACACTACATTTACTACCGTTGATATAACTCCTATAAGTATAGGAATTGTTTCAACTGCTAATGTTTCATGTTCCTACTTGTGTGATGGCGAAATAACTATTTCTGTTTCCGGTGGTTCTGGAACGTATACAAGTATTGAATGGTTTGGGGGGAGTATCATTGGTAGTGGTACAAATACAGGGGTAACTGGACTTACAAATAATTCATTGTGTCCTGACTCAAGTTATTATGTAAAGGTTATTGATGATAATGGTTGTTCTCATGAACTGTTAATGCCCATCCTAACTTCTTCTAGTGCTATAGACATTGTTGGTTCTAAGGTTGATGTAGATTGTAATAATGATGGTGATGGGAGTATTGACGTTACGCTTACTGGAGGAACAGGAACATTAACTCCTTCGTGGGCAACTCTGGTTCCAGGAAGTGGTATTATTCCTGGGGACGAAGACCAAACTGGACTAAGTGGGGGAACTTATGAGATAGTAGTAACGGATGCTAACGGATGTCAAAATTCTGAAACTTATGTAATTAATGAGCCTAACGCTATTTTTTCTAATGGTGTGACGTCCAATTTATCGTGTTCCGGAATTATAGACGGTTCTGTCACCTTAAATCTTTCTGGAGGAACAGGTACTTTAAACACAACTTGGACCAGTTCAAATGCAGGCTTTATAGACCCGGGAACAGATAATCTAATAAATGTTGATTCAGGAACATATAGTTTAAATATTGTCGATGATAATGGCTGTATTTACGACACCTCTTTTGTGTTGAGCACTCCTGACCCTATTTTTGCAAATGGATCTAAAACAGATGTAAGTTGTTATGGCTTTAATAATGGATCAATAAATTTAAGCCCTTCTTCTGTTAATACGACTGGTACTTTATGTGGAACAGCTGATGAAGGGTTTGATGTCGTTTTAACGGCTCCAGCGGGGGCTGTTTTTACTAATGTGTCTTTTGCTAGTTATGGATTGCCAACTGGTACATGTGGGGGGTTTTCAATTGACCCTTCTTGTCATTCCAATACAAGTCTTTCTTTTGTTGAGGGTCTTGTTCTTGGTAATAATTCGGCTACTATTACTGCTGAAAATGCAAATTTTGGTAATCCTTGCCTCGGCACTGGAAAAAGACTCTATGTTGAAGCTACGTGGGAGATTACTAATAGTTTTTCCTTTAGCTGGACGTCCACCAATGGCTTCACTTCTACTGATGAGGATATTTCAGCTTTAGACACCGGTGTTTACAGCGTAACCATTACGGAGCTTTCAACGTTGTGTAACATGGACACCTCTATAACTATTGTTCAGCCCGATTCTATTGATGTTAGTGGTACTTCTTCTGATATTCTTTGTAATGGTGACGACAATGGTAACGTGAACATTGCGGTAATAGGCGGTAATGCTCCTGTTAATTGGTCTTGGTCTTCTTCTGATCCTACTTTTGTTGATCCTGGTGGTAACGCTACCTCTCTTGATCCCCTTGATGGCGGAACCTACACCGTCTCTATTATAGACAACCTTGGGTGTACCAAAGACACCTCTTTTACTGTTAATGAGCCTAATATCATAACGACCAATGGGGTGGTTGTCAATGTTTCTTGCTCTGGACTTATTGATGGGTCTATTACTCTTAATCTCTCTGGTGGAACTGGTTCACTTAACACAACTTGGACAAGCTCTGTTGGTGGGTTTGTTGACCCAGGTACCGATAACCTTATTAACCTTGACTCTGGTACTTATGATCTAAATATTGTTGATGACAATGGCTGTACTTACGATACTTCTTTCGTCCTTTCTACCCCTGCTCCTATCTTTGCTAATGCTACCAAAACAAATGTAAGTTGTTATGGCTTTACTGATGGAACTATTGATCTTTCAACTAGTAATGGAAACACTCCTTACCAATGGAGTTGGACTTCTTCTAATGGCTTTACATCTGCTGATGAAGATTTAGTTGCACTAGACACTGGTATTTACAACGTAATTATTACTGACTTCTTAGGTTGTACTAAAGACACCTCTATAACTATTGTTCAGCCCGATTCTATTGATGTTAGTGGTACTTCTTCTGATATTCTTTGTAATGGTGACGACAATGGTAATGTGAACATTGCGGTAATAGGCGGTAATGCTCCTGTTAATTGGTCTTGGTCTTCTTCTGATCCTACTTTTGTTGATCCTGGTGGTAACGCTACCTCTCTTAGTCCCCTTGATGGCGGAACCTACACCGTCTCTATTATAGACAACCTTGGGTGTACCAAAGACACCTCTTTTACTGTTAATGAGCCAAACCCAATACAAGTTGTAGCTATAGTTTCTAATGTAGGTTGTAATGGTTTAACGGATGGCTCTATTGATGTAACACCATCGGGTGGTTTTGGAAGTTATCTTTTTGACTGGGATAATGATGGTACTGGTGACAATGACGACACAGAAGATTTATCTACCCTTTCTCAGGGAACATATTGTCTTTCTATTATTGATCAATCCCAAATTAGCTGTAAACTAGATACCTGTTTTAACATTGAAGAGCCTAATACATTATATATTGGAAATACTTCAATAGTAGAAATTTCATGTGCCGATTCATTGAACGGCTCAATTGATATTAGCCCTGTTGGTGGAACTGTTGCTGGTAACTATGTTTTTGATTGGGATAATGATGGTACTGGCGATAATGATGACTTAGAAGATTTAAATAATTTAGGTGGTGGTAATTATACTGTTAGTGTAATAGATGACAATGGCTGTACTAAAGATTCAACAATAGTTATTTCTCCTATAAACACGGTTTATTTTAATCCTGTTGTTAGCACTTCAAATTGTGGTTTTGATAATGGTGCTATAGATTTAACTGTGGTTGGAGGGAACTCCCCTTTCACTTTTGATTGGGATAATGATGGCACTGGTGATAATGATGATGCAGAGGATTTAACAAACTTATTTCAAGGAACTTATCAAGTGTTTTTATCCTACAATGGAAATGACGGGACTGTTTGTGTTGTAGACACAACTTTTATTTTGGTTGATAACCCTCCTGCTGTTGCGGCAACTGTAAGTTTTACAGATGAATCCTGTTTTGGCTCTTGTGATGGATCTATTACAACAAACGTAACAGTTGGTAGCGCTCCATTAACCTACAATTGGTCTTCTTCAAATGCAGGGTTTATAAATGATGGTAATCCTAACCAATTTAATCTTTGTAATGGTACTTATTATTTAGAGCTTGTTGATGTTAATACTTGTCCTTTGTTTGATACTATTGTCATTTCAAGCGCTTCCGAAATTATTTTGTCTGATGTCACAACAAATGTAGATTGTAATGGAGATAGTACAGGCGCTATAGATTTAACTGTAGTTGGAGGAAATATAGCAACATCTCTTGATTATCAATACAGTTGGGTTGGTCAAAATACTGGATTTACTTCGGCAGTAAGTGATCTTAACAATTTAGTAGCTGATAATTATTTCATCACCGTAACTGATGATGATGGTTGTTCTGACACTGCTACCGTTCCTGTTTTAGAAAACAATTTATTAGATATTACTATATCCTCTAATGATGCTTCATGTGGAATCAATAATGGTGATGTAGCTGTTGTAGCTTCAGGCGGGGTTGTTGCTGGATTATATAATTATTTATGGGAGGATAATAGCGGTGTTGCCCTTACTGCAAACTCAAGTCTTGGAAGCTTAGGTTCTGGTACATACCACATAACAGTAACGGATGATTTGGGTTGTGAAGCTACAGGTAGTGCAATAATTAACGATTTATCTGCTTCAACCATTACTGTTGATTCAATCCAACACGAATCTTGTGCTGGTGATGCTAACGGAATGATTGTTGTTTCAATTAATGTTTCTCCTGGGCCTGGGACATTAACCTGGACTGGACCTGTTGGTTTTGTTGATCCTGGGGGAAGCAATACTACTATCTCAAGTTTATCTGCTGGTCAATATATTGCCACATTAACAGATGGTTTAGGGTGTATCCAACAAGAAATAATAGACATTAATGAGGCTCAAGAACTAATTTTAAGCACTGTAGACGTTTCGCCTCTTTGTTATGACGATAACACAGGGTCTATTTCACTATTTGTTTCAGGTGGAAGTGTTGTTGCTGATTATTCTTATGACTGGGATATAGACGGAGTTGGAGATTTAGACGATGATCAAAACCAAGATAGTTTAAGCTCAGGAACCTATATCGTTTTTGTTTATGATGATTTTGGCTGCTCTTCTTCTGACACCACAACTTTGAACAATCCAACTGAAATTACTTATACACTTTCAAGTGTATTAAGTGGTTGCGGCCTTAATGATGGTAGTGCACAAATTGTTGTTAACGGAGGAACACTTAATGGGTTAGATTATACTTATTTATGGACCAATTCTTCAAGTACTCAAATTGGGGCTACTAACTCTATCTCTAACCTTTCTGCTGGGTGCTACAACATTAATGTTGTGGATGATAATGGTTGTTCTATAGATGATATAACTTGTATCAACAACCCAACGGGACCCACTATAACTCTTGATCAAATTGATAGTACATCTTGTTATGGGTTAAGTGATGGAAATATTCTGATTTCAACTTCTGGAGTTAATGCTCCTTTTACTTTCTTGTGGCAAACAGTTCCTTTAGGACACGCCAATAGTTTAGAGGATCTAATAACCGTTCCGGCTGGAACTTACTCTATAACTGTTGAGGATACTTTAGGATGTATTTCAGGAGAAGTTTATACTCTTTTTCAACCCGATTCCATTTATACGTCTGCTAATGTTGTTGACTTAATTTGTTATAATGATGCAAGTGGAGAAATTGATTTAACTATCAATGGTGGAACACAGCCGTTCAGCCCTTCTTGGTCTGGACCTAATGGATTTACATCTAGTTCTGAGGACCTAACAGGATTAGATTCTGGAGCATATGTAATTTCTGGCATTGACAGCAAGGGTTGTCCGATTCCAGGATTTACATACAATATCAATCAGCCTGACACCATAATTCTTACTACTTCATCTACTCAAACAGCATGTAATGTTCCTACCGGAACTTCTTCAGTAAGTGCTATTGGTGGTTCTGTTGGATTGGATTATTCTTATGTTTGGACCAATGCTTCGGGAGATACTGTTGGGTTAACAAATCAAGCGCTTAATTTGGCTGTTGGCACATATTCAATTGAAGTAATAGACGATAACGGTTGTTCCTCTACAGAAAGTGTGAATATTACTCAAGTCGCAGGTCCGTCTATTTCGATTGACACTATCAACCCTGTTGATTGTGCTGGAAATCAAACGGGTTCTATTTTTGTTTCAGTTGCTGGATTAGCTACGCCTTTTTCATATACATGGAGTGGCTCTATAACACCAGATGCTTCTCATGTAAATAATGAGGATTTAGAAACCTGGTTTTTTGGAACGTATTCATTAATGGTTGTTGATACCAATGGTTGTGAAGATAGCTTAACCAATGTTGTTATTAGTCAACCTCAACAACTTTTTGGAACATCTACTAATGTTGCTCCGCTTTGTGCAGGTGACAGTACGGGAAGTATAGACCTTAGCTTAACTGGCGGTACTAGTCCATTCTCTTACGATTGGAAAAAAGACGGTATTTTAATTTCGAATAATGAAGATTTAACTGCGCTAAGTGCTGGAACATACGTTTATTCTGTTCTTGATAGTAACGGCTGTTCATTAAATGACTCTATTGCTTTGGTTAGTCCTTCTGATTTAACATTAACCGGTTCTTTTATTGGGTCTACTTGTGGAAATACCAATGGGGAGGTAAGTGTTGTTGTTTCAGGCGGAACAGCGACAGGTGGGTATAATTATAGCTGGGAAAATATTTCTTCAGGACAGCCTGGATTAAGTATAGGCGCTAATGCATCAAACGTAACCAATTTAAGTGCAGGTATATATCAAGTTGTCGTTAATGACGATAACAGTTGTAATGATTCTATTGTAATAACTGTTTCAGATATTGACGGCCCCACTTTAAGTTACGTCTCATCCAATATAAACTGTTTTGGTTCAGTAAATGGCACAATAGACCTTACTGTGGTGGGTGTTAATCCGTTTAATTTTTCTTGGGTTGGCCCCCCCGGCTTTGCAAACCCCTCAACTGAAGATCTTTCTAGTTTAGATCCGGGTACTTATTCCGTTTTTGTTACAGATTTTAACGGGTGTTCTTCTGCCGAGTCAATCGTTGTTGATGGTCCAAGTGGCCCAATTCAGCTACAGTCTACCGTAACCGACTTAAGTTGTAATAATAATGCCTCTGGAGAAATTGCTATAAATATAATTGGCGGAACCCCACCATATACAACTTCGTGGACAGGCCCCAATGCTTATACCTCTTCATTAGAAGATTTAATAGGTTTAGACTCTGGTCAATATGTATTAGATATTCTTGATTTTAACCTTTGCCCTCTTTCTGGTAATGTCTTTGATATTACTCAGCCAACCGAATTATCAATTGACACCAGTATTAACTCACCTACTTGTGGATTAACTGATGGTGACATATCTGTATCTGTTACTGGCGGAACCGTTGTAGCTGACTATGGGTACGATTGGGATGATTTGTCCACTCCTAATAATAACATTTCTTTCACAAACTCTGTAACAGGAATTGGTGCTGGTAATTATCAAATAACTATAAATGATGACAACAATTGCTTGGACAGTGTTGTGGTTTCTATTTCTGATTTAACAGGGCCTATTTTAAGTGCAGTGACTACTGATGTAGATTGTGTGGGTGACAACGATGGAACTATTGATTTGGAAATTATTGGTAGTGGGTCGTATACTATTGATTGGGACAATGACGGAACTGGAGATAATGATGATAATGAAGATTTGATTTTACTTTCAGCTGGTACGTATAATGTTGTAGTTGTTGATTTAGCCACAGGTTGTCAAGCCTCTCTTTCTGTTGATATTAATGTTGCCAATACGCTTAATATGGCACTAACAGGTAGCGTTTTAAACTGTAATAATGATACGGATGGTACGTTAATCTCTGTTGTTAATGGTGGAACATCTCCTTATACTCACGATTGGTCATTAAGCGGTTTTAATGTTTCTAATGATGTTAATCCAACAAACCTTGGAGCTGGAATGTATGTATTAGAGCTAACTGATTTTAATGGCTGTCAAATAATTGATAGTGTTGAAATTACTGAACCAAACATATTAATCCTTTCTGGTTCTTCAGTAAGCTCTTCTTGTGGGAATTCAAATGGTGAAGTTACCGTAGTTGCATCTGGAGGTACAGTTGCAAGTGACTATAACTATTCTTGGTTTGATATAGGTGGTGGTTTTCCTGGTGTTTCTATAGGGACAGGCAGTGCTAATGAAATTGGACTACCATCAGGCTCTTACCATGCTGTTGTTATTGATGACAATGGGTGTACAGATTCCATTGCTATTCCTGTTTCAGACAACAATGGCCCTACCGTATCTTGGAACACTGTAGATGTCTTGTGTTTTGGAGATTCTACAGGGGAAATCGACATTACGGTTTCCGGAAGCTCTCCTTTTGGTTTTGTATGGACAGGGCCTAATGGTTTTAGTAGCTCAGATGAGGATATTGATAGTTTAAAAAGTGGTTCATACACAATTGAAATAACAGATTTTAATGGTTGTGTTAATACAAAAAACATAAATGTTCTTGGTCCAACAAACGGCTTAAGTATTACAAGCAACATAACAGATTTAGATTGTTATGGAAATTCCTCTGGTGAAATATCTATATTAATTTCTGGGGGGTCTTCTCCGTTTCAAACCGATTGGACTGGGCCTAATGGTTTTACTTCATCACTTGAAGATTTAGTAGGTTTAGATTCTGGTGAATATGCACTTAACATCACTGATCATAGTGGTTGTGAATTACTAAACAATACTTTTGTTGTTTCTCAACCTGATTCCATTTATATTGTTGAAACCATTACTTCTCCCACTTGTAACCTTTCAGACGGACAAATTAGTGTTGCTGTTCAAGGTGGGACTATTTTTACAGACTATCAATATGTATGGGATGATATTAGTACTCCAGTATTTGGCCTGAGCATTTTTAATTCTTTAACTAATATTGGGGCAGGAAATTACCAAGTAACCGTTACTGACGACAACAATTGTTCTAAAGCTGCTGTTTTTCCAATTGCTAATGCTAATGCTCCTACATTGACAATCGTTGTTACCGACATTGATTGTAATGGAAACAACAATGGAGAGCTTGACTTAACTGTTACAGGAACCAGTTCTTATACTGTTGATTGGGATATTGATGGGGTTGGCGATAATGATGATGATGAAGATTTAACAGGGTTAGGCCCAGGAACATATTCCGTTATAATAAACGACCTTTCTACTGGTTGTGTTGCCGCATTAAGTGATGATGTTAATGAGCCTGATACCGTTGGTATAGCAGCTGTTAATTTACCTGTAACTTGTTTTGGAACAAACGATGGAAGTTCTACCATTACTCTTTCTGGAGGAACTGGCTCTTTGGTTCCTACGTGGTCTATTGTTGTTCCTGGTAGTGGGCTAAATATTTCTGATACCAATCAAACTTCTTTAAGTGGAGGTGAATATAAAATTGTTGTTGTTGATGACAACAATTGTAAAGACTCTATTAATGTTGTAATTAGTGAACCGGATACCATTTTGAGTAACGGTGTTGTAACTGATGTCTCTTGTTTTAGCTATACTGACGGTGCAATTGATGTTGTATTGACAGGTGGAAATCCAACATTAAACTATAGTTGGACAAGCACTGATCCTACATTTGTTGACCCGGGGTTAACCTCATTAGTAAATCTAAATGCTGGTGATTATTCGCTAAGTATTGTTGATGATAATAATTGTACTTACGACACTACCTTAACAATTAATGCTCCAACAGAAATACTATTATCAGCTGCATTGAATAATGTTACATGTAACTCTTATGCTGATGGAAGCATTACACTGAATACTAGCTCTGGAGCTGGTTCTTATAATTGGTCGTGGGTTGGGCCAAATGGCTTTTTATCTTCTTCTGAATCCATAAATAGTCTTGATACTGGACTATATGTTATTACTGTAACGGATCTTGACGGTTGCTTAAAAGATAGTAGCATAACAATTACTCAGCCTGATGCATTAATATTAAGTGATTCTGTAACTAATTTAGTTTGTTATAACGATTCCAGTGGTGCTATTGACATTACCATCTCTGGTGGTCTTGTTCCATTTACGTTTGATTGGGATATCGATGGGGTTGGTGATAATGATGATAGCGAAGACTTAAGCGTCTTGATCGCAAATACTTATATCCTTAATGTTTTAGACGGGAACCTCTGTTCGCTTAAAGATACTTTCGTGGTTAATCAACCCTTAGAGCTAACCGTTAGTGGAACAATTACAAACAACCTTTGTTATGGTGATGTTAACGGGGAGATAGATATTACTGCTTTTGGTGGTAATGGTGCCTACGTTTATACTTGGGCTAATAGCGCTGGTTTTAATAGTGCTAATGAAGATTTAAACTCTTTAGAATCTGATACTTTTAATTTAACTATAACAGACAGCCTTAACTGCTCTATTGATACTAGTTTTGAAATAACTTCGTCTGATCAATTGTTGTTCAATATTACTTACAGTGATGCAAACTGTGGTTTCCTTGATGGTTCAATAACTAGTAACGTTAGTGGTGGCTCAGGAATCTATATATACGATTGGGATAACGATGGTACTGGAGATAACGATGATAACGCTAACTTGTCTGGTTTAATTGCCGGCACATATACTTTATATCTTTCTGATGATGTTGGCTGTTTAAGCGACACCTCTGTTATAATTTCCAACACCACTGGTCCTGTAATTTCAATAGATAATATTGATAGTGTTTCTTGTTTTGGTGGTGCTGACGGTGCAATATCATCGACTGTAAGTGGTGGTTCTATGCCTTATTCATTCTTGTGGAACCCTTCTGTGAATAGTCAAGATAGCGCGATTAACAACTTAATGGCTGGAGAGTATATTTTAACCGTAACAGACAATCTTGGGTGTTTAACAAAAGATACTGTTGAGGTTTTTGAACCGCTACAAATTATTATATCGGAAACAACAATAAACAGCTCGTGTGGTTTGTGTGATGGAACAGCTTCGATTTCTGTTTCTGGTGGAAACGCTTTAGCTACTTACACTACGATATGGAGTAATGGAAATGCTGGTTTAAACGCAACTTCTTTGTGTGCTGGAGTACACTCTGTATCTGTTGAAGATAATTTTGGTTGCTCTTCTTCTAAAAACATCACGATAAGTGATGATCAATTGGGTATAGTAGAAACCACCACTTTAATTAACCCAAGTTGTTATGGGTTAAATGATGGTTCTATTTCGGTTGCTGTAAGTGGTGGGGTTGCCCCATATCAATACTATTGGTTAAACGATGGTTCCACTTCATCATCTTTGAATAATTTATCCGCTGGGGTTTATTTCTTGACCATTTTAGATGATAACGGTTGTTCAAAAACGTTAGATATTGAATTATCTGAGCCTTCGCCAATTATAATTAACCCATACATTACACCCGCAAACTGTGGAGTTAATAACGGAACTATTGATTTAATTGTAAGTGGCGGTAGTGGGTCATATAGTTATTTATGGTCTAATTCCGCAACTAGTTCATCTATATCAAATGTTTCTGGAGGGTTATATTCTGTGACAGTTAGCGATGGTGCTGGATGTAGTTCTTTCATGCCTATTAACTTTTCAAATTATACAGAATTTGCTGTTGATATTACTGTTGATTCGGTTAGTTGTTTCGGTTTAAGCGATGGGCAAGCGGTTGCATCCGTTTCTGGAAATGCAAATCCTATTTCATACAGTTGGTTTGATGAAAACAACAGTTCTGTTGGTAATAATGGCCCTATTTTAAATAATCAAAGCGCTGGAGAATATATTGTTGAAGTAACTGATAATGTTACAGGCTGTGTTAAATTTGAAACAGTCGATATTTTTGAAGGACAACCAATAAACATTAGTTTGCCCAATAGCTCTTCTAGCTCTTGTAGTTCAGTGTGTGATGGCGCTGCAGTAGCTGTTGTGTCAGGGGGTGAATTGCCTTACTCCTATTTATGGTCTAATGGAGAAACCACAAACAATGCTATTGCTTTATGCTTGGGATCAAACTCTTTATTAATTACAGATAACAACGGTTGTCATGCTCAACAATCTATATCAATTAGCGCAAGCCAAACAATATCAAGCTCTGCCTCTGTTGTAGATGCAAGTTGCGGTGCTTGTGATGGGCAAGCAACAGTAGCTGCTGTGGGTGGGTCTGGGTCTTTAAATATTACTTGGTTTGATGGAATAACTGGCCCCAATCACGCTAATCTTTGTGCTGGGATTTACAGCTACGAAGTGGTTGATGTAAACGGATGTAGTACTATAGATTATTTATCTGTTAACAACGTTAATGGCCCTACAAATCAAACGGTTTCTGTTGTTGACGCATCTTGTTTTGGTGCGTCTAATGGAAGTGCGTCCGTTATCCCTATAGGTGGTACTCCGCCATATACTTATTATTGGCCTCATAATGGGCAAACCTCTAATGTTTTAACCGGTGCTCAAGCTGGAACATATTATATAGAAATTATCGATGATGAAAACTGTTTACGTGTTGTTCCGGTTGAAATTGATGAGGCTGATCCAATTTTAACTCAAGCTGTTGTTAGTGATGCTAATTGTGGTATTAATGACGGTAGCATATCTATTGCTACTTATGGAAGTTTTGGGCCATATTCTACAAATTGGACCGGTCCTAATGGTTTTAATGGTAATGGAAATAGTATAAATGGCCTATCTGCTGGAAGTTATAACGCAAATATTTCCAATGGTATTGGCTGTATAGAAGATTTTCAATTTGAGCTAAATTCTGTGAATGGTTTGTTTGTTGACTTAGCTATAACTTCTCCTTCTTGCTCAGATCTTTGTAATGGTGAAGCTGTTGCCAATGTATCCAATAGCAGTGGAGGGTCTCTAAATTACACGTGGAATGGAGGTGCAACAACAAGTTCAATTGTAGGTTTGTGTTCTGATTCCTTAGTAACTGTTGTTGTTGAAGATGTTTCAAGTGGATGTATTGGTTCAGCATCAATCACAATTGATGGTCCTGACCCTATTTTATTAGGCTCTCCTTTAGTTATAGACCCCACATGTTTTGGGGCTTGTGATGGTGAAGCAGGAATCGTTCCTTTTGGTGGGAATAATATTTTTCTAATTAGCTGGTTGAATTTAGGTTCTTCTAATATTTATGAAAGTTCTCTTTGTGATGGGGTTTATGATGTAGTTGTTACCGACCAAAACGGTTGTTCTACACAACAATCGATAACCATTACCGAGCCAAACGAAATTAATGTGATTACTGATTTAGTTGTTAATTCCTATTGTCCCAACCAAGCTGATGGATCAATAAATATTTCTGTTATTGGTGGAGATGGTAATTATCAGTACAATTGGTCTGATTCGGCCTCTGTTTTCTCATCAAACATTCAAGATATTTCTGGTTTACTCCCTGGACAATACATTATATTTATTAACGATGGCAACCTTTGTACCGGAACAGATACAATTAATGTTATTGCTGATAATATTATTACCGCATTAGCGACTAACGATACCTCGGTTTGTATTGACAATTGCTTGGATCTTTTTGGAACAGGTTCAGGAACCAATTCCTTGACTTATTCTTGGTCACTTGTTGATTCTTCTTCAGTATTGTCTTCTATAGACAGCTTGAATTTCTGTTTCAACGATAGTGCCGGAATAGTTGATTTTGTTTTCACCGTTTCAGATCAAAATTGCTCATCAACCGATACGCTTTCTGTTGTTGTGTTTGACATTCCTGTTGTTGATGCTGGAGACTCTATCAAAGAACTTTATGGGTCTTATGTTTCACTAGGCGGATCACCTTCAGCCCCTCTTGGTTCTAGCTATTCTTGGTTTCCAAGTGTGAATTTTGTAAGTATTGATGATACTACATATTCCAATCCAGAAATTGAACTATTGGCAAACCAAACATATACTATGTTTGTTTCAGATAGTAATGGCTGCTTTAATTCAGATAGTATTTATGTAGAGTTGATTCCAGAAATCACTTACTCTTCTGGGTTTTCTCCTAATAATGATGGAACCAACGATGAGTGGAAAATAAATCAAATAGAACAGTTTCCTCTTTGTGTTGTTGAAATATACAACAGATGGGGGCATAAGCTTTATACGTCCGATCCCGGCTATACCAACCCTTGGAATGGAAAATACAACAATGCTGAATTACCTGTAGGAACCTATTATTACATTATTGAATTGAATGACCCGAAATTTCCTGATGCTATAACTGGCCCAATAACAATAATTAAATAGTATGAAAAAAAGGTTTTCACATATCGTTCTAGTTTTACTATTTATAGTCCTATTTATAAATGTCTTAAAGGCTCAGCAGCTTCCTATTTACGGTCAGTTCTATTTAAATAAATACATTAACAATCCTGCATTTGCAGGAATGGAAAAGCATTTTAATGTTACCTCTAACCACCGTTATCAGTGGGTGGGAATTACAGATGCTCCTAGAACATATACTTTAAGTATAAATGGACCTACAAAAGATCACAAGGGTGGCTTAGGTGGGTTTTTATATACAGATCACGTAGGGCCAACAAGAAGAACTGGTGCTCAACTATCTTATACTCACCATTTAAAAATTAACGACAACATTAAATTGGCACTTTCCTTAAGTGCAGGACTTTTAGAGTGGAATATTGACGGTGGTAAAATTAGCCTTGATGATATGGCTGATCCCGCTATGTCAAACGTACTTATGAAGACGCTTGTTCCAGATGCTAAATTTGGTTTTCTTCTTTATGGAGATAATTGGCATTTTGGTGGAGCGGCTCCAAACTTATTACAAAACCAGCTTAATCTGTCTAATATTTCTTCTCCAAATCCTGCTTTAAATAAATTAGAAGATCATTATATTCTTCATGGAGGATATAAGTATGCTTTGAATAATGACCTATTAATTGATCCTTATATAGTTATTCGATATGTTTCTCCTGCACCTGTTCAAGTAGAATTGATTTCTCGTGTTATTTGGAAAAATATGGTTTGGGGGGGGCTTGGTTTTAGAACCAATGATGCTGCAACAATAATGCTGGGGTATACTTTCAAAGAAAACTTATCTATTGGATATTCTTATGATTTCACCACGTCTAATTTGAACAACTATAGTACGGGGAGTCACGGATTTATTTTTAGAATTCTTTTTAATCAAGAAGAGAGAGAATAATTTTTATTTGTAATTCCAAAAAGTAATAAAGCATTAAATGCTGTAAAAATTGTTACGCCCGCCTGCCTTTCAAGCATGTCATCCGCTAAGAAGCTAATGAATATTATTAATAAAAAAGAGTAATAGAGTGCGTTGTGTTTTGGTTTAAAAATCAAAACGGGATATAAGATCGAGACAATCCAAAGCAAAAAACCAATTAGACCAAGATTAATAAACTGAGTGATAAATTGGTTATGAGCCCTTAATTGATTTTGATGCGATAATCCTTTTTGTTCTTTTAAATAATATTTTCTATAGGCACTTTTGGTTCCGCCAGTTCCTTTTCCTAAATAAAAATCTTCTTTCAAAATTTGAGAGGCAATCTCTAAAAAAGTTATTCGCTGAGTTAAAGAATGGTTGTTTGATTTTTGACCATTTTTATAGTTTGTTAATTCAAAATAAACTCCCCTTACTCTTTTTTCGAATAAATTATAATTCATATGTGTTGTGTGTCCTGACTCTATTCTTTTTATGTCGCTTGGTGTTAAAGACATTACGCCCTCTCTGTCTTTTTTTAACCCTTTTGAAGTAAGATATCTGTATAAAGTATATTTAATTGGTTGACCTCTAAGGTCATTGTCGTTGAATTTAACTTTACTTATTTCATTCCAAGTCTTTTCTGCCTCTTTTGGGGCAATGTTTATCCATAGATAATTTCCATTTTCTATTTCTAAATTGTTGAGATCGTGAATGTATTTTTCTCCAAGTTTAGTTGTTGGAGTTAGAGCACTTAATGAATTATTGTCTTTAATTATTGTATAATCATAGTAGATGTTGAGGGTGTATAGAACGATTCCAAGAATTGGCAAACCTAAAGCTAGGACTGTTTTAATTCGTTTTTTTATGCCTTCGCAATAGATCTTTATGCTCAAGTATAAAAAACCGCTTAAACACAAGCACAGTATTCCTGTTAGAGATTGTAAAATGTATAAAATATATAAAAACCATAAAATCATTATTACAGCATAAACTTTATGTTTTATTTTGTTTCTTAAATGCACGAGTAATAAAACGCCAAAAGAAACAAGCGCTGAATATCTAATGTGGGACATAAATATGGAATTGTCCCTAAAAGTTCCTGAATTGTTTTTTGTTGGAATAAGGTTTAAGTCTGCTGCGAAAACCATAATTGAACTTATAAATAAACCCGCATAAAAAGAGTAAATTATTTTCTTAACATCAGGCTTTTCAAGCGCTTTAGATGTTCCTATAATTAATGGTAAAAAAAGCATCGGAAGTTTTGTTTTTAATTCAAAAATCCCCTCTGACAAAACCTCTGTTTTTAACATCCATATCACCTCAATAAAAAAAGCAGCTGATAAGATTATTGGAGCATAACCATAGCTTTTATTTTTTTTTATTTTCTCTATAAAATTTCCTTCAAAAATCCAGTTTAAAGCAAGAGCTATAATTGAAATGCTCATTAATGGCTTACTTAAAGAAACGCCAAAAACAAGAAACATAAGAAAGTAGATGTATAGTTTTCTGTGAGGAATATTAAAAGCTAATGTGTTCATTTTACAAGCCTAAAATAACATTATACAAAGAATCTTTTTTGAAAATATTGGTTGCTTCTATAATGTATGGATCTTTTGTTAGAGAGGCTTCTATTCTTCCCTTTTGAAAATAATACCTTGAAATAATTTCGTTTTCAATAAAGAAAACTATTTCCTCTTTAAACTTATCTAAATCACTCTCAATGTTTATTGAAAAAACACTATCTAATTGATGAAAAACCTCATTGTTTTCTTCAAAATATTTTTCTTTTTTTGCCACTTTTTTCAATTCCTTTAAATGGAAATTTGTTTGTGTTTGATAGGTTATATTTTTAGCTAAAGCAAAACTTTTAAATTTATTATACTCTGATTGGTTTATTTTAAAGGTGGCTGGTTTAGCAATACTATCAATTGAAGCATATGCATGATTTACATAATCAAATATGATGTCGTTAAATAACAATTCTTCTGTTATTGCACTATAATATTCCATTGTTACTGTACAATCTGGCTCAATCCCCCTGGCATCCATAACTTTTCGGCCCGACCTAGTAAAAAAAGTATTAACAAGACTATCGGCTATTTGTTCTGACTTTCCTTTTGCTGTTTTTTTGGAATAATCAATTTTTTGAATGCACCTTCCGCTTGGGGTATAATATTTTGCTACAGTAATTTTAATCTGAGAACCAAAACTTAATTCTTTTGTTTGTTGTACAAGCCCTTTTCCATAACTATTTGCTCCGACAATAACAGCTTTATCAAGGTCTTGTAAACTACCTGCAACAATTTCACTTGCAGATGCTGAATTTTCGTCAATTAAAACTATAAGTTTAAGGGTGGTGTCTATTGGGTTAAGGGTGGTGTAATACGACCTATTCATTTCAGGAATTCGGCTTTTTGTATTTACAACTATCTGTCCTTTTGGAGTAAAGAAATTAACTATTTTAACTGCTTCATTTAAAAGCCCCCCCCCATTTGAACGAAGATCTATTATTAAGTTGTTTAGGTTTTGTTGTTTTAAGTCAAGTAGGGCTTCTTTTGTTTCTTTTGCTGCTGACTGTGTAAAAGATGTAAGCTTTATATATCCTGTGTTGGAGTTAATCTTTTTATGAATTGGAACTGAAGGAAGTTTTATCTCTTCTCTTTTTACTAATATATTTTTTGGTTGGTTCTTTCTAAGAATTTTTATATCAATTGTTGATTCTGATGGTCCTTTTAAAAAATTACTTACTTCTTTAATCGTTGCTTTGTCTATTTGTTGGTTGTCTATTTCTATGATTATGTCCCCAGGTTTTAAGCCTGCTTTGTGTGCTGGTGAGTTTTCGTATAGTTCTGTAATGATTGTTTTTTGGTTTGTTTTTTTTATGGTTGCACCAATGCCTCCATACTCACCCGTTGTGGTAAACCTAAAATCTTCTATTTGTGATTCCGAAATATAAACGGTAAACGGATCTAAAGATTGAAGCATTGCATCAATTCCTTTTGTTATAAGTTCTCCTGGTTTTACCTCATCAACATAAAAATTATTTATTTTTTCGTAAACACTTCCCATGATTCGAAGGTTTTTACTTATTTCAAAATAATCTGTATCTATTTTAGTAGTAGAAAGAAAAAGTGTAGTTGTGAATATAATAACTAATAAATATATTCTTTTCATTGGTTAATTTTATCCATTAGAGTTTTCATGCTTTTGACAATTTCTTTATGACTCATCAATTTTGAGGAAAGATAAACAAAACCTAAATGATATTTTCGCCTCTCTCCCTGTTCTGCAAAGTTGTTAAAGTAAACATCTTTTAGAACCCTTTTAATTCTATTTCTATCAACTGCTTTTGGAAGCTTTTTTTTTGAAACTGTAAATACTGTTTTTGTTTCTTTAGCAGAAAAATAATGTAGTCTTAATGGAAATGTTTGTTTGTGCTTTCCTTTAATAAATAAATCATTTATTGACCTAATGTCGACTAAGGTTTTGATTTTTCTTTGACTAACAGACATTTTCTTTGTTTTGATAATAAGTAAAACAAAGCTATAATAGTGATTTAATAAACCAGTATCTTACTTTTTACCAACTTTTATAAAGTTCTCTATTGCCATAGTCATTGACGGTAATCCTGGTGTTGGTGCTTGAATATCAATCCTTAAGCCCGCTTGTTTTGCCGCCATTGCTGTTGTTGGGCCAAATGCTGCAATTTTTGTTCCATTTTGCTTAAACCCTGGGAAATTCTTTATCAGTGATTGGATTCCAGATGGGCTATAAAAAACCAACATGTCGTATTTAACTTCTTCTAAATCAGATAAATCGCTACATACAGTTTTATAAAGTGTTGCGTTTTGATACTCTATGTTGTTTTTTTCAAGCTGTTCAGGAATGTTTTTTCTTTGAATGTCAGAACACGGAACAATGAATTTTTCCGTTTTGTGCTTAACAACAAGCTGCATTAAATCTTGGAAGGTTTGTTTGCCGAAAAATATTTTTCTTTTTCTGTAAACAACATAATTTTGAAGATAATAAGCAACCGCTTCTGAAACACAAAAGTATTTCATATCATCAGGAACAACAAATCTCGTTTCTTTAGCAATTCTAAAGTAATGGTCTATTGCCATTCTTGATGTGAAAATAACTGCTGTATAGCTGGCTAAATTTACTCTTTGTTGTCTAAAATCTTGTGGGTCTACACCTTCTACATGAATAAAAGATCTATAGTCAACTTGTAAATTAAATCTATCTGCTAAATCGCTAAATGGATTTTTATCTGTTTTGGGCTCTGGTTGAGAAACAAGAATTGATTTTATACTCACAATCTACGCTTTTTTCTTTATTATAAACTTATAATACCCGGGGGGTGTTTATAAAATAAAAGCTATAATAGCCGCCCAAGGTAGAATTTCAAGGGTGCAAATGTATGAAAATAAATGAAAAAATGAAATCTTTTGAGCTCTAGCTTCCAAAACATAGGTGCTAATCTTATATATTAAGAACAATAAAATCAGTGATATTGCTGCTTTATTAACCATAAAGAGCGTGTCCTGATATATAATATTTAGAATTGCTATTGGTAAAATTATTAATCCTTGTATTATTACGGTTGTTTGGTGAGAGTTAACGTATCTTTTAAAAAGTTCTTTTTGCTCAAACAACCAGCCAGAAAAGGTTAACACAATATTTTTAAATAAAATCAATCCGGCAACTAATATGTAAATTAAAAAGGAAGATTCTTTTTCAATAAAAAAAGCGGTATGCAAATAAGCACCATGAAAAAAGATTGATATCCAATACAACAAAATAAAATTTTGATCTGATTTGTTATTTTCTATTTGTTTGAATTGTGACTTACTAAAGTGTGAAAGTATGGTTGCTTTCAATATTACTGGGTTGTTTCGTTTGATTTTAGAAAAAATTAATATTGCTGCAGCAACAGGAATAAGAAGCCAAAACTGCTCTGTAATTGTTCGCTCTAATAATATCAAAATATGGATTAAACTGTTTGCTTTTGGGTAAATGTACTGAAATGAAGGTTCTTTTTTTATTTTTGCACTCTTAAACATTAATAATGAGCATTAAATTTCCATTTAATAAACTAAACCGCTCTGCTGCCGAAGAGAAAATACGTGAAGAAAACTTTGCTCGCGTAACTCTTTCTTTTTACAGATATATTAAAATAAATGACCCTAAAAAAGTTAGAGATGATTTGTTTTTTATTTGGGAAGCTTGGGGGGTTTTGGGAAGAATATACATTGCTAAAGAGGGTATTAATGCTCAACTGTGTGTGCCTGAACATTTTCTAGATGCTTTTAAAAAACATCTTAATAATTATGATGCCTTTAAGAATCTTCCTTTTAAAATTGCCATTGAAGAGCCTAAAGTGTCTTTTTATAAACTTACCGTCAAGGTGAAAAAACAAATTGTGGCTGACGGGTTAAAAGAAAATGAATATGATGTTACAGACATTGGTCGACATTTAAATGCTTCGGAATGGAATAAAGCTATGGCTGATGGGGCTATTGTTGTTGATATGAGAAACCATTATGAAAGTGAAATTGGACACTTTGAAAATGCTATTTGTCCTGAAGCTGAAACCTTTAGGGAAGAGCTTCCTATGGTTAAAGACATATTAAAAGGCAAGGAAGATGAAAAAGTTCTTCTTTATTGTACAGGTGGAATAAGGTGTGAAAAAGCCTCCTCTTACCTTAAACATTTTGGTTTTAATGATGTTAATCAACTTCACGGGGGAATAATTAATTATTCCCATCAGGTTCAAAGTAATGTAGATTTAAATAATAAATTTTTAGGTAAAAACTTTGTTTTTGACGACCGTTTATCAGAAAGAATTTCAGACGATGTAATTAGTAACTGTCATCAATGTGGAAAGCCTTGTGATTATCATGTAAACTGTAAAAACTTACATTGTAATTTATTGTTTATTCAATGTAGTGATTGTGCTAAAAAACACTCTGGTTGTTGCTCTCCTTCGTGTTTAGATATAATTTCATTGCCTGAAGAAGAACAGAAAAAACTCCGTGCTGGCGCTGAAAAAAGAAAAATGTATCATAGTCATAAAAAAGTTGATTTACGTGATGCTTTTAATAAAAAAAGAAGAGATTAAATTATGTCTATAAAATTTCGTGAAAGAAAAAATGTGAATTTATCTGAAGTTGCCAAGCATATTCAAGATAAATGGAATAAAGAAAACACCTTTAAAAAGAGTGTTGAAAAAAGAGCTGATGAAAATTCTTTTGTCTTTTATGAGGGCCCCCCATCTTCGAATGGTCTTCCTGGAATTCATCACGTAATGGCAAGAACCATTAAGGATGTTTTTTGTAGGTATAAAACCCTTAAAGGGTTTAAAGTTAATAGAAAAGCAGGGTGGGATACTCATGGTTTGCCTGTTGAGCTGGGTGTTGAAAAGGAATTAGGTATTACAAAAGAAGACATAGGAAAAAAGCTCACCATTGAAGAATACAACAACGCTTGTAAAAAAGCTGTTATGAAATACACTGATGTTTGGAACGACTTAACCCATAAAATGGGTTATTGGGTTGATACTGATAATCCATACATTACTTATGAAAATAAATATATAGAGTCTGTTTGGTGGCTTTTGGGTCAAGCTTATAAGAAAGACTTAATTTATAAAGGCTATACCATTCAACCTTATTCTCCAAAAGCGGGTACTGGACTCAGCTCTCATGAGTTAAATCAGCCTGGTTGTTATAAAACCGTAAAAGACACATCTGTAATAGCTCAGTTTTCATTGGACACTGGTTCCTTAAAATTTCCTTTTACAGAAAAAGACGATGTGATGTTACTTGCTTGGACAACCACTCCTTGGACACTTCCCTCAAATACCGCTTTAGCTGTTAATTCAACTATTGACTATGTCTTAATAGAAACTTTCAATCAGTACACTTACTTGCCTATTAATGTTGTTGTAGCAAAAAAACTTGTTTCCTCTTTGTTTGGTGGTGTTTATTACGAAGGCTCGAATGGTTCCTTCTCAAAAGAGGATAAAAAAATACCATACAACATTATAAAATCAATTAAAGGGTCTGAATTGGTTGGGCTAAAATACCATCAATTAATGCCTTATGCTCTTCCCGCAGAAAACCCAGAAAAAGCCTTTCAAATTATACATGCAGACTTTGTGTCTGTTGAAGACGGAACTGGAATAGTTCATATTGCCCCAACTTTTGGAGCAGATGATTATAAAGCAGCACAAAATGTAGGAATTCCTGGTCTTTTAGTTGAGGATGAAAATGAACAGCTTGTTCCTTTAGTTGATTTAAAAGGTTGTTTTAGAAAGGAAATGCTAGAACATGCTGGTAAATATGTTAAAAATGAATTCTACAACAAAGACGCTGTTCCTGAAAAAAGCGTAGATGTTGAATTGGCCATTCAATTAAAAGAACAAAACAAAGCTTTTAGGGTTGAAAAATATGAGCACAGCTATCCTCATTGTTGGAGAACAGATAAGCCAATATTGTATTATCCACTTGATTCGTGGTTTATAAAAGTTAGCTCATTTAAAAATAGAATGGTTGAGCTTAATAAAGAGATCAACTGGAAGCCTAAATCAACCGGAACTGGTCGATTTGGTAATTGGTTAGAAAACGCCAACGATTGGAACTTGTCTAGGTCTCGTTTTTGGGGAATTCCTATTCCTATTTGGAGAACAGAAGATGGTAAAAAATCCATTTGTATCTCTTCCATTGAAGAACTTAAACTTGCTGTCGCATTTTCTGTTGAAAAAGGAATAATGAAAGTAAATCCACTTGATTCTTTTAGCCCTAATGATTTTTCAAAAAAGAATTACAATACTATTGATTTACATCGTCATTTTGTTGATGATTTAATTCTTTGCTCTGATTCTGGAGAGCCTATGTATAGAGAACAGGATTTAATTGATGTTTGGTTTGATTCTGGATCTATGCCTTATGCACAATGGCATTATCCTTTTGAAAATAAAAACCTTATAGAAAGCGGTAGGTTTTTTCCTGCTAATTTTATTGCTGAAGGGGTTGATCAAACAAGGGGTTGGTTTTACACGCTTCATGCTATTTCTACATTTGCGTTTGATAGTGTTGCTTATAAAAATGTTGTTTCTAATGGTCTTGTTTTGGATAAAAATGGACAAAAAATGTCTAAAAGACTAGGGAATGGAATTGACCCTTTTGAAACACTTGAAAAATTTGGTGCTGACGCAACAAGGTGGTATATGATTACTAATGCTCAGCCATGGGATAATTTAAAATTTGATTTAGAAGGAATAAATGAGGTGAAAAGAAAGTTTTTTGGAACCCTTCATAACACTTATAGCTTCTTTTGTTTGTATGCGAACTTAGATAATTTTGATTTTAACAACTCTTTTATTGATGTTGATTTAAGGCCAGAAATTGATCGTTGGATTATCTCCAAGTTAAACTCTTTAATTGTTGATGTTGATAAGTGTTATTCTAACTATGAGCCAACAAAAGCAGGAAGACTAATTCAGGAGTTTACTGTGGATGATTTGAGTAATTGGTATGTGCGTTTGTGCAGAAAGCGTTTCTGGAAAGGAGAAGTTAATGATGATAAGCTTGCTGCTTATCAAACGTTGTATACCTGCTTAAAAACAATTGCGCTGTTAAGCGCTCCTATTGCGCCTTTTTATTCGGACTTATTATACAACGACTTGATTAAATCTGTTGACAACGATGATGCTTCTGTTCATTTAGCAGATTTCCCTTTAGTTAATAAGAACGACATTGATTTGTTGTTGGAGAAAAAAATGGGCTTAGGTCAACAAATAACCTCTTTAGTGTTAAGTTTAAGAAAAAAAGAGAAGCTTAAGGTTCGTCAACCGTTAAGTAAGGTATTAGTTCCTTCAAATGGTAAGGATTTTGACAACGCAATTGCAGACGTGAGCAGCCTTGTTTTGAGCGAGGTTAATGTCAAAGAGCTTTCGGTTTTAAACTCAGACAACAACATGTTAAAAAAACAAGCAAAGCCAAATTTTAAAACCATTGGACCAAAATATGGTCGATATATGAAATCAATTGCAAAAGTTATTTCTAGTTGGTCAAATGAAGAAATTTCTTCATTTGAAAATGAAAAAGGTGTCTCTTTTGAGTTAGATGGGGAAAATATTGTTTTAAACACTCTTGATGTTGAAATTATTACAACCGATATACCTGGTTGGAAAATAGCTTCTTCAGGTGATATCACAATTGCTTTGGATGTTAGTATAAGTAAAGAATTAAAAGAAGAGGGCCTTGCTAGGGATTTTGTAAATAAGATTCAAAACATAAGAAAAGACTTAGATTTAAATGTCACGGATAATATCGAAATTAAAATTTTATCTAACAGTGAATTTAAGTCTGCAATTAATAACAATTTAAATTATATTTGTTCTGAAACTCTAACAAAAGAGCTGGTTTTTGTTGATGAGTTAGAAAACGCACATCGTGTTGATGACAATAAAGAAAGTGCTCAATTTTCAATTATTAAAGTATAATATTACAAAATGAATAAAGTAAAAAATAGATATGGTGACGCTGAACTTAATGAGTTTCGCGAAATTATTGAAAGCAAACTAGTTGAGTCTAGGGAAGATTTATTAATTCTTAAAGGTTCTTTATCTCATAAAGATGATCATGGAACAGACGATACTGGTCGTTCTTTTAATATGATGGAAGATGGTGCTGAAACCTTAATGAGAGAAGAAAACGCTCAATTGGCGGCTCGTTCTGAAAAATTTATAAAAAACCTTGAAAACGCTTTAATTAGGATTAATAATAAAACCTATGGTGTTTGTAGAAAAACAGGAAAGCTTATTAGTAAAGAAAGATTAAAGCTTGTTCCCCATGCAACATTAAGCATTGAAGCTAAAAAAGCTGAAGGTTAATTTATCTGTTTTGTCTAGAAAAAAACTTTCTTTTTTTCTTATCCTTACTGTTCTATTTATAGATCAATTTTCCAAAATTTGGGTGAAATCTCACTATGGTTTAAACTCGTCTATAGGTAGCTTTGGTTTTATCCATCTTGATTTTATTGAAAACCCTGGAATGGCTTTTGGTTTTTCTTTTGGAAACCTATATGGAAAATACCTGCTTAGTTTATTTCGAATCGCGGCTGTTTTTGCTATAGGTTGGTATTTATTAAAATTAATACGTCTTAAAACTCATGTTGTTTTTATCGGTTGTGTTTCTTTAATTTTTTCTGGGGCTCTTGGAAATATTTTAGATAGTGTGTGTTATGGGTTAATTTTTAATCTCGGCACAACTTGGGACCCTTTGATTGGTCACTGGGTTGGCTATAATGGTGTTGCTGGGGTTAATTTCAGCGGGTATGCTGGGGTTTTGGAGGGTTGTGTGGTGGATATGATACATTTTAAGTTTAATTGGCCTGATTGGGCTCCTTTTGGTTTAAAGGGTGAGGTGTTTCCTCCTGTTTTTAATGTTGCTGATTTTGCCATTTCTTTTAGTGTTGGGGTAATTGTTGTATTTTACAAGAAAATTGTTCGTGATGAGGATGTTAACTTTAAAGCCTTATTTAAGCTCCATAAAAATAAAAATTAGCTTTTTTTTCATCTTTTTTTCATCTTTTTCTTTTTCGCAAAAGATTGTTAGCGGTCCTTTATTAGGTGAATGCACAGATAGTAATGCTGTCTTTTGGTTAATGACAAAAAATGCTGACTCTCTTACTCTTGGTAAATTAGATGTTGGTGTTGATTGTACGATAATGCCAGATACCAATATGGCTATGCTTTTTAAAAAACACAAAGCTTATAAGTTGTTTTTTACTCACCCTAACGTTTCAACCGTTTCTTTTTCTATAAGGCTTTCTAAAAAGAAAAGCGAAGCTTATTCCTATAGAATTAAGGCAAGAAACAACGACTTCTTATTTGGCTCTTGTGCTTTTATTGCTGATGGCCTAGCAAAAGGCTATAGAGCTTGGAACACAACTAAAATATATCGTTCAATGCAAAAAGAGCAGGTTGATAAAATGATTTGGATGGGTGATAATATATATTTGATGCCTTATTATGATTTAAAAAACTTAAAGCGTATTTATAACAGATATATTGGAATAAGAACAAATAAAGATTTGTCCTCTTTTCTTTCATCAGGAATAAAACATTACGCAACGTGGGATGATCATGATTTTGGTCCTAATAATTGTGAAGGAGACTATATAAATGCACCATTAACTACACTAGCTTTTAAAAATTTTTGGGTTAATCCAACAGGCATTAATAATAAAGATGTTTCCATCGTTGTAAAAAATAAAGAGGTGGATTTTTTTCTAACTGATTCCCGAACAAATAGAAGTGTATTGAAAGGTGATTATTTGGGTAAGCAACAATTAAACGACCTTAAGGAAAGCTTAAAAAACTCTTCTGCTATTTTTAAGGTTATTGTAAGTTCTAGCCAGGTAATAAACCCTCTTATCGGTCATGATTCCTATCGAGAGTTTCCAGAAGAGCGGGAAGACCTTTTAAATTTTATTCAAAAAGAAAAGATAAACGGTGTATTGTTTTTTTCTGGAGATAGGCATCATTCTGAAATATATGTTGGAAAGAGAGAGAATTATAGGTATGATTTGTATGATTTGACATGTTCTCCTCTATCAAGCCCTAAACATCGTTTAAAATTCTCTAAACATTTAAAAAATGTAGGTGATCGTGTTGAGAATTCGTTAATTCTAAAAAAGAATTATGGTTGCGGAAAAATTATTCTTTTAGAAGGAAAAAAGGCATTAGAAATTACATTTAAAAACAAAAAGGGTTGTAAAATAAATAGCTTTGTTTTTACTCAAGAAATGCTTGGTTATTAAAAAACTATATTAACAATCTTTTTAGGCACAACAATTACTCTCTTGGGTTCAACCCCTTTTAAGTAGGTTTGTGTTTTTTCATTTTTAAATATTTCTTTTTCAACCTCTTCTTTTGATAAATTAATAGGTAACTCCATCGTAAACCTCATTTTACCATTAAATGAAACCGGATATTTATAATTGTTTTCAATTAAATATTCCTGATTAAAAGAAGGAAACGTTTCTTTTGTTATGCTTTGCTTGTTTCCTAATTTTCCCCATAGTTCTTCACATATATGAGGAGCATAAGGAGATATAATAATTAATAACTCGCTTAATATTTGTTTTTTGTTACACTTTAATGCTGTTAATTCATTAACACAAATCATAAAGGCTGAAACGGGCGTATTGAAGGAATATCTTTCTATGTCTTCTTTAATTTTTTTTATTGTTTTGTGAAGTATTTTTAATTCTTCGCTTGATGGTTTTTGATCAATTACTAAAAACACATCATCTTTGTGAAAAAGCTTCCATAGTTTTTTTAAAAAGCCCTGGACACCGGTTATTCCTTGTACATCCCATGGTTTATGTTGCTCTAGTGGTCCTAAAAACATTTCGTAACAACGAAGTGTATCGGCTCCATATTTCTCTACTAAATCATCTGGTGTTTGAACGTTATATTTTGATTTAGACATTTTATCGATTTCCCTTCCACATATGTACTCTCCTGATTCTTCAAAAATAAATTCTGCGTTTTTATATTCTTTTCTCCAGTTCTTAAATTTATCAACGTCTAGTAGATCTCCATTTAAAAAATTAATATCTACGTGTATGGGGGTTAGTTTTTGGTTGTTGATTTTACCTTTTGAAATAAACTTTCCTGAATTGTTGTCTCGATAAACCAAAGCAGAATTCCCTTGAATCATCCCTTGATTAATTAACTTTTTAAAAGGCTCATCAAAAGAAATATGTCCTAAATCAAACAATATTTTTGACCAAAACCTTGCGTATAATAAATGTCCTGTTGCGTGCTCAGCACCACCAATATACAAATCCACATTTTGCCAATACTCCATTTTATCTTTAGAAACAAAACTCTCTTTGTTTTTTGGGTCTAGGTATCTTAAGAAATACCAGCTGCTTCCAGCCCATCCGGGCATTGTGTTGTATTCCATTCTATCCCCATAGCCGCTAACGTTCCATGATTTTTTTTTCGCTCTGGCTAGTGGCGGGTCCCCCCCTTCTGTTGGTAAGTATTTATCAACCTCTGGTAATTCTATCACCTTATTTTCTTCAATCAAATAGGGTGTTTCGTCTTTATAATAAACCGGAAATGGTTCTCCCCAATAACGCTGTCTAGAAAAAACCGCGTCCCTTATTTTGAATTGTGTTTTTCCTAAGCCTTTGTTTTGTTTACCCAGTTCATAAATTGTTGATTTAATTGCTTTTTTAACTGGTAAATCATTTAAAAATTCAGAGTTCGTAATTGTTGCGTCTTTTTCCGTGTAAGCACCTGCTGAGATATCTTTATTTTTAAATATGTTGATTATGTCTATTTTAAAGTGTTTCGCAAAATCCCAATCTCTTTGATCACCACAGGGGACCGCCATAACAGCGCCTGTTCCGTAACTTGCTAAAACATAGTCTCCTATCCATACCTGAACTTTATTTCCGCTAAAGGGGTGAATGGCGTATGCTCCTGTAAATTCTCCAGAAATTGTTTTCACTTCGCTCATTCTGTCTCTTTCAGATTTTGCTGCTGCTTTTTCTTGGTATTTTTCTATTTTGTTTTTTTGCTCAGGTGTTGTAATTATTGACACCAATGGGTGTTCTGGTGCTAACACCATGAAAGAAACACCAAAAATAGTATCAGGCCTTGTGGTAAAAACCTCTATTTTTTCTTGACTACCTTCAATAGAAAAAAATACTGATGCTCCTTGGGACTTCCCTATCCAGTTGGTTTGGATTTCTTTAATTGAGTCTGTCCAATCTAAATTATTTAATCCCCTTAACAACCTTTCTGCATATGCTGTAATTCGCATACTCCATTGTGTCATTTTTTTTTGCTCAACAGGATACCCCCCTCTTTCAGATAGTCCTTCTTTTATTTCATCGTTGGCTAATACTGTTCCAAGCTCTGGGCACCAGTTAACCCATGTTTCAGAAAGGTAGGTTAACCTGTAGTTCATAAGTACTGATTGTTGTTGTTTTTCATCCCAACTGTTCCACTCTTCTGCTGAAAATGTGGTATCAAAATTTGTTGCTGCTTTTATGTGTTTATTTCCTTCTTTTTTAAAAACATCAACTAATGTTTTTACCGACTCTGCCTTGTCAGAAGATTTGTTGTACCATGAATTGAAAATTTGCTTAAAAATCCATTGTGTCCATCTGTAATAACTTGGATCTGATGTTCTTATTTCTCTATCCCAATCAAAGGAAAACCCTATTTTATCCAGTTGATTTCTATAACCAGCAATTTTGTTTCCTTCTTTATCTTCCCCTCCTTCAATGTTTGTTTTTGTTGTTTTTGCAGGGTGTTGTCCTGTTTGAATGGCGTATTGTTCAGCTGGTAAACCAAAAGAATCGTAGCCCATAGGGTGAAGAACGTTATAGCCAGTCAATGTTTTATATCTAGCGTAAATATCTGATGCTATATAGCCCAAGGGGTGACCAACATGAAGTCCTGCTCCAGAAGGATAAGGAAACATATCTAACACATAAAACTTTGGTTTTATACTTTTTTCTTCTGCTTTAAACGTTTGGTTTTTGACCCAATATTTTTGCCATTTTTTTTCTATTTCCCTATGGTTGTACAAGCTCATGATTTTAATTAATTGACAAAAGTAAGTAATTACTTTTCTATACTTTTTTTATTACCACTACAATTTCTCCTTTTACTTTTTTTTGACTAAAATAAGTGTGTAATTCATTAGGGGTTCCTGAAACGGTTTCTTCGTGTATTTTTGTTATTTCTCTAGAAACAGAAACCAATCTTTTTTCTTGAAATATTTCTGTTAATTCAGTTAATAATTTCAATAATCTATGTGGTGATTCGTATAAAACTATTGTTCTTATTTCTTCTTTAAATTGTAATAAAAGTTTCTTCCTTCCTTTTTTGTGTGGCAAAAAGCCATGAAATAAAAAAACATCTGTAGGAAAACCTGATTGAATTAACGCAGGAACAAACGCTGTTGGTCCGGGTAAACATAAAACAGAGATATTATTTTCTTTTGCCTTACTTACAAGTAAAAATCCAGGATCACTAATTCCTGGTGTCCCAGCATCAGAAACAACAGCAACATCTCCCTCTTTAGTTAATAGATCATCAATTATTTTATCTACTATTTTATGTTCGTTGTGTTGATGATATGCAACTAATTTATTAGTGATTTCATAGTGATTTAATAACTTTTTTGTTGTTCTTGTGTCTTCAGCACAGATGTATTCAACAGATTTTAAAGTTTCGACAGCTCTAAAAGTTATGTCTTTTAAGTTGCCTATTGGAGTTGGAATAATGTATAACTTATTCATTGGCTGTTGATTGTTTCATTCAATAAGTGTTGCTTGTAGAAAATGTTTTCTAAAAAATTCAACGCCTCAGAATGGTTTATTTTTTTCTTTTCTTTTCTACAAATAAATTTTTCTTTTTCTTTAAAAAACACCATTTTTTCCTGATTATTATTTTGGTATTTACATGTTATTTCTGGAATCAAGTCGTTATTTAAATCTGTTATTATTATAGGGTTGGATATTGAATTAAGGGAATTATAATCAACTAAATCCGTATGAATGTTAATTATTTCATCGTCTATTAAATAATAAAAATAAATTCGTTTCTCATTAGAGATAGATCTTACTATAACATGTTTATTTTTCACGGACTCAAAGAAGTAAGCGTCTATTATTGTTCCTCTTATCTCCTTATGGTTAATGTTGGATGAAAAATTATATAATTGGTATTTTCCTTTTGGTTTAAGATTAAAAAAAACTTTTTTGTTAAATATTATTTTTTCTTCTTTTTTAACAATTAAATCAATCTCTCCTGTTTCGTATTCATCTAAATTAAAATCATATGGGAAAAAAAAGGAAAGGAATTTTCGATTGTTTTTCGTAGTTTTTGTTAAAAATAAGTTCTTGGTTTCTTTATTGATTATACACGTCCAGTTCGTTTGGTCTAAATCGTATCCTTTTAGGTCTTTTATTATGATTATTCCTGATGAATCAACCTGTATGTATTCATTTTGACTATAAAAAGAAAAGGATAAGAAAAATAAAATAAAAATAATATGGTGTTTTAAACTCATTATTTCCATTTTAATTTTACCCCGTCAACTTTGTATTCTTCGCCATTTTTATATTGAGTAGTAATAACCACAATTCCTTGGTTATTGTATTTTTTCCACTCCCCTTCTTTTTCTCCTCTTAAATAAGAGCCTGATTCTTTTACTTTTCCGTTTGCGTAATAATAAATATGATTATTTATTGGTATATCATTTAAATACTCGCCAGTAAAGTATTTATTTCCATTAGTATATTGTGCTTTCCACTCCCCTGTTTTCATACCATCTGCAAAAACACCACTTTCTTTAAAGTCGTTATAAACATACTTCCACGGACCTTCTTTCACTCCATTTACAAAGTTTCCTTCAGTTATAATATTTCCAAGACTGTCGTATTCATAAACCAACCCATTTATTTTTCCTCTAATGTATTCTTCCTCTCTTCTTGTTTGGTTGTTTTCATACCACCATATCCATTTTCCTTGTGGGGTGCCATTTAAATAATTTCCTTTTTGTTCTATATTTTTATCTTTATGATAAAAAATCCACTCCCCTGTTTTTCGGTTATTCAAATAATTTCCTTTTTTTTTAATGTTTCCATTTGTGTGATAATAAACCCAAAGACCATTTTTATTATTTAATGTATCTACAAAACCACTAAAAACCAACGTATCTTTTTTATAAAATTCTTGTTTTATTAATCTATTATTTTCATCGTAAACTTTAAATAATCCGTGTTTTATTTCATTTTTAATGACCCCTTTTAACGTATAACCATCAGCGTTTTTAGTTTTAGTTATTTTTAAATCTTTTTTTGCTATTGGTTTTACTTCCTCTCCTTTATTAAAGTTTTCTACACTTTTAAGACCACCATTACTATTGTATTTCTTTGATGTTCCGTTTAAATCACCATGAAAATAAATTTGTTCTGATTTAACTTTATCGTTTGGAAAAAATGTTTTCCAAATACCGTGTTTTTTGTGATCTCTGTCAAATCTATTTATTTCTTCTTTTTTTATTATCATCCCCATATCGTAATTTAATAAGGATATAATGTTTCCTAAACTATCGAATTCTTTATTCAACCCATGTTTAAGATTGTTGTAATAATTATAAATAAATTTTGGTTGTTTTAAGCTTTTAAACATCACAAATTCAAGCCCATTTTTCTTATTACCTGTGTAATTGGTCTCTTTAATTAAAAGACCTAAAGAGTCATAGGAAACGGATTTTCCTTGTTTTTGATTTTTAACATATTCTTCTTCTTTAATAAGATTGCCTTTTGAATTGTAGAAAGACCAATATCCCTGTAGTTGATTAGCTTTCCAATTGCCCTTTGATTTTATTTGACCATTAGGATGATAACTGACCCACTCGCCATCAGGTAAATTATTAATTAAATTTCCCTCACTTGTTAAAATTCCCGAATCGTCATAAAGTTTAACATAATTAGATTCTTGACTTAATAAACAATTAGTATTAACAATACATATATATAATAATATATATATATATAATAGTTTATTATTATTAGCTTGTTGATATAGTATATAACTTTTAAGCAAAAGGTTGTTGTATTTAAGATATTACATTTTATTATTACTTTATTAACAATAAATAATGATATATATTACTGCAAATCAATATTATATAATACATATTAACAAAATATAAAAAAGCTAATTAAATGAAAATTGGTGATAAGTTTAATTAAATTCTGTTTTAATAAACCTCAAATTTATGTTGAAAATCTATTTAAACATTATATTCTACAAATTAGATTTATAGTATCTTTTTTATAAGCAAAAGAAAAACATAAAAACCAAAAAAATATTTAATAATTTTATAAACGATAATTAACAACTTAATAACATGACAATTACCATTGGATGTGATCACGCGGGTGTTGAACTAAAAGATCAAATTATTAATCAAATAAGCAAAGAACACGATGTTTTTGATGTTGGCACATACAATACAGATAGTGTTGATTACCCTGATATAGCTCATAAAGCTATTAATAGACTATTAGAAAAAAAAGCAGAAAGGGTTATATTACTTTGTGGCTCCGGAAACGGAATTAACATGACCGCAAACAAACACCAAGGTGTTAGAAGTGCATTGTGTTGGTCTAAAGAAATTGCTGAACTAGCTAGACAACACAACGATGCAAATACAATTGCACTTCCAGCAAGATACTTAAACACAAAAGATGCTAAAGAAATAGTTTCCGCTTTTCTTTCGGTTAAATTTGAAGGGGGAAGACACCTTAATAGAGTTAATAAAATTAATTGTGCGTAATCTATACTGCTGTCTTTTTTTATTACTTACAAATTTGGGATGTGGTGTCATTTCTAAAAGAATTGTAGAATCCGATCTAGATCAAGCCAAGAAATACTCTTTATTAATAAACAAACAAGATTTATTTCGAGACTTAAGTGTGTTGGCTTCAGACTCATTAGAAGGAAGAGAAACAGCTACAAAAGGTCAAAAGAAGGCGGCAGAATATATTAAAAACCACTTTATTAAAAATAATATTAAACCAGTTTTTGATACATCATATTATCAGCAATACGAGGTCAATGTAACTGATTTTACCAATGTTTCTTTAAGTATAAATGGTGAACCACTTGAATTAATAGAAGATTTTTACGTGTTTGGAAACCCACAAAAAACAAATTATAAAAACACTAAAGTGACTTTTGTTGGTTATGGAATAGAGAATAGTACTGGAAGTTTTTATACAAATAGAGACGTTAAAGGAAATGTGGTGTTAATTCAAGACGGTGTTCCTGAAGCGGCAAATCCATATATGTATAGTTCAAGTGATGCTAATTGGAGAAATAAAGTAAAATCTGCTGCAGAAAATGGGGCAATAGCAGCAATATTTATGCTTAAAGATTTTAACGATAAAAACCAAAGAATAAAAGAGCACATTCTCAACCCAAAAATGAAAATGCATAATTCTGTACAAGTAAAGAAATCAGAGATACCTGTTTTCTTTATTTCCGAAAAAGTATATAAGCAAATTACTATACAAAAACCATATGTAATGTATAACCGCACTATTACTAACGATATTTTTAAATCAGACACAAAAGTCTCTTTTCATACAGATGTAAATAATATTGTAAAAGCAGAAAATGTCTTAGGTTACATTCCTGGCAAAAATAAAGAAGAAGTTTTGGTTCTTTCTGCTCATTACGATCACATAGGTTATGATCGTGGAGAAGTTTGTAATGGTGCAGACGATGACGGATCAGGAACAGCCGCGTTATTGAGTATATCAAAAGCTTTTCAAAAAGCTTTCGATGATGGTGTTCAACCAGAAAGAAGTATATTGTTTTTGTCGGTTTCTGGAGAAGAAAAGGGCCTATTCGGATCTAAATATTATACCGATAACCCAGCCTTTGATTTAAACAAAACGATTGCAAACTTAAATATAGACATGGTTGGTAGGCGAGACACAATACAAGCTGACGATAATTACATATATTTAATAGGTTCTGATAAAATTAGTAAAGATCTACACCAAATTAACGAGCAAGTAAATAAGAAACACATAGGGTTTAAACTAGATTACACCTACAACGATGAAAAAGATCCAAACATGTTTTATTATAGGTCTGATCACTATAATTTTGTTAAAAACAACATTCCTGTAATTTTTTATTTTGGAGGCCTTCATGAAGATTATCATAAACCAACGGATGAAATTGATAAAATTAATTTTAGTAAACTTGAAAAAGTTTCCCAATACGTTTTTTTAACAGCATGGGAATTAGCAAACAGAAAAAACAGCTTAAAGTAAATGGAAGAAGTAATTTTAGTTAACGAGAAAGATAAAGTTTTGGGCTATATGGAAAAACAGGAAGCTCACATTAAAGGGCTTATGCATAGGGCGTTTTCCATTTTTGTTTTTAACGATAAAAACGAACTGTTGCTTCAAAAACGAGCTATTGAAAAATATCATTCGGGGGGCTTATGGACAAACACATGCTGTAGTCACCCTAGAAAAAACGAAACAAACATTGAGGCAGCATACAGAAGATTAAACGAAGAAATGGGCATATCTTGTGTATTAAATAAGGTTTTTACGTTTACATATAAAGCTGTATTAGACAAGGGGCTTACCGAACATGAGTTTGACCATGTTTTTTTTGGTTTTACCAATCAAAAACCAAAAATTAATACAGCGGAAGTATCGGAATATAAATACATTTCCATTTCTAATTTAGAAAAAACAGTTTCTACAAGACCAGAACTTTTTACGGAGTGGTTTTTAATCTGTTTTCCAAAAGTAATTAATCAATTAAAAACCATAATTAGTCAAAGATGAAAACCATTGGAGTAATTGGAGGTGGAAGCTGGGGAACAGCCTTGGTTAGTTTGTTGTCAAACGAAAATTCAAAAACCTATTGGTGCGTAAGAACACAGCATCACATTGACAACATAATAGAAGAAAAGAGAAATAAAAAATACCTACCCAATTGTTTCATTGATCCATCAAAAGTTTTGTTAACCACTTCGGTTATCGATTTAATTAATGCTAGCGACATACTCATTGTGGCAACACCTGCTGAATTTCTTTTAAACACATTTAAAAATATCCATAAAGATGATTTAGTTGGTAAATCTATTATTTCGGCCACAAAAGGAGTAGTTCCCCAAAGAAACCTAACTCCTTATAAGTTTTTTCAGGAAATTTACAACAAAGTCGATTATGGTGTTATTTCCGGACCTTGTCATGCAGAAGAAATAGCCATGTCAAGAAGAAGCTACCTTACCTTTTCTGCTCAAAACGATAGAGTTTCATCTCTTATTATTAGTCAAATGACCAATCATTTTGTGTCTGTTAAAAAATCCAACGATGTTTTCGGGACAGAATTATCAGCTATTTTAAAAAATATTTATGCTTTACTTGTTGGGGTTTGCCACGGATTAGGATATGGTGATAATTTTTTATCTGTATTAATATCGTCAAGCGCTTCAGAACTAGGAAAAATTATTTACAGCATTGATCCTAAAGAAAGGAAAATAAGCGACTCGGCTTACTTAGGAGACCTTTTAGTAACCTGTTATTCTTTACACAGCAGAAATAGAAAGTTTGGAAACTTTATTGGAAGAGGGTATTCCATTAAAAACACCAAAGAGTCTATGAATATGGTTGCAGAAGGATATAATGCAACAAAATGCATTCACGAACTTCTTGGAGCCAACGCTGAAAACTACCCAATTTTGAAAACTACCTATAACATTTTATATAAAAACACATCACCAAAAAATCAAATCAAGACCCTGGAAAACATAATCAACTGATTGCCAGTGTTTTATAAAAAAACACTTTAATGAGGTTTGAGAGATTTAGATTAAAATCTAATGATTTATACAATAAGCGTGTCTTAAAGTGTCTTAAATTGCCTTAAAACCCGCCTTTTCTTAAAATATATATGTGACTAGAAAATTCTTTTTGTTTTTTAGCTTTTAAATTGGAAATTAAACCGCGCCATAAACCAAAAAGTTTAGACCGCCCCTTTTTTTGCTCGCTTAACATACTTATATAAAAAGAATCAAAAAGGAGTGGTTTGGTTTCAATAACTTTAAAACCATGCTTATCAGCAATTTTTTGAATATCTTTTTTTGTAAAATGATATAAATGAATTGGCAGGTCCCAAGCCACCCATCTTTCCTTGTAATAGTTGGCGTCATAAGAATTACAATTAGGAAGTCCTAAAACTAGAAGTCCGTTATTATTTAATATTTTATGAAGATGTAATATGTATTTTTCAAGATCATACACATGTTCTAAAACGTGCCACATTGTAATCACATCGTATTCAGAGCGTTGTTTTGAATAGAAATCATCAATCCCAACAACATTTATATTGTGTTTTTTTTTAGCATAGTTTGCAGCTTTTTTTTCTGGCTCAACACCAAGGGTTTTCCAACCTTTGTTTTGACAATGTTTTAAAAACTCACCAGTTCCTGATCCAAAATCAAGAAGGTTTTTAGTGTCGTTGTTTTTATGGTGTTTAACTATTAATTTTTCTTTTTTATTTAATTGATAATTTCTTACGGCATGATATATAATATTAAAAACTCCCTTTTTAGATGACGTATGAGAAATGTAATTATTACTTTGATAATAATTACCTATGGTTTCTTCAGTTGGTTTTGGGTTCGTGTATTTAAACCCACAAGAGCAACAAGCCACAACAGTAAATAAATCATTACTAACATTATGATCTTTTGCTGAAATATACTTTTTAGACTCTTTGTGTCCACATAAAGGACATTCATGTATGTTAATTAAATCGTGTTTCACGTGGAACAATTACCTACCTAAATAGATTAATAATATGCTAATATCAGAGGGTTTTATCCCACTAATTCTTGCTGCTTGGCCAATGTTTATAGGCTTAATGCTGTTCAACTTTTCTTTAGATTCTGTTGATAACGAAGAGAATTTAGCATAATCGATATCTTCAGGTATTTCTACATGCTCAAGCCTTTTTAGTTTATCAGCATTTTCTTTTTCTCTCTTAATATAACCGTTGTATTTTATATTAATTTCAGTTTGTTCTAAAGCGTCACTTATTAAGGTTAACTTTTCTTTGGAGTCTTGAAGTTCTTTACTACAAGAAACAACATCATTTATGCTTATGTTAGGCCTTGAAAGAATTGATATAGCTTTAACCTTTTGTGTAATTTCTTTCGAATTCTTTGACTTTAACATCGGGTTTATTTCGGAAGGAATAACAGAAGTTTTTTTAATTTCTTTTAGTAACAAATCGCTCTCCTCTATTTTTTTAAGCACACGCTCGTATTTATTTTCACTTAGAAGTCCAATTTTTCTACCTATTTGACTTAATCTTAAGTCTGCATTATCCTGCCTTAATAGTATTCTATATTCAGCCCTAGAAGTAAACATTCTATAAGGCTCATCAGTTCCCTTTGTGATAAGATCATCAATTAAAACACCAATGTATGCCTCATCTCTTGAAAGCACTAGCGGCTCTTTTTGGTTTATTTTTAAATGTGCATTTATTCCAGCCATAATTCCCTGTCCAGCAGCCTCTTCATAACCGGTGGTTCCGTTAATTTGCCCACTAAAAAAAAGGTTTTCAATTAATTTTGTTTCCAATGAGTGTTTTAACTGTGTAGGTGGAAAATAATCGTATTCTACAGCATATCCAGGCCTAAACATTTTTGCATTTTCAAAACCTGGAATAGTTTGCATACTTTCTAATTGTATTTCTTCGGGAAGGCTGCAGGAGAACCCGTTTATATAAAACTCTATTGTATTCCAACCTTCTGGTTCAGCAAAAATTTGATGTCTAGGTCTGTGGCTAAATCTATTGATTTTATCTTCAATTGATGGACAGTATCTCGGACCAAGAGATTTGATTGACCCATTAAACAAAGGGCTTCTTTCAAAACCAGAACGAAGGATTTCATGGGTTTTATCATTGGTGTATGTTATGAAACAACTTTTTTGTTTGCTTAGCGGCTTAGTTTCATCAAAAAAGGAAAATTTTCCAGGATTTTCATCACCAGGCTGTTCTTCCATTAATTTAAAATTTAAACTCCTTCCGTCTACTCTTGGGGGTGTTCCCGTTTTCATTCTGCCAGACACAAAACCAAGCGACTCTAATTGCTCAGTTATTCCACAAGATGATTTATCTCCCATTCTACCACCACCAAATTTCTTTTCACCCAAATGTATAGAGCCGTTTAAAAACGTTCCGCTGTTTAACACAACGCTTTTAGCTTTTATTTTTAAACCCATAGAGGTTTCTACCCCAATAACTTTGTGTTTGTCTACAATTATTCCCGTAACCATATCTTGCCAGAAATCTAGGTTTTCAATTGCCTCTAAATTCTCTCTCCAATAGTTGCTAAAAAGTTTTCTATCGCATTGAGCTCTTGGGCTCCACATAGCGGGGCCTTTTGACTGGTTTAGCAGCTTAAACTGTATCGCACTGAGATCGGTTATTTTTCCCGTTAAACCACCTAACGCATCTATCTCTCTAACAATTTGACCTTTAGCAATTCCACCGATAGCAGGATTACAACTCATTTGACCAATAGTTTCCATATTCATAGTAACCATCAAAACAGAAGAACCAAGATTGGCAGCAGCGGCAGCAGCTTCGTTTCCTGCGTGCCCAGCACCAACAACTATTACATCGTATTCTTTAAGCATCTAAATGTTTCACGTGGAACAATATAAAAAACTGATAATCAAGACATTAACAAAAGCATTTCATCTTCTTTGGCTCTCATTATTTCCTTTTCTTGCTTAGTTTTATCTTTTAATCCACACAAATGTAAGACACCATGGACAATTACTCGATATAACTCGTCATTAAATTCAATGTTTAATTTTTTTGCGTTATCCTCAACTCTTGTTATGGAAATGTACAAATCACCAGAAACACCACCGGCTTTAGAATAGTCAAAAGTTATTATATCGGTGTAGTAATCGTGATTTAAATAGGTTTTATTAATTGATAGTAAATAATCATCATTGCAGAAAATTACATTGATTTCACTACAGTTTTTATTAAAGCAAGAAAGGCACTTAATAAGCCAGGTATTTAACTTTTCAGGATTGCTTATGCTGAAGCCAACGCCATCAGAATGAAACAAAACCCCCATTTGAACGATTAAAGATTAAATAAAATCTCAACAAAAGAGCCTTCATTATGAAAAACAACGTCATCTGAAAGGTGACGCATCAAAAAGATGCCTCTTCCATCAGGGGTTTCAATATTTTCAGGATCTGTTGGGTCAGGTAGATTGTTAAAATCAAAACCAAAACCCTCGTCTTTAATAAAAAAGGAGAGTGTTTTTTCACTTATATCGTAAGAAACAACAGTTTGTTTACTAATCACATTAAGGTTTCCATGGATAATAGCGTTGTTAACAGCTTCTGTGACGGCAATAAGTATATTACCATATTTTTCAGAGCTAATAGAGTGGGTTTCACAAAGTTTATTTATCCACTTTTCAAGTATTAACAAACTTTTCGTCTCTGAACTTAATGAGAGTGAATTTAAAACAGAATCAACAGCGTTAGGCATATATTGTTTAATTTTCTATTGAATTAAAGTACTCATTTACTTTATTTTTGTAATAAGGTTTCAAATTTGGTGGTATTGTTTTTAACAAGTCAATTTCTCTTTGTTTTAACCTCTGATAATCTTCAAATTTATTATTAAAATTTTCTTCTTCTTTTTTTACACCCTCTTTTGCTTCCCTTTCTTTTTTCTGATCTTGTTCTTTAAGGGCTTTTTCTAATTCAAGAAGTTTAACCTTAATTTCTTCTTGACGCACTATAGAAGACAGATCAAAATTATTATCAATTATTTCTTCTTCTGTTTTTTCAATTTTTTTAATCATTTCTTGAACTCCATTGCCCATTCCAGAACCGTCTTTGTTTAATTCTTGAGCCAATTCCATTAATTGTTTTTTTATGATTGCCTGCTCGGCAGCTAATCGTCCCAGCTGTTCATAGTTGGACTTTCCCTTCCCTTTTTGGTTACTGAGCATTTTTTTCATTTGCTCAATTTGTTTTTTTAATTGCTCAGCATTTTGTGCCAATGATTTTCCTGGATTTTTTCCTTTACCACCAGGCTTGTTGCACTTTCCTGTACCAGGCATGTTGTTTTGCATTTGTTTTAACATTTCACTCAATAACAACGCAAGTTCATTGGTGTGCATCATTACGCTGTGCTGATTTGACCTAGCAACCCCTTGTTTACGCTCAGTAATGTTTTTAATGCTATAATTTAGAGACCTTTTAATTTGCTGCACCTCCGTATTTAATTTGTTGCTAATCATAATTTGACGCTTTCCTAAGGCATCCAATGAGTCTTCTATAATTTTTACATCGTCTTTTAATTTTCTTTGGTTTTGCCCAACACTAATGTATTTAGGATCTTGATTAGAAAGGTTTTTAAGCTCTTTTAGTAAAACCTCTTGTTCCAATGAAAAAGTAAGTAGATTCTCTAACAATTGTCGCAGCGCATCTGCATCTTCTTCTTGTTGATCAGAAGAGCTCGACATTTTATTAAGAGAAGAGGCTAAATCATCCATTTTGTCGGCAGCATTTTGTTGACTTTCGCTAGATTTTTTTCTTTTACCATTTTCTAATTCATTCTCGCTTTTATTCATATCGTCATTAATACCCTTTTCAGCCTCTTCTTTATTTAGTTCTTTTGGAGCCTCTAACTCCTTGTTCATTTCTTCTAACTCAGAAAGTTCGTTTTGAATTTCAAAGAAGTCATCTTGAAGCTTATTCTGTTGTTTGGTTAGATCAAATAACGATTCATTTTTATCTTTCGTTTTTTCTCCTAAGTCGCGTTGTTTTGCACTTAACTCTTGTATTTTTTCAGCCAACTTTTCAGCTTTGTTTTCAACCTCTAATCTTTTAAAGTGCTCAAGAGAGCGATCCAACTCCTTTAAAAGGTTTTCTTGACTCATCTCAACATCGTCTATTTTATCTAATAATGCATCTTTATTCATTTCATTCATGAGTTTATTCATTTCCTCATAAAGCTTTTTCATTTCTTCAGACATAAGCTCCGACATCATTTTCTCTAAAAGCTGCTGTTTTTCTAAAATTTCTTTACTTTTTTGAGATTGCTGAACTTTTTTAGCCATATCCTTTTGAAGGTTTTCAAGGTTTTTTTGAAGATTCTGCTGTTGTTTTAAAAAGTTTTCTATCCTGTTTTTATCGTTCCAGTTCATTTCCTTTTTACTTAATAAATCGGTTTTTATGTTTTCCAATTCATTTTTTAACGACTCCACCTCTTTTTCTATGTTGGTAAACGATTCAACAGTGTTTTCCCTTGCTTTTTTGTCTGCCAAGTTTTGTTCTTTGCTAGTTGGAATTTTTAGCACCATTTTTTTTGATCTAGTTTTTTTAGGACCATTTAAAACATCGTTGTCCCAAACCTCAAAATAATATGAAAAACTTTCCCCCAATTCATGCGCTATTTTTTGAAAATTAAAATCAAAAGAAAAAAAGTTAATTCCAGTTGACTTTATAGGCACGTTTACAATTTCTATTTTTTGGTTTAACTCATAATTAAATGTTAATAAGCTTATGCCATAATCATCATTGATTTTACCATTAAAATACTTTTGAAGTGCAAAAGACGAGTCGTAAAATTCATCTACTTCAATTTCTGGAAACTCATCCTTTATTAGCACAAGACTACTTTTGTTACTATCACAAAACTCAGAAAAGCTATTTTGGTTTGTAATTAAAAAATCTTGTGATTTCCGGGGTAAATATTTAAATGAAAATTCGTTTTCATTAGCGATATTAAACGTATAAACGGAATCGACAAAACGGACGCTAAAAACAGAAGTGTTTCTGGTTATAAAACGAAAAAACATGGTGGTTCCAAACGGAACCTCAAAGCCACTAAAATCATAAATAGTATCGTTAGGTAGTTTGGTATATTTCGGATATGATAAAATTGTTCTAAGGCCGCTTAGCTTAGCTTTTGGAAGCACAGAAACAGCAATATTTTTTGTGCATAAATCATCATCACTCACAGAAAAAGAAAAGTCCTTTTGTACGTTCTTAAAAGAATAAGAAAACAAGCCATTGCCGTTATTAATAGGTAAGAGTCGCTGATCTTGATTGTATATGTATACTTTGTTTGGAACCGTTTCACCTTTTGTTTTAATTACAATATTTAAATCATCATTTTCTAGAACCTTTATATTTTCATTATTGTTTATTATAAACTCAAATGGTATGCTAGGTAAAAACGCCTCGTTATAATTTATAACACGAGATAAAGGAGAAAAGACAACATTAGGTTTTAAAAAAGAACCAATAGAAGAACCAAACAAAAGCAAAACAAAAGCCAAGAGGAATTTTTTATTTTTTTTAAATGATAAAGCTTCAGAAAAAGAAAAAGAACTTAATTCACCTGCTCGCTGATTGATAGAGGCCGATAGCAATAAAAGTTGAGAAGAATTGTAGTTTTTTTCTTTCTGAGCAAGCTGAAGAGTATTTAATAATTTGTCGCCTACTTCAGAAATTTCATCTCCAATTAATTTTGCTGCAGATTGATGGTCTAGCCTCTTTAGCAACCCTAAAAAACGAAAGAAAGGAATTAAAACAACAGAAGAGAAAAACGAAAAAAGAATCAACACTAAACCAATGAAAAGCATTTGTCTTCCTGTTGACGAAAAGTTTAGGAGAAACTCTAGTAAACCAACAAAAACCAATAAAACTATAGAATAGCAACAAAAAACCAACACCCCTCTTACTGTAGAGATGGCGTGGTATTTTTTACTAAACCTATTTAATTGTGATATTAATTGGTCAAAAGAGTTCATTCGAGTATAACAGAGATAAAATTACATCAAAATCTTCGATATGAGCCAAAATCAATCACAATAAATCTTAAAACACATCTAGCAACAAAAATAGTAAACATATAATCTTATTTTTACATAAAATTAACCCCGATGAATGTTCGAATAACCAAGCAATTTAATTTTGAAGCAGCACACGCCCTGGATGGTTATGAAGGAAAGTGTAAAGACATTCACGGACACAGCTATCACCTAATGGTCACCTATGTTGGTAAACCAAAAAAAGACAAGGAATCATCAGACTGTGGAATGGTTGTAGATTTTGGTGATGTAAAAGCCATTGTAAAAGAAAAAATACTGCCGCTATTTGATCACAGGTTGATTTTAAGAAAAGATTCAAGGTTTAAAGAGATAGCGCCAATCAACCAAAGAATAAGGTTTGTGAATTACCAACCAACCTGTGAAAATATGCTAATAGAAATTGTGGACATTCTTCGTTCACTCGAACCGAAAGGAGCAAGGTTAGTAAAAGGTTTTTTAAGAGAAACAGCAAACAGTTATGCAGAGTGGATTATAGAGGATAATAAAATCTAAGCACAATGGATATTGAAACAAAAAAAGCACTCGCAGCAAAATGGTTTAAATCTTTGAGAGACGATATTTGTCAATCTTTCCAAGACCTAGACACTTCAACATTTGAAAGAAAAAAATGGAAACACAAAGGCTCAGGAGGAGGAGAGATGAGCATTATGAGCGGCCAAGTATTTGAAAAAGTAGGCGTAAATATATCTACTGTTTCAGGGGAATTCAGCGAAGAATATAAAACTAAAATAAAAGGAACAGAAAACTCTCCTAACTATTGGGCTTCAGGAATAAGCTTAGTTGCACACATGAACTCACCATTAGTTCCAGCATTTCACTTTAACACAAGATTTTTAGTTACTGGAGATATGTGGTTCGGAGGAGGAGCTGATATGACCCCAACATTTGTAAATAAAGAAGACACAAAATATTTCCATGAAAAAATGGAAGAAGCGTGCAATCCTCACAACAAAGGGTATTATCCAGACTTTAAGAAACAATGCGATGAATATTTTTATCTACCACATAGAAAAGAGGCTAGGGGAGAAGGAGGAATATTTTTCGACCATTTAAATACAGGAGACTGGCAAAAAGATTTTGAGTTTATTAAAGATGTGGGAAAACAAACACATGAAGCAATGGTAGCTATTGTCAAAAACCACATGAATAAAGAGTGGACAGAAAAAGAAAAAGAAGCACAACTACTTAAAAGAGGAAGATATGTGGAATTTAATCTACTTTGGGACAGGGGAACTCTTTTTGGGCTCAAAACAGGAGGTTCCACAGAAGCCATTCTTATGTCAATGCCCCCATCAGTTAAATGGTCCTAATTGCTTTTTAATTTAGAAACCTATATTTTTGGGTTAATCGCATATGCACGACATAAAAAAAATAAAACAGGAGCTTTCCATTATTCCAGATCCTGAAATACCCGTACTCACCATAAAAGAGCTGGGGGTTTTACGGGACGTATCTAACAAAAACGGTAGAACAATTATTACAATTACTCCAACATATTCAGGTTGTCCAGCAATGGACAGGTTTCAAGACGACATCAAAAAAGTAATGACAACATTAGAAGTTAACGATTACGAAATTGTAACACAATACGATCCTGCTTGGACAACAGATTGGTTAAGCAATGCAGCAAAAACGAAATTAAAAAAATACGGCATAGCTCCGCCAGAATTTAAAACAACAGATAAAAACGCCATCTTAGGAGCTCCAAAACAAGTTGTTTGCCCAAGGTGTAATTCAACAAATACTAATCGAGTGAGCTCCTTTAGCTCAACAGCTTGTAAAGCAATGTATACTTGTAAAGAGTGCTTCGAGCCTTTTGAATATTTTAAGTGTTTATAGTTTTATAAACTTAACCACCTCTTCTCCAACCCTAACAAAGTATACGTTTGGCAATAAGCTTTCAACGTTGATTTGATTATCGTTTTCACTTATAAAGCCAGTATAAACAAGCTGACCAAGTAGGTTGTTTATAGATATAGGGGTAGAATCAGTAAATTTATTATCAATAGTCAGGAAACCTGAAACGGGGTTTGGGTGACACAAAAGCTTCCCAAGCTGACTATCTTCAACAGAAAGAACCGAGGAGAGGTCAGCTAAATTATATTTTAAAAAAAACTTCCAAATTTCTATGGTAGCATTCATATCCATATTACCAAAAACACCTGGCCAATCGTGACCACCACCCATAACTTTAAAGTGCTCTACGCTTGACCCGTTATCACCTCCAGAATAAGTAATTTGTTCAACAGTGCTGCCGTCCATAATATTGGTATTTGGAACAGGTGTCGTAGTGGGCGATGAATTACAATTATTATATCCATACCAAAACTGTAAAACATTGTTTATTGAAAGCGTCCACGAGGGATCACCAGCATAAGGCACGGTTGCATCCGCTGTTCCATGAATTTGCATTATAGGAGTAGGATGAACAAGGTTACACGCAGTAAAAGTTTGCGGTGTCATAGACCCAGTAACAGAAGCAACAGCAGCAAAACGGTCGTTCAATTGACAAGCTAAAAGGAAGCTCATATATCCACCGTTGGACATTCCCGTGCTGTAAACCCTGTTGGCATCAATGTTATAAGCCGATGAAATGGAGTCTAATAAAGTCGAGGTAAAACCAACATCGTCAACAGTACTCCCAATCGTCCACCCTCCTACATTCCAGTGAGTGGTTCCTGTGTTGTCCAAAGTTCCTTGTGGGTGTACTACAATAAACCCTGCAGTATCAGCAATAGCTTTAAAATTAGTGTATGCAAAATTGGCGTTAGAATTGCTAGAATAACCATGAAAACAAAAAACTAACGGAACGGCATTGTTTGGGTTGTACGATGCTGGAACATATAGAATGTATTCTCTAGTTATGTTGTTGTGATTTATGGTTCCATTTATGGTTTGTTGCCCATTAATAAATATAGGGAAACAAAAAAGAAGAAAAAGCGCTTTTTTCATTTGAGCTAATTTTGAATTGTAATAAAGATATAAAACAATAACAACTTGAGATGCTAAACGAATACAGATGTTTTATTTAGTGGATTCAGGAGTGTTAATGTTGGTAAAAGCTTTTTTTAGTAGCCCATTTATTGGATCAGAAAGCAAATTTTTCATAATGAAGCCCTTTTCAGTAAATAAAACAACTCAAGATCAACACCTATTTTAACATACCCTTTTGGGCAGCCTTCTTCTTTTTTTGTTAAAAGATATTGATGTTGCCTTTTATCATCTAAACTTATATATCCAATTCTACTCAAATAAGCTATTAAAAGCCAGTTTGTTTGAATTTGTTTAATAGTTGAAATTACTGAACCCTCTGGAATTATTGATGAAATTTTATAAACATCTTCCAATAAAACCTTATCTCTAGAGTTGCCTTTTTGAGAAATAAAAACGAAGCCACCAAAAAAGATGAATAAAACAACAACAATTCTTTTAGTCCAATTCAAAAAGCTTTGTGAAATTAATGCAGTTAATAATCGTATTGGCTTTATCAAAAAGCAACCAGCTGAAAGGGCAAAAAAAGGAATAGTCGGAACTAAATAAAAATCACGTTGTTTAAAAGAAATAATTAAAGGAACAGAAGCTGCTAAAGCTATGAGACCAAACAAAATGGTTTGTTTGGGGAGGGTTAATTTTATCTTTTTGAAATGCGCTAAAGCAACAATAAAACTTAAGGCAAAAATAGGAGAAAGTAGCTCTTTTAAAAGAACTAAAAGAATATAAAAACGATTAGCAGTTGTAACTTCTCTATTGTTGTTAATTGACGGAATAAGTTGCTTGTTTAAATATAGCGTTATATTGTTATATAAGTCAGGAAAAAGTAAAAACAGAACGAAACCAATTAAAATAACCACCCCAAAAAGAGCAAAAGAATTATATAATGAATAGTTTTTAGTTTTGTATAATAAGCCATAAATAAAAGGGATAACAAGAGGAAAAAAAGCAACAGGCCCTTTTGATAAGCCGCCAAAAACAATGAATACCCCCCCAAAAACCAAATAACCCCATGAGTTATTGATTAAGGATTTCAAGATGAAAAAACTTGCAAATAAAGTAAATACCCCCATGGTGTTTTCTAGAACATTGTTTCTGTAAGACCACATTACTAAAGGCACACACAACCATATTACAATCGGAACCCAATTAAATTTTTGTTGTTCTTTATCATGAAACAAACACCAAACTTTGGCAATTCCAAAAACAGTCAGTAAGCTTATAAATAAACCAAAAACTCTTTCGGTATAAAAACTAGACCCAAAAGCCTTAAAAAAAAAGGACTGAATGATGAAAACCAAAGGAGGGTGTTCATGAAATTTTGCATGTATGGTTTTTGTATAGTGAAGATTGAAAAAATCACCGTGTCCATTAGCAAGATTATTTGAAATGGCACTATAGGTAACACCATCTAAAAACATGCCATCCGTTAAAATAGAAGGAAGGAAAATAATTAGAAAAAGAAAAAAAGTTAACAACCAATAGAGATTGATTTTTTTCATATTTAATCAAAGATTTCTATTAATGACACCAAAACTAAAAATACATTTTCATAAATGATTAATTAAAAGGGGGTTAAGCCAATTACTTAATTTTTCTTTTTATTAAAAAATAAAACTCAGTGGACTCAATTTTTATATAGTTGTATAGCCAAATTAACCCTAAATGAATAGGTTTAAAAAGGATGTAAAAACCATTTGGTATATTAATGCCAGAGTAAGATACAGGCTGTTTAAGACTAGAAGATTTTCTATTATTTTTTTCTCGATTTATTACAATTTTATGGTAACGCTTGAAAAGTTTTTTAAATATCCATCCATCAACCTTATAGAACCTCAGAGGGTTTTTAATCCTACTTGGAAAATATCTTAACGGCAAAACAGCAAAAGATTGATAACCAAAAAACAACAATTGAGTTGCGTTAGAAAACAAATCATAAGAATGCATAAATTGATACAAATTGGAGTATACGAAAGACCTATCTAAGTAGGTTTTGAGAAACTTGTCTTCATATTTTTTCCAAGCAATAGTGTTTTTTTTATTGTTCTTAAAATAATCTAAAAGCAGAAAAACAAGATGCTCATTTTGCTGACTTGTTATTTCTAAACCAGGACTAAATAACGGATCAATAAAAGCATTTGCATCCCCAAGAACTGCAACATTGTTTTGATGCATCTTAGTACATATATAGGGCAGAGAATCAAGGTGATTTATTTTAGATATCTGTGCATTTTTTGTCACTTCACATAAAATAGCATCTTGCTTTATTGATTCTAAAAAGTATGCTTCAGGGTCCCGAACGCTTATTTTATTTTTATTGTAAACAACACCTAGGCTTGAGGTGAATTCGTCTAGTTTAATTAACCACCACCAAGAATTTGATTTTAAGAAATGAGTTGTTGCATAAGACTTGGATCCAAGAGCATTTTTTAACCAATAAGGCGTGTCTTCTCTATCCCAATTCGATGGCGCAGACATACTAGTAAAGTGAGCAGAAATAGCACCAGTATTTAAGGAGATTTTTTTGTCTGCCCAATTGAATTTTTTTTTAATATATCTAAATCTTCCTGAGGCATCTATAAACCAACAAGATTCTATTTCAGAATTAATGCCATTACATGACACTTTTAAAATGCATTTATTGGATTTAAAATTCGCACTATTTAATTCAATAGGTCGAAAAACAGTTACCCCCTTTTTTTCACACTCCAATAATAGCTTTGAATCAAAAACAGAACGATTGAGGTGATAGCCATTAGCAAAAGTTTTAAAAGAAGGACTAGCAAACTCAAGAACGTCTTTCTTGTCGGAACTATTTTGTTCGTTAAAAATAAAACGTAACCCTGTTTTTTGTTGTTGTTGTGAAAGTAAGTGATTTATACCTAAACGATTTAGAAATATGGAAGATAAATCTGCTGTAGCTTCTCCAACTTTTGGTTTAGATTGCCTTTCCTTGTCAAGAATTAATATTGAAAGACTTTTTTTTTTCTTTATTAAGTTTAGCGCAAATAAAGATCCAGAAATGCCCCCCCCTAAAATTACTACATCATACTTTTTCAAAGAAGTTGGTTTAAGGTTTTTTTCAATTGGGTGACCTAAAGACGAACCCCTAAGCCTACTTGAGGTAAAAGATACGAGCTACTTAACTGTTCAGGTCTAGAGGGAAACTCATGTTTTGAACCAAAATATAAAACACCTCTTAATTGAGGGTGTAGATATACCATTTGTTTGTATAAATAAATTTCGTGACCCAAGTAAGGTGTAAAAATCCAAGTTGATATTCTAAAAGACTCTGAGTCATATGGCTGCTTGATGTCAAAATATTCCCACCCTAAAATAAAACCAACAAAAGGGTTCCCCTCTTTGTTTTCAAATAAATTCAATTTGTATTTTCCAGTAACAGCAAACTCAAAACCAATTCTAACCTCCGTTTCGTCTTGTACATTAACAAAAACACCCTCTTTACTAAAGTTGGGCACATCACAACTTAAAAGGTAAACACCAAGGTTTAAATTCTTTTTTTCATCAATAGCATAGCTTAAACTAGCAGCAGCGCCATTTAAAAAAAATGTTGCGGGTTCTATTTCTAAACGAAATTTTTTATCACTTAATTCAAAACTGCTTTCTTGACAAAAAAACGGAGACATAAACAGGACAGAAAGAAAAGAAAAAAATAATATTTTAGGGTAAAATAATTTCATAGCAAAAGGGGTTTTTCTTTAAATTTAAAAAAAATAACAACGCAACACAGTTACTAAAAATATTATATGATAAGATTCCTTTTTTTAGTAATGTATTTATTGAACATAGTTGTAAGCCGTTCTCAAGAAGAGGCATTTAATTTTTTATTAAACGAACAAAAGCCATTAATTAATAAATATGTTAATGACAGCTGTATCTCAATAAATCAATTGAGAAAAACAACAAACCTTCTCACCAATAAAGACATTACGCATTTGATAGGACTCCCTATTGCAAAAAGAAAAAAAGCCTTTATTAGACATGTTAAACACATAAGTGAAAAACTAGAAGAACACGCCTTAGAGAGAGCAAAAATTAATGAAGGCACCCTTAATTTAATTTCTCAGCTCGAACATTTAAGACTGTCTATTATTGAAAAAACCATAATTAACTCAAGTCCTTTTCCAACAAAAAAAGACAAGATTAATATGGCTAGAACTACGATAAAGAGTAAAAAGAAAATGCAATACCCTGTTTCTTTAATTAAAGAAAAAGAGCCAAATAAAACAGCCTATTGGTCTCCGATTTTAGAAAATAAACATAAAGCATTTAAAGAATTAGAAACAACAAAAAAGATAAAACCAAAAAAGGAAATGATAGTTGTTTTTAAAAAACTTAGCTATTCTGGCTCAGCACCAAAAATAAGGACAGATGACCTAGATTTAGATAATGAATGGTCTTTAAAGTGGGGAGATGAGGTACATACTGATGTAGCAGCTTCAAGAATTTTCGCATCAATTGGCTACGATGTAGATCACCCGTATTGTTATAAAAACGGAAAACTGATGTTGATTTTAGATGGAGCAAACTCAATAAACAACTGGGAACAACTTAAAGATAGCATCCAGCATATTTACAATATAAATTTAGAACCCTTTTTACTAGAAAAAGGAGTTATAAATAAAGAAATGGGCTTAATAAATGACAACCTAAGTCCATATTTAGGTAAGGAATTCGTGAAATTTATAAAATGTGGACTAGAGGCAAGACCAGATAGAGTAAAAAGGCTAGGGTCGTTTCTCCCAAATAAATTATACAATCATAAAAGACTAGAATTGAGAGGTTCGCTATTGCTTCACGCATTCATTGGAAATTGGGACACAAGAAAAGAAAATACACTATTAACCACCGTCCATGACGGTAATTACAACTACAGAGTATCAGCAGTTTTTTCTGATCTTGGAACAAGTTTTGGTGTTTCATATAGCGTTTTAGCTTCTGATTTTAAAGTAGGTTTAGTAAATGATTTTAATTGGAAGGTTGCGATGAAAAAAAACAATAAAATCTACATATTAAATCCAATAAATGAGTTTTTAGAGCCATATACAAGCGCAGATTACAATGATTTAAGATGGATGGCAAAGGAAATTTCTCTTTTGGACAGCTTAACCTTAAGGAAGTGTGTTTCAAAAGCAAAGTGGCCACCCCCAATTGAAGAACTTTATTTTAACAAAATCGCGTCAAGAAGAGCCTCAATTATAGAATCATTTGATTTAATAGACCCCAACCCAATACCATTTAATAGGAACCTAACAATTAAAGAAAATGGAGAAATAATAATAAAAAATGGAAAATTAATTATTGATTATAAAAAAACTGAAAACCCAGAGAGTTTTTTAAATAAAAAAGGAAGAAAAAGAAACTATGGATATTAAAAAGACATTGTTAATTGGTTTATTGTTATTAAGTGTCAATTTTTATGGGCAAGGATTTGAAACTCAGAAAAAATTTTCCTTACCTGAGGAAATGAATTTCGAAGACTTCATTAAAAACTCTCAAAAAGTAAATGAATTTTATTCATTTTATCATTCCCAATATTTATACTATGACCTTTATATAGACAACGAGGAAGGCGATTTATTTCAAATGGAATATTCTTTGCGTTTTAGGAAAAGAATAATTAACGATAGTGTTGAAAACTACACATTTCAACTAAAGGATGAAATGAGTTTAGGAAAGGAAATAAGAATGGAAATAGAAGAAAAAGAGCTGGACTTTTACAATGTAATATACGACAAGAAATGGGTGCCATTAACTGCTGTTTTAGACACAGTATTTGAATTATATAATGATTTATTAACCCAAAAAGACTCAAATTCATTTTTTAAAAATTTATTTTTAATTGAAAAATGGATAAAAACCAAAGCAAATGGACCTATTGCTCCTTTTCAAAAACTTCGACACATAGACTCGGTTATGTTTAACGAAAAAAAAATAAGCAGTTTTAAACCTGTTCTGGTAGGAAGTTCTATTAGAAAAAGAGCGCATATCTATGTTGATAGTGAGTACACAACCCAACAAAAAATACCATTTAATAGAAAAAACAAAGAAGAAACACCAATGTTTTTTCAAGAGAATACTCAATATAATTGGTTATTTGAATCATCATTAGATTACTCCAACTTTGTTTACCTAGTAAATTTTAAAAAAACCATAGTAAAAGAATATGAGGTTGAAAACAAATTTATATCTCCAGAAAAAGGACAAGAATTACTTAATAAACATGAAAAAACCGTATTAGAAAAACTAGAATTGGCAATTAAATATGATTCAAAATTTAAGCAGAGCATTCAACACTTCAATAAACAATAAATGAAGATTACACCATTTCGTATTTTTGATAAACTTATAGACTTTTCATTTAATAAAAATGGTCTTTTTTTTTATCAAGTAGATTTAGGTGAATACTTCATGGAATATTGGATAAGTAAAGAAGATAAGCCAGCTATTTTATTATTACACGCCTTTGGGCCAAACGGGAAATACTCTTGGAGAAAACAAATTAAGGTTTTAAGCAAAGAGTATAAAATTATAATACCGAACCTTATTTATTTTGGTAATTCAACAAACAAAAATAAAAACTATCACATTCAAGAACAGATAAAAGCAGTTACAAGCCTTTTAAACCATCTAAAAATTAATTCTTTTATACTGGGGGGCACATCCTATGGTGGTGCAATAGCTTTTGAATTGCTATACAACAACAATTTCACGATTAAAAAACTTTTTATTATAAATTCTCCTGTAAAATATGTTTTTGAAGAAGGTTGGGAAAAAATAATGAAAGACTTTGGAGTAGAGAAGAAATCAGACGTCCTGATCCCTGATAACTATTTAAAATTGAAAAATATTTATGACCTTATTAACTATAAAAAAAAACCATTTCCAAAAATTGTTTTTAAAGACATATTTAACACCCTTTATACTTTTCAATCAAAAGAAAGAAAACTACTAATAGACACATTTAAAGAAGACCAGAAACTTTTAAAACACCGCACATATAAAAGCGACATACCAATTCTATTAGTTTGGGGAAAGGAAGATATCTTGTGCCCACTAAAGACAGCTATAAAACTGAAAGAACATTTGGGTGAAAACGCACGACTAGAAGTTATCTCAAAAGCACGCCACATGCCTCACATTGAAAGAAAAAAAATGTTTAATAAAATATTACTTGATTTTATCTCTACATGAAAGAATATTTTTTCATCTTTTCCATTCGAAAAACCCAATTATCATCATTGATATTAAAACTATACCAGCCCATATGTAAATGTAAAAAGGCAATTCCACAACCCCGTTATATTGAAAACAAAACCCCCAAAGAAACATCGCAAATGTTTTTGTTAAAACACTAACCCACATCCCTATATGTAAATAATTTTCATATGGCTTACATCTACCAGTATGGTAATGCAGCTCATCAATAAACTCATGAGAGAAACGAGTAATAAATAAGGCAATAAAAACAGGTAATGCAACCAAAGGGTTCCAAAACATAGAAATCAGAGAAATTTCCATCAAAACAGAAACAAGAAGAATATTTCTATGCGTTTGAAGTTCTTTATCAGTAATATCAATTTTAACTAACTTTTTATGTGTTAACGCATCAAATCCCCACAAAACAGAAAACAAAGAAGCAGAAAATAAAATTACAAGAGCAAACTCTTGGGGCTGAAAATTATTTAAGAATAAAAACATTAAATATAGTAACTATAAAAATTAATACACAGGTAAATAAATTCATCGTTTGACTCCATTTTAAATTATTTGGAGAGCCTTTTAAAAGTAGCAAATTAAAACACCTCCAAAAAAAAGGGATTAAAAAAAACAGAAAAAAGAACAAATTATTATCTATAAAAAGATACAGAATAAGACTTATAAAATTAATGAAGTGCATCAACTTAATAGTATTATTTATTCCTAAAACAACAGGTAAGCTATTAACGCCATTTGTTTCATCCATTTTTAAATCTGGCACATCTCTAATAACCCCACCAATAAAAACTTGCAAGGAACAATAAATGAATAGAAAAAAAACATTTTCATAATAAAGGTCTTCGGAGCCTATTAAAACAAGGCTGCCCCAAACTAAACCAATGAGTAAGTTTTTAACTAAAAAAACATTTTTCAATTTAAAGGAATAATTTTTCAGCTTGAAATTAAAGGAATAAATAAATCCTAAAATTGCTGCTATTGAAAGAATCCACAAAATTTCTTTTTCAAGAGATAAAAACGCAGCAGGTATGGCAAAAAATATGAGTTGTATAGAAACAATCAAATGAGATGGAGTGCTTAAAAACCTAACAATATTGAATCGAAAGGCACTTTCATGATCTGTAAAGTCATTAAACCGATAAATCAAAAACACCCCCGAAATGTTACACCATACTAAGATAAATAATTTTAATAAAGAATGATTGTATGAAATTATAGAGCCAGAAAGTAATAATGAAACAGAAGCAACGTAAAACCAACGTAAATTTTTATGTGTTATTACACTTTCTTTAGCTTTCATTTATTAAATAAGTTCTGAATTTATAATTTATTTTAAAGCGCAACACATTCATTTAAACTTAAGTTTTTCTCACATCAGTTTCATTAAAACACTAAATTAATATTTTAGTCGGGCTTATTAATGTTGTTTCAAATCCCTATCCTTTCAAAGAAGATACGTAACTAATATAGTTGTTTTTAGTAAAAGCTTTTTATCACCGCAATTATCTTTGGAATAAAAATCAAAACACCCACAATCAAAGAAATCACAGCAGAAATCAAAACAGCACCTGCGCAATAATCTTTGATTAATCCGATTTCTTTATTTAAATCAGGGCTAATAAAATCAGCAAGTTTTTCCACAGCGGTGTTTAATAATTCCGTTAATATCACAAGTCCAGAAACAATGGTTATTGCAATCCAATCGGTTAATTCTATTTTTAAAACCAACCCTAATCCAATTACACAGATTAAGGCAACGACATGTAACCTTGAATTGTGCTCATTTTTAATCAAGCTTTTTAAACCATTGAAGGCAAAACGAAAACTATTCAATCTTTTTTGAAGTGAAAAATGCTCTGATTCTTTCATTTTTAATTTATTAAAAACGGTGCTTTTAAACCAAGTTATTTAATTTAGTTTAGACCGTGTTGTACGTTCGTTATTCTTTAATAATCTTATAAGTTTTTGATGAATTTTCATTTTGTATATTAACAAAATATAAACCATCAATCAAATTAGAGACATTAACACTTGTATTTTCTAAATAACCAAATGCTACTTTTTGCCCTTGTAAGTTGTAGATTGAATATTCATAATTATTGCAACTTGAACCTGTAATATTTAAAATTGAGTTTACTGGATTTGGATAAGCTTTGGTATTTACAAAAGTTGAAATGTTAGGTAATGAAAATGTATTAGAATTACCCTCAATCATATATGTCCATATAGTTGAAAAAACAGGTATGCCTGTATCAATAGGTGTATACGCATCGGCTACCACACAACTGTGAAATTTAGTAGAATCATTATCAGGCAACTCTAATGTATACAGCATTCGTGAATAATTATATGGTGAGCTTGATGTGTCTACAAGAACCATTCCCCCAAAATTATTCATACCAAAATTATTCCAAGTAATTTGAATATTATTAAAGTCAAGAAATTCGTCATTTTGATGAGCGAACCCATAATATCTGTCAGCAGGTGTTAAACCATTCCAAGTTATCCAATCGGCATTTCTATTCAAAAGAGTTATCCAATCCATAGCAGCAAACATCGCAACTCTATCGACCTGTTTGATTTTTGAAATAATACCAGCGTGACCTCCACCTTGAGAATGCCCACTTAAAATTATTTTATTCCAATTAACTTGATTACCCGAAAAGTATTGCTCCCAGTTTTCAGAGGGGTAGTTGATGTGCAGATATTGAAGAAGTTTTAAAGTTCTCCTTTCTATGGAATTATTTGTGTCTACATTAACATCAATATGTCTATCTATACCGTCAAAAATTTCAAACCTCGCTCTACTATGGCATGTGGTATCAACACTTGTTGCACAAATTGAGTTAATAGCTTGATTGTTTGGGTAAGTTAATCCAATAGAATGATACCCAAGGTTTGCAGCGTGTTTAAGTATTTTTCGGTAATTGAAAGGAACAGCAAATGTTCCTGGAAGGAAAAGAAACAATTTATTCTTAGCTGAAATGGTCTGATTTATATAAATGAAATGATTGTTGTTTGGAGAACCACTTAAAGTATCTACTGTATTTGGCTCCAACATATACTCAGTTTGGCTGCGCATGAGTATTGGGGATAATATTATTCCAATATAGCATAGATATTTCGTCATAATTATTTAATCAATTTCTTTCAAAATGACGCGCGTTTGTATGGATAGGTTAGGGCATGCATTTT
>JAQWRG010000001.1 GCA_029243855.1 Flavobacteriales bacterium | reverse complement strand
CATAAAGCCACACGCCTTTTCTCTCCTCCCGACAATGTTCCGATTTTTTGATCTTCCGGTGGACATCTTAATGCATCCATTGCTCTCTCTAGCTGTGAATCTAATTCCCATGCATTCAATTGATCAATTCTATCTTGAACCTCTCCTTGGCGTTGAATCAACTTCTCCATCTTATCAGGATCATTCATGATTTCCTCATCCATGAACTTGTTATTTATTTCATCGTACTCTTTCAATAAATCAACTACTTCTTGAACGCCTTCCTTAACAATTTCTTTAACTGTTTTTGAATCGTCAAGAATAGGTTCTTGAGGCAAATATCCTACAGTATATCCTGGAGAAAAAACAACATCACCCTGATAATCATTTTCAACACCAGCTATTATCTTCATTACCGTTGACTTACCCGCTCCATTTAAACCTAAAATTCCAATTTTGGCTCCATAATAAAAGGACAAGTGAATGTTTTTAATTATCTGTTTTCCTTGAGGTGTTTGTTTACTTACATTCACCATTGAAAAAATTATTTTTTTATCGTCTGACATAATTTAAAAATGTGTTTTAACTACTAATTGCCTTTTTATATAATTGATCAAATTGATTTGCTACAACTTCTTCACTAAAATTAGTGACCGCAAATTCTCTAATGGTTTCAGAATTATAATTAGAAATATTTTCAATCATATTATTCATTGCTTCAATCAATTGTGTCTGGTTTCCTGCATCAATCATTATTCCTTTGGATTCATCAAAAATTTCAGAAATCCCACCAACATTAGTAGTAATGATTGGAGTTCCAGTTGCCATAGACTCAATCAACACCAAAGGTAAATTTTCAATATTACTAAACAATACAAAGGCACTTGCTTCTTTCATTGCTTTTGAAATATCTTCGTAGGACATTTCGCCTTCTATTAAAACTTTATCAGAAAGATTTAAAGCATCTACTTTATCTTTAATCCAAGCAGTATCTCCATCGCCAATAATCCTAAGTTTCACGTTTTCTTTTTTCAACTTTGAAAAGGAATCAATAATACCTGAGATATTTTTAATAGAATCTGTTAAAGTTGAAACATGAAGGAAAGTAAAATCTTGGTGATTCTTTGGACTTGATAAACTAAAAATAGTTGTATCAACAACATTTGGGATTACTTTGAATTCACCTGAAAAACCAGCATTTTGAATGGCTTTTTTAAGCTGGATTGATACTGGACAAACAAAAGAAGCTTTTTTAATAGTTAATTTTATTAAATACTTTCTAAGACCTCTAATATTATATTTACTTAAATCTTGTAGGCCATGCCAATTTTCAGAAATTATATACGGCAATTTATATTTCCAATTTACGTACAAAGCTTGCCAACAAGCTGGATGTAAAATACTCATATGAGCAACATCAAAAGATATCTTTCTATTATCAATTAAAATTGACAATCCTTTTCTAAAAGCAATTAAATAATTGAGGTATTTAAATTTTCCTCTATTGAAATAAACTATAGTAGTGTCTACATTACTGATAAGTTCATTAGAAATTTTAAATGATTTATCTTCATGAGGAACTATATAGAGCACATATACCCTATGCTTCAATGCAATTGCATTGGCATGGTATTGGACAAAGTTTCCAAGAGTTGAATGAACTTTACTTGGATACCAAGAAGATAGAAAAAGTATTTTTTTCACAAAACTAAATTAAAGCAAATAATTAAACTCTTAGTGAGGCTAATTTTGATTCAAGAACTTTAATCTGACTTTCTGCATCAGATTTTTTCTTTAATTCCATTTCGACAACTTTCTGAGGAGCATTTGCCATGAACTTTTCATTGTTAATTTTTTTCATGACACTGTTTAAAAAACCTTTTCTGTCCTCAATTTCATGTTGAATTTTATCTAATTCAGCATCAACGTCAATTTCATCGTTAAATGGAATAAAAAATTCATTTGCATTAACAACAAAAGAATAAGCTCCCTTAACAGAACTCGTTATGTATTCTAATGTTGAAATATTACCAAGCTTAATCAATACGCTATCAAACTTTTTAGAACGAGATTCATTGTTCTTTATTTTAAGATCAATAGAAACTTTATTTGCTATGTTTTTTTGATTTCTTAAGTTTCTTAACTCCGTAATCACCTGTTGAAACTCATTAAAGTCTTCTAAATAATAAATTTTAAAAGTTGATGGTTTTTTTGGCCATGTTGCATTAACAATAAATTCTTTTGTTTTTCTGTTCTCTAATTGTTGCCAAATTTCCTCAGCAATAAAAGGTGTAAATGGGTGAATTAATCTTAAAACAAGATCAAACAATACTTTAACATCACTAAAGGTTGTACTATCAATGGGATGTTCATAGGCAGGCTTAACCATTTCAAGAAACAACGAACAAAAATCATCCCACACCGTTTTATAAGTACCCATTAAGGCTTCAGAAATTCTAAACTTATCATAGGATTGATTGATTGACTCAAGGTTTGAATAAAACTTTTCATTCATCCATTTAACAGCAACTTTAGAGGATTCTAATTGTTCCAAATCTTCATTAACCGTCCAAGAGTTGATTAACCTAAATGCATTCCAAACTTTATTGGTGAAGTTTCTGCCTTGCTCGCATAAATTACTATCAAACAACAAATCATTTCCAGCAGGAGACGACAACAACATACCCACACGTACACCATCAGCACCAAACTTTTTTATTAATTCAAGGGGGTCTGGACTATTACCTAAAGATTTAGACATTTTTCTACCTAATTTATCTCTAACTATTCCTGTATAATAAACGTTTTTAAACGGTGGTTTATTTTTATACTCGTATCCAGAAATAATCATTCTAGCTACCCAAAAAAACATTATTTCTGGAGCAGTTACTAAATCGTTTGTTGGGTAGTAATAATCTAGTTCTTTAGTATCACCTTCATTAAAACCATCAAAAACTGCTATTGGCCAAATCCAAGAAGAAAACCAAGTGTCCATAACATCTTCATCCTGATGTAAATCTTCTGCTTTTATATCTCGACCAGATTTTTCTTTTGCCTTAATTAACGCTTCATCAAAGTTTGAAGCAACTACAAAATCATCTTTTTCTTCACCATAAAAGTAAGCTGGTATTTGATGTCCCCACCATAGCTGTCTTGAAATACACCAATCCTTAATGTTTTCCATCCAATGTCTATAGGTATTTTTAAACTTAGAAGGATGAAATTCAACAGTACCATCCATTACATGATCTAAAGCAGGTTGTCCCAATTCTTTCATAGAACAAAACCACTGTAAGGATAATCTAGGTTCAATTATAGCATCTGTTCTTTCTGAAAAACCTATCTTATTGATATGATCTTCTTCTTTAACAAGATATCCAGAAGAATGAAGTTCATGAACGATTGATTTTCTTACTTCAAACCTGTCTTCACCTACATGTAAAATTGCATTTTCATTAAGTGTTCCGTTTGAGTTTAAAATATTAATTACTTCAAGGTTGTGTTTTTTACCAATGTTATAATCGTTGGTATCATGAGCAGGTGTAATTTTCAAGCATCCTGTCCCAAAATCAACATCAACATAATCGTCAAAAATTACTGGAATTTCTCTATTAATTAAAGGCACGATAACCTTTTTTCCTTTTAGGTGTTGATACCTTTCATCTTCAGGATTTATGCAAATGGCAGTATCACCTAAAATGGTTTCAGGCCTAGTAGTGGCTATAGTTATCCATTCGTCATCACTATCTGCAATTTTGTATCTTACATAATATAGTTTTGAATTAACTTCTTTATGAAAAACTTCTTCATCACTAAGTGCCGTTTTAGCTTCTGGATCCCAGTTAATCATCCTTTCTCCACGGTAAATAAATCCTTTATCATGTAAATCACAAAATACTTTAATGACACTGTTGTAATAGCCTTCATCCATGGTAAAACTGGTTCTATCCCAATCACATGATGCACCAATTTTTTTCAATTGATCTAAAATAATGCCTCCATGTTTATGCGTCCAATCCCATGCATGCTGAAGAAACTCATCCCTTGATAAATCACTTTTCTTAACACCCTCTTCTCTAAGCTTTTGAACTACTTTTGCCTCAGTTGCAATTGAAGCATGATCTGTACCAGGTACCCAACAAGCATTTTTTCCCAGCATTCTTGCACGTCTAACTAGAACATCTTGAATGGTGTTGTTAAGCATGTGTCCCATGTGTAAAACTCCAGTTACATTAGGAGGTGGTATGACAATGGTGTAAGATTCTCTATCATCTGGTTTTGAAGCAAAAAGATTGTTGTCCATCCAGGTTTTATACCATTTATCTTCTGATATATTTGGATTGTATATTTTTGAAATACTCATTGATCTATCTATAAACTTCCACAAAAGTAAAGTTAGATTCTGATAATAAAAGTAATATCTAAGTATTTTTCGACAAGTACTTTTTGATTACCTATTATTTCTATATATAATCAGGAAATAAACAACCAATTATTAAGGATTAATTTACCATATTCTGTTAAAATACTTTCTGGATGAAATTGAATACCAAACAACTTTAGTTTTTCATGACGAAATGCCATTAAAACACCCTCCTCATTTAACGCAGTAGGAATTAATGGTGGCTGTATAGAACCAACTTCCCATGAATGGTAATGACCAATATTAAAATTTAGAGGTAGGTTTATAAATAATACATCACTATTTAAGATATTGATTTTTGAAGTAACCCCATGCTTAACTTTATTCAAATTAGACAATTGCATTCCAAAATAAATAGCTAAAGCCTGATGACCTAAACAGACTCCAAGAATATTATGAGTAACATGAAATTTATCAATTACATTCATTAAATCATTGGATTCTTCAGGAAGACCAGGTCCAGGAGATAATAAGATATGACTTACACTAGTTAAAGTTTCCCAATCAATTTCATCATTTCTAAAGACATACAATTCATCTACCATTGGTTCAATATAATGAACAAGGTTATAGGTAAATGAATCGTAATTATCTATAATGGCAACTTTAATCACTCAACAATATTTATAGCAACTGCTAATTTAATTTATGATTTGATAATAATCATAAAGTGAAAACATATATTTGCCTTCAATGGGATCTAAAATAATATACTACTTAATTATACTACCAATATCCAGACTTCCATATGTCGTAATTTATACTTTTTCAAACTTCATTTTCTTTGTTTTATATCGAATTTTAAAATATAGAAACCATGTAATTGAAGATAATTTTAGAAGATCATTCCCAAATAAAAATAATGAAGAAATAACATTTTTGAAAAAACAGTTTTACAAACATTTTGCTGATATTATTATTGAAAGTTTAAAAGGCTTCACCATTTCCAAAAAAAATATTGTAAAAAGGTTAACTGTCCAAAATCAAGAACTTTTAGACCATTACTACAATCAAAACAAAAACGTAGTTTTAGTAGGAGGTCATTACAACAATTGGGAAATTTGTGGTCAATGTGCACCAATACATTGCAAACATGATCTTATTGCAATTTACAAACCATTGAGTAATAAGTTTTTTGACCACAAAATGAGAAAATCTAGAGAGAAATTTGGATTATCAATGGTTCCCATGAAACAAGCAAAAAGACATTTTAAAACCAACAACATCAAACCCTTTGGAATAATTTTTGGTTCTGACCAAAGTCCTTCCAACCCCAAAAAGGCCTATTGGACCAAATTTTTAAATCAAGATACAGGTGTATTATTCGGAGCTGAAAAATATGCAAAGGAATTTGATTGGCCAGTTATATATGTTGCTATAACTAAAATTAAACGCGGATATTATACTGTTAATTATCAATTGGTTTCAGATAAACCAAGTAAAGAAAATTATGGAATAATAACTGAAAAATTCACTCAACTTTTAGAAAAAGACATAATTAAAGCACCTCAATTTTATTTATGGACACATAGAAGGTGGAAACATAAAAAACCATAAATAATTCATAATCAGTATTTTATATGTTTTTAATCGGTTACAAACGAAATTAAACGAATACTAATTGTTTTAAAATATAATTTCTCTTTTTTTCATACTTTAATTTGCAATGTCAAATCCGGAATGCGACATCATTTATTAACGTTTAAAAAATACATTATGAAAAATTTAAGAAATCAAGTACAACTTATAGGTAACATTGGTAATACACCTACATTAAAAGAAACCATTAATGGTAAAAAATATACTACACTATCCTTAGCAACAAACAGTAGCTACATAAATAAAAATGGTGAGCGAATAAAAGATACGCAATGGCATAATATAGTAATGTGGGGTAAACAAGCAGAAATTGCAGAAAACTACTTAATCAAAGGTCAAGAAATATGTGTTGATGGAAAATTAAATTACAGATCTTATGAAGATAATGATGGAAAAAAAATTAACATACATGAAATTATAGCAAATGATTTTTTAATGCTCAAGAAATAAGATTAGCTACCCACCTCAATGTGCATAGTAGTGCATTGGGGTGGTTATTTTTTACTCGCCAATTTACTAATGAAAAAACCTATAACAAGACTTAACAAGGAAAATAAAATTACTGAAGATGAAAATTTCTTATCGTTTTCACTTTTAACTTGATTAATTGAAAAGTTAAAGTTTCTATTTTAACTATCTTTTAAATTTTGATGTGTAAGGTTATTTTCAAGCTGAATAGATAATAATCTATTATTAGTTTTTATAAACTCTAAGCTATCACAGACATTTTTATACAATTCATAAGAAATAAGAGCTTTTTTGTACAAGCCTAACTCTTTTGCTGATTTGTACATATATAATGAAGAAAATTCCATATCATCAAAAAGATTATACTCATATGATAGTTCATATGCCTTACTTGCAATATCATAAGCTTTTTTATAAGATTTAATAGTAATATAGTATTCTGAAATATTATTATAAGTGGTTATCAATCGTGTTTTATCGCCTAGCATCAACCTTAAATTCATACTTTTAGTATAATTTTCTATAGCTAAGTCTAATTCTGACTGATTGAAATACATAACACCTAAGTTATTATATATTAAAGCTGCTCCTACCCTGTCGTTGTTTTCTAATTTAATAGAAAGACTTTTAGAGTAAAATTCAAAAGCTTTATCAAAATTATTTTGTCTAGCAAATATGTTAGCCATATTTGAATAGTAAACATCTAACTCATCATAATCCTCATTTTTTTTAGATATTTCTAAAACTTTATCGTAGTAATCTAAAGCAAGTTCATATTGGTTCATATTTATATAAATTATTGCCATATCATTATAAAAGGTACCTAAATCGGTATTTGAATTATGGGTTTTATATAAATTTATAGCCTTTTGATATGACTGAATAGCTTGATTATATTTTTGCTTCTTATCGTAAATTCTACCGATAATAATCAAAGCATTTCCCATCCAGTCCCTAAGGTTTCTCTCTTTAGCAAAGTTAAACTGAATATTTGCCATTTTATAAGCACTATCCGGACTTTCAAAATTATAAGTATGCCATACTAATTCTGAAAGTGAGTTTAACCTTTCAGAATCTGAATTTGATTTATTGTTCCATACATTATTTAATGAATCAATATTAATTAAAGAATCTATTTGAAATGAAAAACAATTGCTCGTAACAATAAAACACAACAATATGAATAGAAACCTTTTCAAGAATAAAATTATTTGCTATAAAAAGTTATAGAAATAAATCTTAAATCAAAAAACTATTTTCAATTTTATCAACAAATGTTTCCCAACTAAGTTTCAATTTTCTTTTTGAAACAGATTCAACCATTTTCACTCTATCTATTTTAGTATAAAAATGAAGTATTGATTTAGCAATAGCTGAGGAGTTAACTTTACAAATAAGACCTTCTGAATTATGAGTCACAATTTCTGGCAATCCACCAACATCAGTTAAAATCATTGGGGTTTCAAAATTATATGCTACTTGAGTAATTCCACTTTGAGTAGCCGTTAAATAAGGTTGTAAAACTGCATCAGCAACAGCAAAATAATTGCCTACTTCTTCACTAGGAACAAATTCTGGAAATAAAAGGATATTACCCAATTGTAGTTCCTCAATTAAGTCGGTATACTTCTTTTTATTCCCATAAAATTCACCAGCAACTATCAGTTTAATATTCAATTCTTTAATTTCAGGATGACTCATAGCTTCTAAAGCAAGATCCAATCCCTTATAATCTCTGATTAAACCAAAGAAAAGTAAATACTTCCCTTCTTTTAATTCTAAAAATTTTAATCCATCTTCTCTTCTAACTTTTTTGCCAAAAACATCATATACTGGGTGAAATAAAGTTGTTACTGTAGCATCATTTTTCAGTTTATAAATATCTTTTGTTACCAAGGAACTCAATGTTATAAATTCATCACAATAATTAAAGAAATATTTTGTCAACCTTTTATCACCAATTCTTTTTTCATGAGGGATAGCATTATCAATTAAACCAACTACCCTAATGTTGTTTTTATTTAATCTTCTTGCTATGGTTCCAAATGATGGTCCAAAAAATGGCATCCAGAATCTAAATAGCACTATATCGGGATTAGATTTAACAATATAATTAGCGGCCTTAAGCCATGAAAATGGACTAATGGAATTAATTAGCGGAGTGATTTTAAATTTATAGTTGGATTTGGATGATGTTTTATATTGTGACTTTCCTGGAAATAAAATAGATGGATATTGTAATGTAAATGAAATTATTTCAACATCATGTCCAGCATTAACTAATGAATTTGCAAATGCTTCATTAAAATCAGCTATTCCACCTCTAAATGGTGGAGCTGGACCAACAATAACAATCTTACTCATTGAAATTGATTCTATCTTTTATTTGATAGATATTTCTTCTGGGTGATAATCTAGCTATCATTTCTCCAAGGAAACCTGCTAAAAACAATTGAACTCCTAAAATCATTGCCACAAGAGCTACATAAAACTCCGTTCTATCGGCAATTAATTTTGCATCTTGATCTAAAAACAATTTATCAATACCAATCCATATTAAAAAAAGAAAAGCTATGAAAAACATTAAAGTTCCTAATGTTCCAAATAAATGCATAGGTCTTTTACCAAATTTTCCTGTAAAAGTAATACTGAACAAGTCTAAAAACCCAAAAACAAATCTTTCTAAACCAAATTTAGATTTACCATATTTTCTTTCTTGATGAAAAACTACTTTTTCACCAATTTTTGTAAAGCCTGCCCATTTAGCAATTAAAGGAATATATCGATGCATTTCTCCATAAACTTCGATGTTTTTAACAACCTCACTGCTGTAAGCTTTTAAACCGCAGTTCATATCGTGTAATTTAATACCTGAAACTTTCCTGGTAACGGCATTATATAATTTTGTTGGAATGGTTTTAGAAAGGGGATCTTTTCTATTTTTTTTCCACCCAGATACAATATCATAACCCTTATTAACAATCATATCGTAAAGCTCAGGAATTTCATCTGGACTGTCTTGTAAATCAGCATCCATAGTTATAACTACATTTCCTTTACAAATTCCAAACGCTTCATTTAAAGCTGCTGATTTACCATAATTTCTTCGAAATGAAATCCCTTTTATGCAAGAATTTGCTTTAACTAATGATTGAATAATAACCCATGAATTATCGCTGCTACCATCATCTACAAATATCAACTCATAAGAAAGGTTATTGCTGTTACATACATCGTTTATCCAATTGGCTAATTCTTTTAAAGAATCTTCTTCATTGAACAAAGGACAAACTATCGATAAATTCATGTAAACAAATATATTGAAGTTTATCAATCCATTTCATGATTTAACGCTATTTGTGATTTAAACAAAAGATATTTAATTAAAATAAAAAATCTGACATTGATTTATTGAAGGTAATAATTATGTTTGCACTCAAGTTATGTACCCTTTATTCATCAAAGAAATAAAATCATTTTTAAGTTCAATTATTGGATACGCTTCTATTGTTGTTTTTTTGATTGCAACAGGAGTTTTCTTATGGGTATTTCCAGGAAATAACAACGTTATTGAAATGGGTGATGCCTCATTGGTTGTTTTTTTCAATATTGCTCCAAGTGTATTGATGTTTTTAATACCAGCATTCACTATGAAGTTGTTTGCTGAAGAAAACAGAGCTGGAACCATTGAGATTTTAATGACAAAACCCATTTCTGTTTTTAAAATAGTTTTAGCCAAATTTTTAGCTGGAAGCTTTTTGATTTTAATAACATTACTTCCTACTTTGGTATATTACATAAGTGTTTATTATTTAGGAAATCCAATTGGAAATATTGACCATGCATCAACTATAGGAAGTTATTTAGGTTTGATATTGTTGGGCATGACATTTGTTTCCATTGGTATATTTTCATCAAGCCTTTCTTCAAATCAGGTTATCGCATTTTTAATAGGTCTGTTTTTATGTTTTATATTTTACCTAGGCTTCACTTTTGTTGCTTCAATATTTGGAAATCCACTTGATTATTTTCTGCTTAAACTTAGTATGATAGAGCATTTTACTGCTATAAAAAGAGGAGTTATTGATTCACGAGATTTGCTTTATTTTTTTAGTGTCATTTTGTTTTTTCTTATTTCTACTAAAACTGTAATTCAATATAAAAGCTAGTCGTATGTTAATTAATCAAACATATAAAAACATAAGTCTGCTTTTTTTGACAACATTAATACTAATTGCATTAAACATCTCTTTATCAAAAACTTTCTTTAGAGTTGATTTATCTGCTGACAAACTTCATTCAATTTCTGACAACACAAAAGAATTACTTAGGTCCCTTGATACATTGAACTACACCTTAAATGCAGAAG
>JAQWRG010000004.1 GCA_029243855.1 Flavobacteriales bacterium | reverse complement strand
CAAGAGCATTTTTTAAACGTTGCTCTTTAATTAAACTCTCTAAATGACTTAATTTTTGATCAACAATAACCTTTTCAGGAAATAGTTTTTTGGCGGCTAAATATTTTTCTTTTGCAACAGCATATTCTACAGATTCAACATTTTGGTCCCCCTCCAAAATTAAGGTTTCAAATTCTTGTTGTTTTAGTAAGTTGTTTTGCTTTTCAGTTTCAGCATCAGCAATTTTTTTATCTATTGCTGCAATTTGATCTTTTGGATATTGCTCATCTGAAAACACAGCTAAAGCGTCATTGTAATATTGTTTGGATTCTTTCCAATTATCACTTGAGAATGATGCATCACCATTAGCTAACAAATCATCAAACCTTTTCCTTTTTTCTGCTGCATCGGCAGCAATTCGTTGTAATTTTATATTAATGTCATCAATCATTTGTTGAGGATAACTTTCCTCTGGCTTGATACTTTTAGCTTCCTCATAAGCTATCTTTGCATCTTCCCAATTTTCATCTTTATAAATACCATCCGCTTTAGTAATAGCAGCATCGTATAATTTTTGTTTTTCTAAATCTGCAGCTATTTGATCCGCAATTTCTTTCAACTTATTCTGAATTAAGACAATTTGATCTTTTGGATATTTTTCATCAGGTTTTAAAGCCGAAGCTTCTTCGTAAGAAGCTATAGCCAAATCATAAGATGTTTTTTTAAACAAATCGTCAGATTTTGAAATTAACTTATTGTATTGTTGATCTAATAGAGAGGCTGTTTCTGCAACTGCTTTTAATTCATTTGCTTTTTTTATCTGATCTTTAGGATAAACCTCAGTAGGTTTAATAGCTAATGCATTTTCATAAGCAGAAATAGCCTCATCAAAATTATTTTCTAATAACGTTTGATCACCTTGAGAAATGAATTTGGTGTAATCCTCATCGTCCTTTTTCATTTTAGCTAGCATATTATCTATCTCAATAATTCTATCTTTAGGACTTCTTTCGTTAGGCTTTATTTGTAAAGCTTCATTGTAGGCTGATTTTGCTTGATCCCATTGTTTATCATCATATGACTTTTGAGCTTGCTGCATTTTTGCTTGATAATTCTTATTGATTTCAGCATTGGCTAAATCTTCTTTCATTTGATTAGCATCTCTAATTTTATCGTAGGCAAGTTGAACGCCTGGTAATAAATCTTTTGCTTCATTATAACTTAAAATAGCATTGTCAAAACTATTGGAAGTCAATAAGTTATCACCTTTTTGGATTAAAGCATCGTATTGTTGTTTCTTTTCTTTTTGACCAGCTTGTAAGGCTAAATTTTTCTGAGCATCAAGTATTTTCTGATCAACAGAATCGTCTTCTTTAATCTTTAAAGCTTCTTTATATTTTAGAATTGCAATTTCATATTGCTCTTTGTTGTAAGCTAAATTTCCTTCAGCTACCATCTTCTTAAACAACTCCTCTTGTTGTCTTGCTTTTTGAGCAACCTGCTTTAAATACCTCTCTATTTCATTTTTTCGCTGACCTAAATACACATAATCCCAGTCCATTTTTCCTGATTTGGGATCAATTCTTGCTTTTCCAACTGGCTTATTCTCTACAATAGAATAATCAACATCTTTCTGAGCTTTAAACATACTTGCTTCAGCTTTCATATATGTTTCTGGCTCTATATCATCCTCATAGTACCCTTTTTTAGCATCAATCGTCACTGCTTTGGAAACATAACCATCCATTTTAAAGGTTATTTCATATATGTGACCAAATGGAGCTTCAATATCTTGATATTTACCACTTGAGCCTGACTTAGTTTGCTTGAAAGGTTGACCATCTTTTTTAACAATGACCTGCACACCATCTAGTTTTTTCCCAGAAACATCAGCAACTTTACCTTGAAAGATCAAAATTGGACCATCATATTGAGCATTGATTGAACAGAGGAAAAAACCAATAAAAAGAAACGATATTAGATATAAAAATCTCAACTTTTAAAATTTATTGTTACAAATATGAGGAATATGATTCAAACTACTAAAATAATGCCAAAATAGTTTGAACGATGGATTGTAGATAGCTTTACAAAAAACAAGCATATTAGAGTTATTTTATATGAATTAATAAAAATAGTTAGGAAAGGTAACCCTATAATTTATTGTTTTTTCAACACAAAATTATCAGAGGGAGGTGTGTATGGAAGATTTAATTCTTTATATAAAATTTTAAGCTTATCATCTAACGCTTCCAATGCCATCTTTTGCTGGATTAGCTCAGATTTCAAACCTCCTAAATCATGTTCTTTTTCATTTAATTGAAGTACTAACTCTTGAATAGAACCAACTAACAATGGAACCAAATGACTATACTGAATAGATTTATATCCTTCATCATCGGTATCAACTAATTCAGGAATGATTTTTTCAACTTCTTGAGCAATGAATCCAATTTGTGTTTTATCAGTAGTACTATGAATTTGGTTTTCTTTCCATTTGTATGACACAGCTCTTAATTGCATCACCTTTGCTAAAGCTGCTTCTAAAGATTTGATGTCTTTTTTCAACCTTTCATCCGAAGACTCTGTAATTCCTGAAGTTTTTATTCTACCATAAACATGCAGTTTATAGGATGGGTTGGTTGTACCAATTCCAACATTTCCATTGGCTATTATAGAAACTCTTTTTTGTCCATTTGTATATAAATATGTATTACCATGAGTGTAATTAGTAGAATTTTTTTGAATTTGCCCAATGTGTAGAGAACCACTTTGATCACCTACATTAGCCCCTAAATCATACTTTATACTTAATGACCTATCCCAAGAATGATTATCTGCTAAAACAATTTGAGGATCTATATTTGAATGACCACTTGATTGTAAATTAGGCATAAACCATAAACTTGATGCATTTGAATATGACCTAAATGTATATGGATAATGCCCATCTACATTAGCTAATTTTATGTCACCTTCATTTACATGTAACTTTGAAGAAGGTGATGTTGTTCCAACACCAACAAAACTGTTGTGATTAATAGTTAAAGCCTGATTTTTGGTTTCGTTATTTCCCGTTGTGCTTAAAATCATTTTAGCAGATGAATTTGCATCATCATTAGATGTTTTTACCACTTCAATACTTGCACCTAACTTTGACTCTGAACTATTAAATGTAGGCAATTCAAAATCAAGAGATATACCATCACCAACTTGTAAATCTGCACTGGAAGTTGTACTTAAAGTTAAAGATCTTATTACAGTAGGTGTAGACCCTCCCGGATGAATACTATTTACATGCAATTGAGACTTAACAGAGTAATTGCTATGCGTTGATGAAATCCCTACACCACCTCCTAATGTTCCACTAGATGAGAATGGTCCATAATTATTACCTCCAGCGCTTATTTTTATATACTTATATGGATTACCCCACATTGTTGTATTTCCATGATAAATTGTGGCGTCTCTTATAGGATTGGAAGTATTATTAATATTATCGACTCCATCAAAAAACAATCCACCTTGTAAAATTTGATTTCCAACAATATGTAGTTTTTCAGACGGAGATATAATACCTATACCAATATTTCCAGAAGGTGCACTAAACATATCATTACCAGAAACTGTCCAATCATTGTCAGAACTACCCAATAAGGCAGTATCAACAACTTCCTCCCAACTTAAGTTGCCATTACCATCAGTTTTTAGGCAATAACCATTATTACCATCAGAACTAGGTAATGTGTAAGTTTGAGAAGTAGCTGTAGCTGATGTTTTAAATCCAATGTATGCACCGTTTGAGTTGTATAATTTTAATTCATAATCTTGTATACCTAACATTTCATTGTTATTAGCTATGAAAGATATTGGTGCATTACTATTTTCATGACCTATGACTAAACCAAGTGGATATGTAGAACCATAGTTTTTTGTAACCAGCCTTGCCCAATTAGCTTTAAAGTTTCCACTTTCATTTGGACCACCAATTGTAAGATCAAATAATCCTGATGCATTGGTGCTAAAAACATTTATACCACTTGGTTTATTCACATTATCATTTTGAATTATTAATGGAATATCATGGTATGAAGAAATTTGTAAACTAGATTTTAAATTTTTAATCATTTGATCATTTCCACTATAGTCTATAAATATATTACCATTATATGGAGCAGAATTTTCTCTTGGGTAAAAAATAGTATTTCCCATAATTGTATTAGTCTGTGAATTCATCCAATTACCCCCAACTTCTAAATGACCTTGTTCAATCTTAACTACCCCACCTTGACCTATATTTGCCAACATTGTAGAGTATCCATATATATTAGGGTCATAGCCTATTGGAACCCAATCATCATCTTTTAAATCTTTTATTTCAACACCAGTACCGTTTTCAATCAACAAACTATCGTTTGCTATACTTAAGTTCTGATTATCACTAGCTGGATCACCTTGAGCACCAGTAACTCCATTTGCACCAGTTGCACCTTGAATACCCTGAGGACCTGTCTCTCCCTTAGCACCTGTTACACCTTGAACACCTTGAGGACCTGTGACTCCCTGAACACCTGTAGAACCTTGAGCACCGACTGAACCAGTAGGACCTATTATACCCTGAACACCTGTAGAACCTTGAGGACCAGTAGGCCCAGGACTATTGTTACCTGCCGTTTCTGCATAAATAGCATAAGGAACACTTAACAACTGATTACAACTCATGAATAAATGATTAGATCCTGTTCCATTTATATCAACTGATGTTTCTATAAAATAAGAACCCAAAGACCAATTTATTGCTGAAAAAGGACTAACAGACAATTGAATACCTGAGCCAATCTCTAAATTTATCAATCCATAATCATTAGTTGACACAATAAAACTCTCTCTATATACATCATTACCATTACAAGAGTCTTGAAAAATATTTATCAAT
>JAQWRG010000124.1 GCA_029243855.1 Flavobacteriales bacterium | reverse complement strand
CTTCTATTGTTTTTGTTGATGAAACCTTAACTTTTGCTGAAGCTGTAGCGATTCTTAGTGTTGAAATTTTGGAGGTTATATCTTTCATTTAGTTTTATTTTCTTTCCAAACATACGATCCATCCGAAAGATTTATTTTCCCAAAAATAGGAACTCTTTTTTTAAATTCTTCAACGATGTACCTGGTAGCATTAAAAGCAGCATCTCTGTGAGGAGAAGAAGCAAATACATAGAAACAGAGTTCTCCAACTGGGACATTCTGTAAACTGTGGTAAATATGTAAACAAGTTAGTGAGAAGTTAGCAAAAGCTTCCTCTCTTATTTCGTAGATTGTTTTTTCAGACAATTCTTCTTGAGCTTCAAAAGCTATAGATATTACCGATAGATCTCCAATAAAATCTTCCCTGACTTGTCCTAGAAAAATATCATGAGCTCCTATGTTAGTTTTGTGCTTGTGATGAGCAATTGAGTCTGCAATTTTTTCAGCTGGGATAGGCCCTTGAATGAAACTTTTTTTCATAAATTATTTTTTTGCTAAAGCATTAACTCCTCCTTCTAAATGTACTACATTTTTATACCCTAATTCTGTTAAAACTTGTAAAGCTTTTGAACTTCTTATCCCAGATTGACAAAAAACAATGATTTTTTTATCCAAATTTTCATTTCTAATTTGGGGTTTTAAGTCATCAATAGCAATATTTTTCAAATTTACATACTCAATTTTTGGTGTTTCTTTCGGACTTCTTAAATCAATCAATAAATATTCTTTTGTTAGAAGAGCAGAATTAAAATCTGAAGCTGAAATAAACGTTTTTTTAATTGAATTATTGGTTGGCTTAAACGTATTTAATGGACTTGTTTTATTGATTTTAAATATGTTCGTTTTATGATTAAACACATCAATATGAAGTAATTTCCCATCAAGATTGGACTGGTTTTCAGTAATTATGTTCAAGCACTCAACCACTTGTTTTGAAGCAACAGTTGAGGTTATTATATCCATAGTGCCTAATTCTTCACAAGAAATATTGGTTCGTTGAGTATTATTCGGGAAAGCACACCTTAGAGATGGGCCATTGTTGAAATTTAAAACGCTTACTTGGCCTTCAGTTTTTTGAATGGCTCCAAATATCAAAGGCTTTTTATAATAAATAGATAAATCATTGATTAAAAACTTTGTGTCTTGATTGTCTGTGCAGTCAATAATAATATGATATTGATTAAATAGAGATGTTAGCGAATTATTACTTAAGTAAAAAGGGTAATCGTTTATTTTTACATAAGGATTATTTTTTGTGATACTTTCAGTAAGAGATGTTGTTTTTTTTCTATTTATATCTTGAATACAATAATTTTTTTGCCTGTGAAGGTTGCTTAATGAAACCACATCACCATCCATTATGCCAACAGTGCCAATACCATTATTTGCCAATTGATGAGAAACATTGCTTCCTAAGCCTCCTGCACCTACAACCAATACTTTACTGTTTTTTAATTTCAGTAATTTCTCTTTGCCAATTAATTGAAATTGTCGTTTAAAGTAATCGTTGTATTTGTTGGTGTTATTCATTTATCCTCCAGAAAAAAAAGGCATTAAAGAAAGATTGTCCTTATCAGTAATTTCACGATTATTCTCGCATATCTCATTGTTAATTGCAATTCTAAAGTCTATAATTTTTAATGATGGATATTTTACAAATAATGTTTTTTCAAGAAAAATTGTAAGTGAAACCTTAGAATTAAGTTCAAAATATTCCTCACTTAGATGCGTTTCATCTTTTATTAAACCAAAATAGTTGACTAAAATTTTCATGAAATTTTTTTTAAATCATCAGGATTATTCAAGTTTAAAAAAAAATCTTTTTTTTCATTATTAAAATCTACATAATCTGTTTTAAAAAACTCACTAAGTGATGACATTTTTCTTTCTCCGCTCAAAATTAATCTATTAAGCTTGTTAAATATTCTTTTGTTAAAACAACTAGGAAATGGATGCGTTCTATTTCCATGCTTGGAATAAACTATATCAGCATTTGAATCTATAGATTTTAAAAGTAACTTCTTAAGAGTTTCTTTATTTATAAATGGGGCGTCACAACTTATAAAAACGTTTAAATCAGTTGTAGATTTTTCAAGACATGACACGATTCCTCCAATTGGGCCAATTTCTATTATTGTGTCAGGGATCACGCTTTCCTTGAATCTTCGATATTCTTTATTGTTAGATGATATTAGAACTTTAGAAAATAAGCTAGCATTTACATCAATTAAATATTGAGTAATATGTTTGCCTTTGTGTAAAATCAACCCTTTGTCAAAACCCATTCTAGAGCTCTTTCCCCCTGCTAATATTATTAATGTTGCCTTCAAAATATTTTAAATAAAACATTCATAATCTAAAGTAATTAATGTAGTTTAGAACCTTAATTAAAAAAAAATATATTATGAAAAAAATTATTTATTCAGCAATAATAACAGGTTTATTCTTCATGAGTTCTAATGTTGCTAGTGCTCAACATGTTTTTGTAAACGATCAAGACATTAACGAGTTAGACATTCAGTATGTAGAATTAAGAGTTGGTTCAGCATTAAATCCTACTAAAGTTAAAGTTTATGTTGATTACGGTCAAGCGTTTTCTCTAAAACGACAAAACATAATGACTCCAGATAAAAAAGTAGTAAAATTTAATAGTGCTGTTCACGCTTTAAATTTCATGGATAAAAATGGATGGGATTACATTGAAATAGTTGCTGTTCAAGCTGGTGAAACAACAACCTTCAAGTATGTAATGCAAAAATCAAAAGGATAAACTAAAATAAGCCATTAACTTCGGCATCTATTTTAGAAATGATTTTCCCTAAATCTTCAGGGTTATCATGGTATGAATTTTCATCTACGTCAATGATTAACACTTTTCCTCTGTCGTAGGTGGAAATCCAAGCCTCATATCGTTCATTTAATCTTTTAAGATAGTCAAGACGAATGCTTTCCTCATAGTCTCTTCCTCTTTTTTGAATGTTGTGTACTAGTTTAGATACACTTGCTCTCAAGTAAATCAATAAATCTGGAGCAGAAATAAAAGATTCTAACAGGTTAAATAAACTAAAATAATTCTCAAAATCCCTAGTTGTCATTAACCCCATTGAGTGAAGGTTAGGCGCGAAAATAAAAGCATCTTCATAAATAGTTCTATCTTGAATTACAGTGTTGCTATTTTTTCTAATTTCTTGAATCTGAGTAAAACGACTATTTAGATAGTAAATTTGTAAATTAAATGACCAACGCTGCATTTCATCATAAAAATCTAATAAATAAGGATTGTCATCCACATCTTCAAAATGAGTTTCCCAACCGTAGTGTTTGGCTAATAAGCTAGTCAATGTGGTTTTACCAGCTCCAATATTTCCTGCAATGGCTACATGCATAAATTTAAATTAATTATATCAACTAAAGTAGAAAAAATACACTTTCAAAATGAGGTTATGTTGATAACTTTAATTTTTATTTTAATTCCAATAAATCAACACTATTTTTCTTAACTCCTATCAAATTATTTTTATTGCCTCTTAAATAATCGTAAGAAGATTTTAAGTTAATTGTATAAAGACTAAAATCTAACATTTCAAATACAGTAGTAATATTTTCTTTGATAAGTAAAATGAAGTTTTTAGTATAAATAGGTTTTGAAATAGATTGTATGTTGAAATTATGAATTAAACTTCCATACTGGTCAAAAACCAAAATTTCATCAGAGGTTTGTGCATAAAGCTTACCGTTGTTTTCTTTTAGTGATAGAATAGGCAAATTAATGTTAGGCAATATGGCAGATAAGTTTCCACTCTTAAATTGAAATTGAGTACTGCTATTAATTTTAATGATTTCATTTAAAGCCATGTCATAAAACCAAATTCCGTTATCAAAATTACTGTTACCAATGCAATTTGATTGGTCTAGGCTCAAGCTACTTAAATTGATTATATCTTCTTGTTGACTTAAGGTATTGTCAAGCAATACAATCAATGCCTGATCTTTGTAAAAAACAACAGGCCTTAAGGAGTTGGAGACATCTAACTCAGCAATGTCACCTAGAGATTTATTGGAATAGTGATACAGCTCTTCACCAGCTTTATTCATCTTGATTATTTCGTCATTATGAATAAAATACAGAAATCCTTGGTTGTCAATTTCAACAAAATCAAAAGGTTTTTGGTAATTAAAATTTTGAATATTTACAATATTGTATTGGGCAGATAAAGAAAAATTAAAACTTATAATTAAGTTAATTAATCCTAGAAATTTCAAGCAATTCATCAATGTAAATGGATTTTTCACTTAGTCTTGGAACTTTAAATTGTCCTCCTAATTTACCATGTTTTTTCATCCAACTGTAAAAAGTGCCCTTTTTAACACAATTTATTTTTGGTAAAGAAATGGTGGAGTTGTTTTTTCTTTTTGCTTGGTAATCAATGTTAACTTTTTGTAACTCGTCATCCAGTTGAGCTGTAAAGAAACTCATGTCATCTGGTTGTTTATAAAACTCAATTACCCATTCATGAAATCCAATATTTTCTTTTGTTGGTTTTACTCTTGAGCATACTGAATATTCGCAGATTTGAGCGTTTGATATTTTTGCCGCAAAACCAATGGCGATCTCAGCTTGTTGCATCATCAACTCTTCTCCAAATGAATTTATGAATTGTTGAGTTCTGCCAATTACTTTAAATCTATATGGCTTTAGACAGGTAAATTGAATGGTGTCACCAAGGCGATATCTCCAAAGACCACTGTTGGTTGATATCACCAGTTCATAAACAACTCCAAGTTTAACATCTTCTAAATTTTCAGTCTTAGGAGTATATTCTTGCCAATTTTCTTGTTTGATAAACTCATAAAAAATCCCATAATCAAGCATTAACAACATGTCATCAGCATTGTTTTTATCTTGAATCCCAAAAAAACCTTCCGTTGCATTGTAATTACTAAAGAAATTCATTTTTGAAGATGGCATTAGCTCTTTTAGCTTTTGCATGTAAGGAGAAATATGTACTCCACCATGCAAATACAACTCTAAATTTGGCCAAATCTCATGAATATTTGAGAGGTTATTTCTCTCAGCTATTTCTTGTAAAATTAACACAATCCAGCTAGGTATTCCAGCAACAATATGTACATCATCTTTAACAGAGTGATTTACAATATGATTTATTTTTTCATTCCAATCGTCAGTAATTAATTTTTTCACATTAGAAGGGCTTCGTCTCCATTCACACCACCATGGCAAATGTTTTAATATAATTGCAGATAAATCTCCAATATGCGTTTTATTTGAAGAAGGCAACAACGCAGTACTTCCACCAGCAATTAAATGTTTGCCAGTAAATAGTTTTGTGTTCGGATTTTCTCTGTAGTATAAAGCCAAAAGATCTTTTCCACCTTTGTAATGGCATTGTTGTAAATTTTCTTTAGAAATTGGAATTTGTTTAGGTTCTATACTATTTGTTCCTGATGACTGAGCATACCATTTGGTTTGATTAGGCCATAATATGTTTTTTTCACCTAATTGCATTCTTTTAATGAATGATTTTAAATCTTCATATTTGTTAAGTGGAATGTTATTTTTAAAATCATGGACAGAGTGAATATCCTTGAATCCATGCTTTTCACCATATTCAGTCTTTTTAGCCCTTTTAAGAAGAAAAAAAAGCGTATTATATTGTGTAGAAATAGGATTCTCAAGAAAATGGTCAATTTCTACCATTCTCTTAGAGAGGTAATTATAGAACAACGTATTTAACGTTTTCCCAAAAGTTTGAAGCATTAATGAAAAGGTAGGTGATTAGCCAAACAAGACCAATCCAAAAATTACTATTATTGCAATAGACACATAAATATACCCTATTATCCCAGTGCTCCCATGAAAGTTTCTATCTGATGACATGATGCTTTTTTTACAAATATAAAATCAATATAACGAAAAATACCTTTTAGTCAATTATAATTTCAAAAGGCAATCGTGTTTGGTATTTATCAATTGACTTTGTTTCCTTTATTTGGTTAAATATAGTTTTAATTTTTTTAATAAAATCGTCATTTATTGTAGATGAATTATTACTCATTTCAAAAGATTGAAAAATTTCTAATAACTCATTATTTTTACTTTTTGGAAGGTTCAATAGTTTGATGTTTTCAACATCAACTAATTGAGCAGCATAGTTGATGGCATCATCTAATTCGCCAATTTCATCAATTAAGGCAATATCTAATGCTTCTTTACCTGACCAAACTCTCCCTTGTCCAATTCTATCTACATCAGATTTTTTTAACCCATCCCTTCCGTCAGCAACTTTAGAAATGAAATCATCATAAATATCATCAACTCCTTCTTGAATTTTTCTTCTTTCAAAAGGCGATAATTTATTTAACATTGAAAATGAAGCATGCTCATTAGTCTCAACACGATCAATAGTAATACCTAGTTTATTTTTAAGCATAGGGTTTAAATTTGGAATTACCCCAAACACACCAATTGATCCAGTAATGGTATTGGGACCTGCAAAAACTCTATCTGCTCCACAAGAGATATAATAACCTCCAGATGCAGCAACATCACCCATAGACACAACAACTGGTTTTATTTTTTTTGTCAATTGAATTTCTCTCCACATAACATCAGAGGCAAGAGCGCTGCCGCCAGGTGAATTCACTCTTAATACCACAGCTTTAATTGTTGTATCGTTTTTAGCTGTTCTGATGGCTTCAACAATTGTTTCAGAGCCCATTTTACCCTGTTCGCTTTTTCCGCTTATAATTTCTCCTACTGCATAAACAACGGCAATGTTTTTATTGGTGAAGTTGAGTTTGTTTAAAGTTTTAGAAACATCACTATTCATGTATTTTGTAAAATCAAGAAAATGAATAGTCTCATCAGGTTTTATATTGTTATTAGCCTTTATTATTGAATCAATTTCGTCTTCATAAACTAAATAATCAATGAGTTTGTGCTTCAATGTGTTTTCAGCATTATTGGAATAGATGGAATCAGCAATCTCATTTAAATTTTCAAGAGAAATGTTCCTTTCATCTTTTATGTTGTGTGTCATATTTTTCCAAACATCATCTAATAGCTTTTGAATTTGCTTTCTATTTGCGGGGCTCATTTTTTCATACATGTATGGTTCTACAGCACTTTTAAAGGTGTTGTTTGAGCCTCTTATAATTTGAACATCAATTTCAAGTTTATCGATAGCATTTTTGAAAAACATAAGTTCTGAACTCAACCCTCTAAAATCTACAGCACCTTCAGGATATAAAAGAATTTTATCAGCAACGGTTGATAAATAGTAAGATTTTTGAGAATAAGTTTCTGCATAGGCATATATAAATTTACCAGATTTTTTAAAATCTATAAGAGCATTTCTAAGTTCATCTAAATTAGCAAGGCCAATCATTATGTTTTCAGTATTCAATAAGATTCCTTCTATTTTATCATCTTTTTTTGCTCTTAAAAGAGAAGATTTAATTTCTTTTAAACCTAAAGTGGTTTCAAATGGAGAAGAAATATTATTATTAAATATAAGTTCAGACCTTTCGGAAATGGCCTGTTTGAAATTTATTTCAAGAACTGTGTTTTGATTTATCGTAGTATCATTCTTGCTAACTAATGCACTGCTTAAAGCGCCAAAAATCACAAACATTACTACGAAAAATAAAATACTTAGAACTATGTAAGATAGGGTTGATGCCCAAAAAGACCTCCAGAATGGTTTCATAATTAATTTTTAAGTCTGTAAATTTATCAAATAATTCATTTAAATGAGAAAATCGATTTTAAGTTATGAAAGAAACTAATAATACGCGCAATCAAATCAGCTTATTATTAGGGTCTAACTTGGGAGACAAAGTTGGAAATATTTTTAGAGCTGAAAAAGAAATGTGTCGATTTTTGAACATTATTAAATACTCTTCATTTTATAAATCTAAATCATGGGGATATAAATCTGCAAATTCATTTGTAAATAGAGCGATTTTAGTTGAATCAATAAATTCCCCCATTCAATTATTAAATAAAATTCAAGCAGTTGAAAAGAAATTAGGAAGAATAAAAAGCCAAAATAAAGGTTATCAAGACCGTATTATTGATATTGATATTATTACCTTTAATGACGAACAAATAACACTTCCAAATTTAATTATTCCTCATCCAAGAATAGCAGAAAGAAAATTTACTATTTTACCATTATTAGATTTGTTTGAGGAGGCTAATATACCTGGTGCTAATTTAAGTTCAAGACAATTGTTGAAAAGCTGTAACGATAAAAATGAAGTAAAAAAAATAGATGTTTGATTACAATTATATAGCTATAGAAGGAAATATTGGTGCAGGGAAAACCACATTAGCTAAATTTCTTTCTAATGCTTTTCAATCAACTTTATTATTAGAGGAATTTAGCGAAAATAAGTTTTTGAAAGAATTTTATAAAACAGGCGAATATGCTATTCATGCTGAAATTCAATTTTTACTTGATAGAAGCAAGCAGTTAAATCAATTTTTTCAAACTAACCCATCATTAATTATTTCAGATTACTTTCCAAGTAAGAGTTTGATTTTTTCACAGATGAATTTATCTGAAAAAGAGTTTACAATCATTAAAGATTTATCAGCAACTCTATTTACGGGTATACCTAAGCCGCAAATCCTACTTTTTATAGATAGAAACATTGATGACGTTATGAATAACATTCACAAAAGAGGAAGGTCTTATGAAAAAAAAATGAACTATAATTATATTGAAAAGCTAGCAGAAGGGTATGAGTTGTGGCTAGAAAACCTTAGCATTCCAGTAATAAGAATTGATGCAAATTCTATCCATTTAGATAAGCCTGACACTCTCAAAGAAAGTTTTTTTAAATTACTTTCAATGCCCCATATTTCAACTCAAAGAAAAATAAAAATAGACTCAATTCTCACTGCTTAAACAATTTAGATTGTAATTGACTTCATTTAAATATGTAGGTACACTTTTTTATATGTCGAAAATAGTGCTTATACTTGCACGAAATTTCAAAAAAGAAACCAAAAAATTCATAATGAAAAACATGAAAATCAATAGTTTACGTTCAATTTTTGTTTTAGTTGCTTTAGTAGCATTTAACAGTTGTTCAGTAATTCAAGACCTTGAATACGTTGTAGTAGAAAATCCATTGCAGATGCATGGGGGAGAGGTAACCCTTCAAATAAACGGAAAGTTTATTGAAAAAGGTCTTAATTCTAAGGCCGTTGCTGAAGTAACACCTATATATTTCTGTAATGATGGAAACGAAATTCCATTTCAAACAGAGATTTTCCAAGGAGCCAAGGCTGCTGGAAATGGTAAAGTTGTTCCTAAAGAGGGAATGTCGTTTTCATATTCAAGTACTATTCCTTTTCAAAAATGTATGAGTCAAGGTGAAGTGAAAGTTAGAATCGTAGTTAAAAAAGGTACTGAAGTTGCTGAAGAAATCTTAACTGATAAAATAGCTGATGGTACAGTTGATACTCCTTTGTTACTAGATCTTGATGATCATGTTATTTCCGCTAATGACGAGTTTGTTAGAGTAAACACATTTACAAAATCTGCTACTTTAAACTTTGCTAAGGGGAAACACAGTATTTCTAGAAAAGAAATGAGAGATGAAGATGTTACTGAATTATTAGATTTCGTTAAAGTATCTCTTGAAGAAGGTTCAAGAATACAAGTTAAGTCTATAACTATAGAGTCTTATGCATCTCCAGAAGGAGAAGTTGATTTAAATAACAATCTTGCTGAAGATAGAGCTAAAAGTGCACAATCATTTCTTGTTGGAAAAGCAAAAAGAATGAAATTTGATGCTGCTAAGGAAGATGGTTTTTATTCTTTGAGTCCTAAAGGTGAGGATTGGACTGGTTTTAAAAATGAAGTTAATAAAACGACTCATGAGGATAAAGAATTAATTTTAAGAGTTCTTGAAATGACTGCTGACTTAACTAAAAGAGAGCAAGAAATTAGGAATATGGCTAAAACGTACAAGTTTTTAGAGAAAGAAGTGTTGCCACAATTAAGAAGAGCTCAAGTTGTAGTTACTTACGATCAGGTTGGGTATAGTGATGACGAATTGAAATCACTAGCTATGTCAAATCCGGATACATTAAATGTTGAGGAAATACTTAAAGCAGCTTCTTTAGAAGAAAACATAAACGATAAATTAAGAGTTTATAAAGAATCTCAAAGAATTTTTGCTAATGATTGGAGAACCTCTAACAATGTAGGCTATATATTGTATATGATGGGAGATGTTGCAGGTGCTACTGAAGCATTTGATAAAGCAGCATCAATCGGTGATAACGCAACTGTTTCTAACAATGTTGGTGCTGTTACTCACAGAAATGAAGGTAAAGCTACAGACAGAGTAAACGAATTATTGTCTGCTTCTAATACAGCTGAATCTAAGTACAACATGGGTCTTATCCAGGTTGAAGAAGGTAAATATGAAGAGGCCATTACAAGTATGGGTGAAACTAAATCTTTTAATGTTGCTCTAGCTCAATTGTTCGCTGGTCATAATGACGATGCATCACAAACTTTAGATGCTAATGAAGACAATCCAGCATTAAACTATTATTTAAAGGCTATCATTGGTGCTAGAACCAATAATTCAGAAATGGTAATGGATAATCTTAAATCAGCTTTTGAGAAAGATGCTTCATTGAAAGACAAAGCAAAAACGGATAGAGAATTCATCAAGTTTTTTGAAAACGCTGATTTCTTAGCGATTTTTTAGAAAAATATAATTTTAAATGTTTAAAAGGGAAATCAATTTTGATTTCCCTTTTTTTGTTTGAGGTTACTGTGTGGAAACCCCTTAGGGATTACCATAGTATGCTGAAAAACAGAACTGATTTTTTCTTTAAAGTGATAGGCATCATTTTTATTGTGAAATTTACCCGCATATAAATAAATGTTTGGGGCGATGTATTCATCAAAAAGGTATTCATCCGAAAAGTTTTCAATAAATTTTTTTCTAATTTCTTTTATCTCAGAATTAATCTGGCTTACAACAAGTTGAACTGTGTAGCCTTGATAATTTGTGTGATCTTTAATGTATTTTAATAGAGAATCAATTTTATTATTTTTTTCTAATAATAATTCACCTTCTTCATGAATGAAGTTTTTGATAGAGTTGGTGTCACTATTTGATAATAAGGATGAACTATCCGTTTGAATGGTGTCTTTTTTTGGGAACAAAGTCCAGTCATCTTGACTAATAATTGTAGATGCAGTAGTCAAAATCAATAAAATAAGAAGACATCTATTTTTCATATAATAATACTTTAAATCAAAAGTAGTTAAATATAGTAATTACCATTATTGTGCCATCTTTTTCATTTTATAAAAAACAACCACTTTTTAATTTTTGGTGAGGATATTATATCAACCCCATTATTTAGAAAGCTTCTAAATTAAGATAATTCTGTGACAAATTAGTGAAACATTTGTTATGAAATTGGCCTGAGATATTACATTTGTTTTCGTTTTATTGGTATAACCAATTTAAATTATGGCATTTAATATGAAACTTAGTTTAAAAAAGTATTTGAATAAGATATGTTTTCTAATACTTCTACTTTCCTTTTTTATCCCTACTACTTATCATGCACAAGATGGCGAAAAGCTTTTTAAAGCCAACTGCGCCTCATGTCACAATCCTGTTAAAAACGCAACTGGTCCTAAATTACAAGGGGCTCTTGAGAAATGGACAGCAGCTGGAGAAGAGGAATTAATTTATGAATGGGTCAAAAACCCATCAGAGTTATACAATAGTGGAACATCTAAATTAGCAAAAGAAATATGGGATTGGTCTCCAACAGCTATGACTCCACAAGGTCATTTATCAAAAGAAGAAGTTACTGCTATTTTCTCTTATGTTGATAGTTATACAGCTCCTGTTGCTGCGGGGGGAGGTGCTGGCGCTGGGTATGTATACGAAAAGCCTGATGAATCTGTTTCTTATTGGTGGTGGATTTTTGCCGGAGTTTTAGTTATTGTTCTTTTCGCAACAATGGGTGTAAAAAGAGAACTTGATTCCGCATTAGAAGAGAAAAGTGGAATTGAAGTTGATTACAAAAGAACTTTTGCATCAAGCGCACACGAATGGATCATTAGAAATTGGTTTATTTTTACTTTGATGATAATTTCATTAGCTCTTTTTGCTGGAGTTGAATTATTGGGTAGAGGATTTCAAGTTGGTGTTTATCAAAACTATATGCCTTCACAACCTGTTGCTTATTCTCATAAACTTCATGCAGGCAATATGGGTATTGAATGTAAGTATTGTCACAATTCTGCTGAAAAATCAAAGCATGCTGGTTTACCATCTGTCAATGTGTGTATGAATTGTCACCAAATGGTCGTAGGAGAAGGAGATATGGCTAATAAAGATACAAGTGAAATTGATAGGATACATCTTGCTGCTGGATACAATAAAGACAAAAAACAATACAATTTAGATGAAAATGGAGATAGGATTGAAAAACCCTTAGTTTGGAATAAAGCACACAATTTGCCTGATCATGTATTTTTCAGTCATGCTCAGCACGTTCATCCGAATACTGCTAACATTGATTGTAGACAATGTCATGGGCCTGTTCAAACCTACACTTTAGGTAGAGTATCAACTATTGATGAGGTAAATGCTTATGCCAAAACTGATGAAGGAATGGAGAAAGGCTTGATACAACTAACAAAACCCCTATTAACTATGGGTTGGTGTATAGAATGTCACAATAAAAAAGAAGTTGATTTAACAAGGCCTGGTTATTATGAAGAAATTCATAAAAGATTAAAAAACAGACCAGATATTAATAATATGATTTTTGAAGATGATAAGGTAACGGTCAGAGAACTCGGGGGATGGGAATGTGCAAAATGCCATTATTAAAATTTTTATTTAAAAGTTTATGAGCACGAAAAAAACTTATTGGAAAGGATACTCTGAAAAAAACCAGACTCCAACTTTTATGGAGTCAAGCCAAAAAGAGTTTAAAGAAAAAATACCTGTTGATGAATTTTTATCAAGTGAAGGCATTAATGATCTTAAAAGTGGACGTAGAGACTTTCTAAAGTTTATGGGATTCAGTGTTGCTGCAGCAACATTAGCATCTTGTGAAGCACCTGTTATAAAATCAATTCCATATGTTAATAAACCTGAAGAAATTACTCCAGGTGTTGCCAACTGGTATTCTAGTACATATTATGATGGTAATGATTATGCAAATGTTTTAATAAAATCTAGAGAAGGTCGTCCTATTTGGCTTAAAGGAAAAAGGGATGGATTTACTGCGGGGGGATTAATTCCAAGAATATCAACTTCAATTCTAAATCTTTATAATAGCGCAAGATTAGAAAACCCACTCAATGAACAAAGGGGCGAAGCAACGGTTACTTGGGATGAGTGTGATAATGAGATTAAAAACAAACTAAAGGATATAGCCAATTCTAATGGTAAAATCAGAATTCTTACCAATACTGTTATTTCACCCTCTACCAACGCTGTAATTGAAGATTTTATTGGAGCTTACAGTAATGTTAACCCTGAATCCGAACAATCACCTGATATTAAGCACATTCAATACGATGCAAAATCTTACAATGGTATAAGAATAGCTAATCAAAATAGTTTTGGTAGTCCAACTATTCCTTACTATCACTTTGATAAAGCCAAAGTAATTGTTTCCATTAGTACAGATTTCATTTCAAACTGGTTACTTCCAAGTAAATACAGTACCGATTACAGTAAATCTAGAAAACCTGAAAATGGATGGATGTCAAAACATTATCAATTTGAGTCTGTTTATTCCTTAACTGGTGCAAATGCTGATTATAGATCTCAAATTAAACCTTCTCAAGAGGGTATTACTGCCTCTTCTATTCTTTCTGTTTTAAAAGGTGGTAAACCGAGCAATTTGTTGAGTGAAACTACCATAGCTAATATTGATAAATGTGTATCAGACCTTAAAGAGAACAAAGGAAATTCATTAGTAGTATCTGGGTCAAATGATCCTAATATTCAGACTATTGTCAATGCAATTAATTTCGAACTTGATAATTACGGAACTACCATTTCTACAGATAAATCATTGAATTTGTTCCAAGCTAACGATAGTGAAGTCAAAGAATTAGTTAGTGAAATTGAATCAAATCAAATCCAAGCTTTAATTGTATACGGGGCAAACCCAATTTATTCTTTGCCAAATGGTGCTGCTTTAGCTGAATCAATTCAAAAAATACCTCTTACCATATCTCTTTCTGAATACGAAGACGAAACGGCATCTTTATGTAAGTTTGTTTGTCCTGATCATAATTACCTAGAGTCCTGGTGTGATCATGAACCAATCAATGGACACGTAAGCCTCCAACAACCAATTATTAGGCCGCTTTATAATACAAGACAAGCACAAGAATCTCTGCTAGTATGGGCTGGTCTTGCCGAAAGAGGTATTAATGAGAGTCAAGCATTTTACAACTATATAAAGAACAATTGGTCAGATAATTCTATTGGAAATCAGGAAGATTATTTAACATTTACCGAATTCTGGAACTGGACAGTTCATAATGGTTATACCAATCAATCAACCTTTGACTTAGAAAACATATCTCCATTATCTCCAACAACCAAATTCAACAATGATTTATCAAAGGCAAAAAAAGCTGCTTTGAACTTAGCTGAAAAAACGGGTGATTGGGAATATATAGTATATCAAAAAGAATTAGGTCTTGGAAATCATGCTGCAAATCCATGGTTACAAGAATTACCAGATTCTATCACAAAAGTTGTTTGGGACAACTATATTACCATGGCACCTGCAGATTGTTATGAGTTATTTAATATAAATACGAACGACCCTAAAGCTTCTTGGGATGGTATTCACCTTGGTCAAGAAGAAAAAGCATTTATGATATCCTTATCTGCAAATGGATCAGAAATTAAGCTTCCAGTATATCCGCTTCCTGGGCAAACAAGAGGAACAGTTGGTGTTTCTTTTGGTTATGGAAGGGGTGAAAACGGTGAAAATATTGGAAAAGGTGCTTTTCAATGTGACGAGAAAGGAAGTCATTTAGTTGATGAAAACGATCAATTGGTACCAATTGGTGCAAATGGATTTAAGTTGGCAAGTTTCTCTGGGAGTAACCTGTCTTACAATGGTGTTGCAGAAATTTCTTTATTACAAGAAAGATATGCGCTTGCTACAACACAAACTCACCATACAATCATGGGTAGAACATCAATTGTAAAAGAAACATCCTACGATTTTTGGAAAGCCAATAGTGATACCAATAGTGAAGCTTATAACGAAAAAATAAAATTGCATCGTCATAAAGAAGGAGGTCATTCTGAAGTTGATGCAACAGAGTTCTCTTTGTGGAATGAGCATCCTGTTGAAAATGTTGGTCATCGATGGGGGATGTCAATTGATCTTTCTTCTTGTAACGGTTGCGGAGTATGTATTACGGCCTGTCATTCTGAAAACAATGTCCCAGTTGTTGGTAAAGATGAAGTTAGAAGATCTAGAGATATGCATTGGCTAAGAATGGATCGATATTTTTCATCTATTGAAGACGACAATAGAAATGAATGGGCTAAAGCCAAGCACGAAGGTGATTTTGATTATGAAAAACTTGAGGTTCCTGAAGATAATCCATCTGTAGTTTTTATGCCGATGCTTTGTCAACACTGTAATAACGCACCTTGTGAAACTGTTTGTCCAGTAGCTGCTACTACTCATAGTAATGAGGGGTTAAACATGATGACTTACAATAGATGTATTGGTACAAGATATTGTGCAAATAACTGCCCTTATAAAGTAAGAAGGTTCAACTGGTTTAATTATAGGGATTATAGGAAGTTTAAAAATGTTAATCCAAATCAAGACGAAATGGCTAGGCTAGTATTGAATCCAGATGTTGTTGTTAGATCTAGAGGTGTTATGGAAAAATGTAGTTTTTGTATTCAAAGTATTCAAGAAGCAAAACTTACAGCCAAAAAAGAAAGTAGAGCTCTTGTTGATGGTGATGTTAAATGTGCTTGTGGTGATGCGTGTCCAAATGATTGTATTACTTTCGGTGATTGGAATGATCCAAATTCAAACATCAGAAAAGTTTCGGAATCAGATAGAGCATATCAAGCACTTGAAGAAGTTGGTGTGAAACCTAATATATGGTATCAAGTTAAAGTTAGAAACATTGATGAAGAAAATTCTGTTGCACAATTAACAAATGAAGAGCATCATAAAGAACATTGATATAATAAAACAGTAAAATGCATAAAGAAGCAGATATCAGATTACCACTTATCCTTGGAGATAAAACTTACAAGGACATTACGGATGATGTTATTAGGCCAATTGAAAGTAAAGCGCCTAAGACTTGGTACTTACTTTTAATGATTTCAGTTGTTATATCACTTTGGGGAATAGGCTGTATTGTTTATTTACTTGGAACAGGTGTTGGGACTTGGGGTTTAAATAAAACTGTAGGTTGGGCATGGGACATTACTAATTTCGTTTGGTGGGTTGGTATTGGGCATGCTGGAACACTTATTTCTGCCGTTTTATTGTTGTTCCGTCAAAAATGGAGATTTGCGATTAATAGAGCTGCTGAGGCAATGACAATCTTTGCGGTAATGATGGCCGGTTTATTTCCATTAATTCACATGGGAAGACTATGGTTAGGTTATTGGGTATTTCCACTTCCAAATCAATTTGGTTCTCTTTGGCCAAACTTTAACTCCCCATTATTATGGGATGTTTTTGCAATATCGACTTATTTCTCAGTTTCGTTAGTTTTCTGGTATATTGGATTAATACCTGATTTTGCCACAATTCGAGACAGAGTAACAAAACCTATTTTTAAAAGAGTATATAGAGTTCTAAGTTTTGGATGGACTGGAGATGCAAAAGCATGGAATAGATTTGAATTGGTTTCCTTAGTTCTTGCAGGATTAGCAACCCCATTAGTATTTTCGGTTCACTCTATTGTATCTTTTGATTTTGCCACGTCTGTAATACCAGGATGGCATACTACAATTTTCCCACCTTATTTTGTTTCTGGTGCTGTATTTTCAGGGTTTGCTATGGTTCAAACCTTAATGTTGATTTTAAGAAAAGCATATAAATTAGAGGCTTATCTTCATGTAAAGCACATCGAATACATGAACATTGTAATTATTGTTACCGGTTCAATTGTTGGTGTGGCTTACATAACTGAACTTTTCGTTTCATGGTATTCAGGAGTTGAATACGAGTCTTATGCATTCCTTAACAGAGCAACCGGACCTTATTGGTGGGCTTATTGGAGCATGATGACCTGTAACGTAATATCACCACAATTATTTTGGTTCAAGAAATTACGTACGAGCTTAATGTTCTCTTTCTTTATGTCTATAATCATTAATATAGGTATGTGGTTTGAACGTTTTGTAATTATTGTTACTTCTCTACACAGAGATTATCTTCCTTCATCTTGGACTTACTTTCATCCAACCTGGGTTGATATAGGAGTTTATATGGGAACAATTGGAATATTCTTTGTTCTGTACTTATTGTTTTCTAGATATTTCCCTGTATTACCAATTGCTGAATTAAAAACTATTTTAAAAAGCTCTGGAAAAAATTATAAAGAAGGTTATGGACATGGTGAAGGTTATTGGCAAAAACATACTGACCATTAAAACAATTTAGATATGTCAGATAAAATTATATATGCAATGTACGATGACGATGATCATCTACTTAATGGTGCTAAAGATTTAGTGGCAAAAGGAGTGCATGTTACAGATGTTTATTCTCCTATGCCAATTCATGGTATCGATCCTATTATTGGGGTTCAACCAACAAGATTAGGTATTGCTGCCTTTTTATATGGCATTACTGGTACAATGTTAGCAGCTCTTGGCATAAGATTTATGATGATAGTTGATTGGCCAATGAATATTGGTGGTAAACCAAGTTTTAGTTTATTGGAGAATATACCGTCTTTTGTTCCTATCTTTTTTGAGTTTACTGTTCTATGTGCTGCTCACGGCATGGCCATAACTTATTTAATAAGAAACAAGACGCTACCTGGTATGCCACCAAGGAACCCAGACCCAAGAACTACTGATGATAAGTTTGTTATGGAAATAAGAACTTCTGAAAACAGTAAATTTTCTGATGAAGAATTGACGAAACTTGTTAAGAATACAGCATTTATTGAGATTGAAGAAAAACAGATTTAAGATGAAAAATATTCATGCTACATACATAACTTTTACTGTACTAATATTAGTTTTAGTCTTTAATGTTACTTCCTGTGTTAAACATCCAGATTCACCTGGTTATGAGTATTTTGATGATATGTCAAGATCTCAAGCAATAGAGGCATATGTTGATTACGGTTTAGTTGCTGATAACGAAAATGAGTCTTTAAAAAACACTATTTCTGCAAGAACACCTTCTTTTGGGACTATACCATTCAATGAAAACAAACAGATGGCGGAGATTAATATGCCCTTTAATTATGGTTCTTCTGAAGAAGAAAGAATTAGAGCTGGAAAAGAAGTTAACATGCCAGCATTATATACATCTGATGAATTAACTATTAAATCAAATATTGAGGAAGGTAAAAGACTTTATGGTGTTTTCTGTTCTCACTGTCATGGTGAAAAAGGAGCAGGAGATGGTAAAGTTATCACTGTTGGAGGTTATCCAGCAGCACCTCCAGCTTATAATACTTTACAAGACAGAACACCAGGTTCAGTATTTCATACAATAACTTATGGTAAAGGAGGAATGGGGCCACATGCATCTCAGTTAAATAAAGATGAAAGATGGAAAGTAGCCATGTTTGTTAGAACCATGCAATTTGATGGTGAATTAAATTTAGAAGTTTTAGCTATCAATAATAGTGATAATGCTAATGATATTAATAAGTAGGTAAACAGAAAAAATGGACTATAAAATTTCCGATAGAGCAAAAAAAACAACTTTAGGAATAGCCATAATTGGTCTAGTTTTATTGGTGTTTGGTTTTTTTCAACAAAAAGATTTCGTTTATGCTAAAAAGATTAATGATCACGAAGTTGAAATAAGATATAATGGAAGTGCTGGTGATGAAGAACAAGCTGAGTTACAACAGACCATTCAATCTAAGATGCATGGTTATGCACTAGATTTCCATTCTACTGGTGATCAACATGATAGTTCCGCTGATCATCATGTAGAAGAATCACATCATAAATCTTCTGATGATCACGATGCTCATGCTGAAGAAAATGCGCATCATGGCGGAGGACATCATGGCCCTACATTTGTTTGGAATGTTCACCTAAATCATGAAGCAGAAGGCGATAACCATCATGGCGGAGGTCATCACGAAAGCGGTGCCGATGTGCTAACAGAGATGATAAATAGTGGTGATGTTGCTTTCTTTGATTCGGAAATAAGAAGGTTTTGGTCCAACTTGTTAGTGAATGGGTTTTTCTTTTTTGGAATTGCGCTTGGAGCATTATTCTATTTAGCACTTCAATACGCTACTGAATCAGGATGGGGAGTAGTCTTGTTAAGAATATATGAAGGAATTATGTCTGCTATGCCTATAGGCATGAGCGTACTGTTAGTTGTATTTATAGTTGGCTCTTTTGAAGGGCATCACATTTATCCATGGATGGACTCAGATCTTGTTAATCCAGATTCCGATTCATTTGATCCAATCATTTATGGAAAAACAGCCTATTTAAACAAACCCTTCTTTTGGATAAGGGTAATCGCTTATTTTCTAACATTTTATTTGTTTTTCAAATGGTTTAAGAAAAAATCAAAACAAGAAGACTTAGAGGGTGGTACAAAAACGCACTTTAAAATGTATAGAAGAGCTGCTCTTTTCTTAGATTTCTTCTCTGATTTCTCTTCAACTATGTCTTGGGATTTATTCATGTCTATTGATACGCATTGGTACAGGACTTTATTTGGTTGGTATGTCTTTTCTGGAATATGGTTAAGTGCTATGATAATGGTAATGATGATTACTTTATACCTACGAAGTCAAGGTCATTTACCTCTTGTAAAAGAAAGTCATATTCATGATGTAGGTAAATGGATGTTTGCACTAAGTTTCTTATGGAGTTACTTATGGTTTTCTCAGTTCATGTTGATATGGTATGCAAATATTCCTGAAGAGGTTGTTTATTTTGTTGATAGAATTGAAAATTATAAGATTTTGTTCTGGGGGACCTTTGTAATCAATTTTGTTTTCCCTATGGTATTTTTAATGTCTGCTGACACCAAAAGATCTGCGGGTTATTTAATAGTAATTGGTTTAATTATTTTTATTGGGCATTGGTTTGATGTTTTTAACATGGTAATGCCAGGAACATTATTTGATCAATGGGAGTTCGGAATGCTTGAAATTGGCATGTTTATGTTGTTTTTAGGAGTGTTTGTTTACACTGTTTTAAGAGCCATTTCAAAAGCCCCACTAGTACAAAAAAATCATCCTTTTTTAGAGGAGAGTAAACACCATGAATTTTAATTTGAATAATAGTATTTCATATGGAAGGTAAGTTTATTATAGTTGTTGTTGTCGCTCTTTTTTTCATAGCGTTTATACAGCTAATGAAAATCTATGACTTAGCAGCTAAGGTCAGAGGAAAAAAATCACAAGAAGTAATTACTAGAGGAGAAAACATGCTCATGGCTAATTTGATGTTGGTTTTTATGTTTGCATTTTTCGGATTTACCATTTGGCTTATATCAATATATGGGGCAAGTGCTGGATTATATGAAGCAGCCACTGTACATGGTAAGCAAATAGATGATTTATTAATGTTTAATTGGTGGATTATACTTCCAGTCTTTTTTGGTACTAATTTTTTACTGTTTTTCTTTTCATGGAAGTATTACCATAGAGAAGAAAGAAAAGCATCTTATATTTCTCACAACAACAAACTTGAATTGGTTTGGACCGTTATTCCAGCAATTGTCTTATCCTTTATAGTTATTTATGGATTAAGAACATGGAATGAAATAATGTATAATAAGGAAGAAGGGCAAGTAATTGAAGTTTATGCTTATCAATTTGGTTGGATTGCAAGATACGCTGGGTCTGACAATACATTAGGCAAGGCTGATTTTAAATTGGTTTCAGCGACCAATCCTTTAGGCATTATTAACGATTCTACCATTAAGGAAACTTATGTAGAAATAGATAAAAAAGTAAACCAGATTACGAAAAAACTTCAAAACAGTAAAAACGAGAATGGTGAGTATTTACTTTCTGCAAAAAAAGTCAGTAAACTTAAAGAAGAGCTAGCTAAAAATAAAAGAAGAAAATATAGAATTGAAGCCGGAATTGATAGAAAAGAACTAAACAGTAGTGTGTATGAATCATCAAATGATGATATTCAAGTTCAAGAAATTCACTTGGTTAAAGATCAACCTTACACCTTTAAATTTCGTTCAAGAGATGTTATACACTGCCCTTGGTTTCCCCATTTTAGGGCTCAAATTAATGCAGTTCCTGGAATGGAAACTAACTTCAAGCTGACACCAACCATTACAACTATGGAGATGAGAGCAAGACCAGATGTCATGGAGCATTGGAGAAATATAAATGTCATTCATAATGAACGTAAAAGAAAAATTGGTGAAGAAGAAGAAGAAGTGCTTTTCGACTATATATTATTATGTAATAAAATATGTGGTGCAGGGCATTCCAACATGCAGTTAAAGGTTATTGTTGAAACACAAGACGAGTTTGATAAATGGATTCAAAACAATGACGATAAAAAACGTTTAACTATTTCTGGAGAAGAAGTAGATTGGAGCACTACAAAATCTAAAGCGTCACTTTGATTATTTAAATTGTAATAAATTATTTGATATGTCACACGATACACATCATCACAAAGAAAGTTTTATAACTAAATACATTTTTACTCAAGATCATAAAATGATCGGGAAACAATACCTGTTAACAGCTATTTTTATGGGTGCTTTAGGTATTCTTTTGTCTGCATTGTTTAGATTAAAATTAGGATGGCCAGATGATAAATTTCCAATTCTAGAAACTCTTTTAGGTACAGATGCTGCTCCTGACGGCTTATTGGATAGCAACTGGTATTTAGGGTTAGTTACTTTGCACGGTACCATAATGGTTTTCTTCGTTTTAACAGGTGGACTTTCTGGTACATTTTCTAATTTATTAATTCCTCTTCAAGTTGGTGCAAGAGATATGGCTTCTGGACTTCTAAATATGATTGCTTATTGGTTATTCTTTTTGTCAAGCGTTTTAATGGCAGCTTCTTTATTTATTGAAACAGGTCCTTCAATGGCAGGATGGACCGTTTATCCACCCTTAAGTGTATTGGAAGAGTTTCAACCTGGCTCAGGGTTAGGTATGACATTATGGCTATTATCAATGACTGTTTTTATTGCATCTTCATTATTAGGCGGGATTAATTACATTGTAACCATTGTTAACCTTAGAACTAAAGGAATGAGTATGACTAAACTTCCTTTAACCATATGGGCGTTTTTCATAACGGCTATTTTAGGTGTTCTTTCTTTCCCTGTTCTGCTTTCATGTGCAGTGCTTCTTCTAATGGATAGAGGATTAGGGACAAGTTTTTATATGAGTGATATTGTTACTTCATCGGGGGCATTAGACGCAACGGGGGGGAACCCAATATTGTATGAACATTTATTTTGGTTTTTAGGTCATCCAGAGGTATATATTATACTTCTTCCAGCATTAGGAATGACATCTGAAATTATTTCTACATGTTCAAGAAAACCAATATTTGGATATAGAGCCATGATTGGCTCAATGTTAGCTATTGGATTTTTATCATTTATTGTTTGGGGACATCATATGTTTTTAACAGGTATGAATCCATTTTTAGGTGGAGTATTTACTTTTACTACGTTATTAATAGCTATTCCTTCAGCAGTTAAGGCATTCAACTACATTACCACCATATACAAAGGTAATGTAATGATGACTCCTGCAATGTTGTTTTGTATAGGCTCTGTTTCTACCTTTATTTCAGGTGGTGTTACAGGGATTATTTTAGCAGATTCTGCGTTAGATATATCGCAACACGATACTTATTTTGTGGTTGGTCATTTCCATATTGTTATGGGTATGACAGCCATTCTTGGAATGTTTGCAGGAATATACCATTGGTTCCCAAAAATGTATGGAAAAATGATGAATAAGCGTAAGGGAATGGTTCATTTTTGGATAACCATAGATTGTGTATATGTAGTATTTGTCCCAATGCACTTCTTGGGAGAAGGTGGTTTACCAAGAAGATACTATGAGAATACCAACTTCCCAATGTTTGATCATTTTCTTGATTTAAATATTCTTATATCCGTGTTTGCTACTATTGGTGTAGTGGCTCAAGTTATTTTCTTTTTCAATTTCTTCTACAGTATTTTTAGAGGCCCAATAGCTTCTTTAAACCCATGGAAAGCCAATTCGCTTGAGTGGACAACACCTATTGAACATATTCATGGAAATTGGCCTGGTGAAATCCCTACTGTTCATCGTT
>JAQWRG010000120.1 GCA_029243855.1 Flavobacteriales bacterium | reverse complement strand
CAGTGATTGTATCTAATCTTAAAGACTCTACTCTTATTGCAACTGAAGCAATTGTAAATGCTAAAGAAGGAATGAAAATCACTCCTATAATAGAATAATGATGGAGAAAATTATTTCTTACTTCATAAAGTTTCCAATATGGGCAAATGCATTAATTATTATTACAGCAATTGCAGGATCACTGAGTTTGTTCTTAATGCCACATTCTTTTTTTCCAGAATTAAAACCCAATAGAGTATATGTAAATGTATCTTATCCAGGTGCCTCTCCAAAAGAAATTGAAGATGGAATCACGACTAAAATTGAAGAATCACTTAACGGAATTGAAGGCATCAAAGAAATCACTTCAAAATCTTCTGAAAACCTTTCAAGAGTAACAATAACTAGTTATGAAGGTGTTGTTATAGACAATTTATTACAAGATGTAAAAAATGCAGTTGATGGCATTAGTCAATTTCCTGCTGGAGCTGAAAAACCAACAGTTTTTGGACAAACTTCCAGAGGAATGGGCGGAATGAGTAATGTAGTTGGATTTTATTCGTTATCTGGTAAAGATGATTTATGGGAATTAAAAAAACAAGCTGAAAAAATTGAACAAGACTTATTAAATTCTAAATCAATCAGTCAGGTAGAAGTAGTGGGCTATCCACCTGTTATTATTTCTATTGATATAAGAGAAACCGACTTACTTAGATATGGCCTAACTTTTGACTTCATTTCTAATGCTATAAAATTAAGCAACATAGATCTTTCTGGTGGAAGTGTCAAAACTGATAATGAAGAAATTATCATTAGATCGATGAATCGATCAACAGACCCTGAAAAAATTGAAAACATTGTTGTTTTAGCAAAACCCAATGGGGAATTAATAAGAATAAAAGATATAGCAGATGTAAAATTAGATTTTTCAGAAATACCTTTAAAAAACTTTATTGACGGTAAGAGAGGAGTTAGTTTTATAGTCAAAAAAACAGCAGATGAAGACTTAAATGAGATAGCAGATGAAATGACCAAATACATTAAAGAATTTAATGAGTCTTCTGATGAATACAACATTAAATCTTTATTTCAATTTGCCGACTTACTTGATCAAAGAATAGATACACTTTCTGTAAACCTTATTATTGGATTGCTTTTAGTATGCATTGTATTAGGCTTATTTCTAAGTCTTAGACTATCACTTTGGGTTGCTTTTGGAATACCATTTTCATTTATTGGAATGATCTCATTTGGATTAATGTATGGAATGACCATTAACATGATATCCTTGTTCGGGATGATATTAGTAGTTGGTATTTTGGTTGATGACGGAATTGTTATTGCCGAAAACATTTACTCTCATTTTGAAAGAGGTAAATCACCGATGAAAGCTGCTTTGGACGGCACTAAAGAAGTTATGGGAGCAGTAGTAACTTCCGTTCTTACCACTGTTTTTGCTTTCTCTACCCTATTATTTGTTGGTGGAGATATGGAAATGATGGAGGAAATGGCCTTCTGTGTTATTGTCTGCTTATTGTTTTCATTAATAGAAGCTTTTCTTATTTTACCCTCGCATCTAGCCAGTAAAAAAATACTAAAAAAATCAAAAACAAGTAAATCTAAAATCAGATCATTTCTTGAAAGGTTTGTTCAAAAATTGAGGGATGCTTATGAAAGAATTTTGATTTGGATTCTTAAAAAATATAGACTGCATGTTTGGGGACCATTTGCATTTATTTTAATTATCATAATGCTATTCAACTCTGGATGGATTAGATGGACTTTTTTTCCGAGCATTCCTTTTGACAACATTCTTGTTGAATTTGCATATAAGCCTGGAGAAAGAGAAGCAAGAACTGAAAACTTTTTATGGTATTGCGATTCCATAATTAATGAATATAATGAAGAATTAATTGGGCGATTTAACGACACGTTAATAACCTATTCGGCCATAAGTGTTGGAAGTACTGAGTCTTTAGGTGAAGTTGGCAGTCATGTTGGATCAATTAGAATATCTATAAAAGAAAATCAACTAATATCTACTGTTGATATGTCTAACGATCTCAAACAAAAAATATCAAAAGATTCTGTAAAATTTTTAGAAAAATTCTCTGTTGGTGGTCAAGAAAGATTTGGTAAATCTGTTTCCATATCTCTGCAAAGTGAAGATGCCAACACATTACAAGTGGCAGCAGACTGGTTTAAAGAACAACTTAAGAACTATCCAGAAGTTAAAGATGTCTTAGACAATAGTGGTATTGGAAACAGAGAGTTGCATTTAACCTTAAAACCAAAAGCCTACCTATTAGGACTAAATGAAATGATGATTTCTAACCAAATAAGACAAGGTTTTTTTGGTCAAGAAGTTCAACGCCTTATAAGAGGAAGAGATGAGATTAAAGTTTGGCTTCGTTACCCATTCGACAACCGAAATTCAATTGGCGATATCGAGAACACTAAAATTAAAACAGCAATAGGTCAAGAGTTTCCTTTTAGTGAATTAGCAGATTATGAAATAATAAGAGGTAAAGTAACCATTAATCATTTTGATGGAAAAAAAGAAATACGAGTTGATGCAAGTTTATTTGATGCCGAATTATCAGGACAAGTTGATGAAAAACTTAAAAGAAATTTATTGCCAAGTTTAAATACAAAATTCCCAAACGTTAAGTATCAAATTAAAGGTCAAGCAGAAAGGGCTGCAGACTCCGGAATAAGACTTGGGATAGCTTTATTGATAAGTATCATTCTCATTATGATGACCATTTCATTAAACTTTAAATCATTTTATCAAGCAAGATTAATTTTGATGGTCGTTCCTGTAGGAATTTTTAGTGCACTATTAGGTCATGGTATTGTAGGTAAACCATTTTCAATTCTTAGTGTATGGGGAGTAGTAGCCTTAGTAGGTATTTTGGTTAACGATGCCGTAGTAATGTTAGATCAATTCAATAAAAACTTAGAAAAAGGAATTGACATAAAAAAAGCAGTTATATATGCAGGTAAATCAAGGTTTAGGGCTATAATACTAACCACCATTACAACAGTAGCTGGATTATACCCATTAATATTAGAAAAAAGTTTTCAGGCACAATTTTTAATACCAATGGCTATTTCTGTTGCTTATGGTGTCCTATTTGGGACCATCATTCTTCTTATTTATTTTCCAGCACTAATTCTATACTTTAATGACATTAAGAGAGCAAAACGTTGGTTATGGATTGGCGGAAAAAAAGCACCATCTTGGGCTGATGTCGAGCCTACAATTAAAAATTTAAAACGGATTAAAGAGTTTGAAGAAAAATGAAACAATTATTTGCCATACTAGCATTAATAACATCCAACTTATTTTTTGGCCAAGATTCCCTTTCTCTTTCAGAAGCAATAAAAATTGGACTTGAAAAAAACTACGATATTCAATTATCACAAAAAAATGTCGCTATCAATCAGCTTTTAAATAATTGGGGCGAGGCTGGTGCACTTCCAAAAATTAATCTAAACAGTGGACAAAATAATTCAGTAATGGATCAAATTAATCCAGCTTCATTTTTTGACACGCTTAATTTAGAATCAAATGCAATTAACGGAAACATTGCTTTAAATTGGACCATTTTTAATGGGTTTAGTGTAAAAGCCAACAAACTTAAATTAGATCAATTGGTTGCCCAAAGTGAAGGAACTGCTACGCTCGCTATAGAGAATACAATACATGGAATAATTCTAGCATATTATCAGGTTAAACTACAAATTGAACAACTTACCTTATTAAGTAATGTATTAACGCTATCAAGAGAAAAATACAGACAACAATTATCTAAAAGTGAATTAGGTTCAGGTGTAAGAGTAGATCTATTGCAATTTGAAAGTGCGTATCTTACAGACAGCAGTAATCTTATTCTTCAAGAACTGTCTTTCAAAAACTCTTTTAGGAATCTGAATTTAATCATGGGAGAAGAAATTGATAAAAGCTGGATTTTATCCACTGAAATCAATCCAAAATTTAATCTCTACAACTATGAAGATTTAAAAAAGGAAATGCTTTCCAACAACACCAACATTAAAAATCAATTCATAAACATATCGTTACTAAAACAAGACATTCAAATGGCCAAAGCTGCTTATTATCCAGTTTTAAATCTTAATGCTGGCTCTAACTTAGAAAAAAGCTTACTGAGAAGTAGTATGTTCCCTGGTCAATTGAGCAAAGGGGAAAACACCAATTACTATGCAAACTTTACCTTAAGCTTTAAATTGTATGATGGAGGAAAAGTAAGAAGAGGGATTAAAGCACTTGAAATTCAAAATGAAATTAACGATATTCAATCGAATCAAATAGTTGCTCAACTCTCACAAGAATTATCCAATACCTACGATTTATACAATACTAGACTAAAAATTTTTGAAATCAACAAAAAGGCATTTCTTGTAGCTCAAGAAAACTTCAATATTGCTAAGCTACGTGAAAACAACGGCATAATTAATTCATTTACTCTAAGAGATATTGAAATGGCCTATCTTTCTGCTGGTTTAGTTTTATTTCAATCAAGCTACAATCTATTAGAGTCAAACGCTACCCTACTTAAATTAACAGGTAGAATTATTCAAGAAAATTAAATTTTTCAAATTATTTATTTATTTATTTTTTAGTATGCATGCATACTTTTATTTATATTTGTTGAACTAAACAAATTTAAATGAAACCGGAGGATACAGCAGACTTTCACATAAGATGGTCCTGGTACAACATATCAAGAATGTACAATCTAAAAGCTAGCGACTATGGTGGCACAATGGCCATAGGATACGCACTGCTTAACATTGATAAAGAAGGAACACCTTCAACAAAATTAGGTCCCAAAATGGGTATGGAACCAAGAAGTATGACAAGAATGATTAAGTCATTAGAAAAAAATGGATTGATTGTGAAAAAACCAGATAAAAAAGACAAAAGAATGGTTAGGTTGTATTTAACAGAATCTGGGAATGAACTAAGAAAAAAATCTAGAGATGTTGTAATTAAGTTTAATGAAAAAATATTTAAAACAATCAAGCAAAAAGAACTTGAAACCTGTTTTAAGGTATTGAAAGAGATTAATTTGTTAATAGATGAAAATTACATTTTTGAAACAAAATAAACCATGAAAAGAAACATTAGAAAAGTAGCTGTCTTAGGATCCGGAATAATGGGTTCAGGAATAGCTTGTCAATTGGCCAATGTTGGAATTGAAGTATTATTATTGGATATAGTTCCTAAAGAATTTGAAAAATCTGATAGTAAGTCTAAAAGAGATTCTATCGTAAACAACGCACTGAAAGCTTCATTAAAATCAAAGCCCTCTCCTATTTATGTTCAATCTTTTTCCAAAAGAATAACTACTGGAAATTTCACAGATGACATGCATAAAATAGCAGATTGTGATTGGATAATTGAAGTAGTTGTAGAAAGATTAGACATCAAAAAAATTATTTTTGATCAAGTTGATAAATTTAGAAAAGAAGGTTCCCTTGTTTCAAGTAATACCTCAGGAATTCCAATTGCATTAATGCTAGAAGACAAATCAGATGATTTTAAAGCAAATTTTCTTGGAACACATTTTTTCAACCCTCCTAGATATTTAAAATTATTAGAGATAATACCAACTAAATTCACCAATGCTGATAACACAGCATTTATGATGAATTTTGGAGAAAAAATCTTAGGTAAAACAACCGTTTTATGTAAAGATACTCCAGCTTTCATAGCCAATCGTGTAGGTGTATATGCCATACAACAATTATTTCATTTGGTAAATGAGTTAGATTTATCTGTGAGTGAAGTTGATTTTTTAACTGGTCCAATAATGGGAAGACCCAAATCAGCAACATTTAGAACTTGTGATGTTGTAGGACTAGACACGTTGGTTCACGTGGCTAATGGACTTAAAGACAATTGTAAAGAAGATGAAAAGCACGATGTGTTTTACATTCCAGACTTTATTGACAAAATGGTTGAAAAAAACATGTTGGGTAGCAAAACCAAACAAGGCTTTTATAAAAAATCTGTTGATGAAAAAGGAAAAAAAACCATACTAGAACTTAACCTAAAAACATTTGAATATCAAGCGACAAGTCGTTATAAATACCCTACAATTTCAAAAGCAAAGCAAACAGATGACATAAAGAAAAGAATGAAAATTCTTTTTGAAGGAAACGACAAAGCTGGAAATTTTTATCAAAAAGTATTTTCAGGATTATTCAGTTACGCAGCTTGTCGAATACCTGAAATTGCTGACGAAATTTATAAAATTGACGATGCAATGAAAGCTGGTTTTGGATGGGAACTTGGCCCTTTTGAAATGTGGAATGAAGTTGGGATTGAAAACGGCATCAAAATCATGGAAAACAATAACTTGGTAATTCCTGATTGGGTTTCAACACTATCTAAAGTTGGTATTAATGCTTTCTATAAAAACGAAAATGGTAAAAAATTATTTTACGACATTAATACATCTGATTATAAGGAAATACCAGGATCAAATCAATATTTACAACTGGATTCACTTGATAAAGACGCTACAATATGGAAAAACGATGAAGCATCTCTTATCGACTTAGGCGATGGAATTTTAAACGTTGCTTTTCACTCAAAGATGAATACAATAGGTGGTGGAATTTTAGCTGCATTAAACAAAGGCTTGGATTTGGCTGAACAAGGAGAATTTAAAGGCCTTGTTATAGCAAATGAAGGAGCAAATTTTTCTGCCGGAGCTAATGTTGGAATGATTTTCATGATGGCAGCAGAACAAGATTACGATGAGTTGAATATGGCGGTAAAAGCATTTCAAAACACAACAATGAGACTTAGATATTCCTCTATCCCTGTCGTAGCTGCACCTCACGGAATGACACTTGGTGGTGGATGTGAAATTTGTTTGCATGCTGATAAAGTAATTGCCCATGCAGAAACTTATATGGGATTAGTTGAATTTGGAGTTGGATTAATACCTGGTGGGGGTGGCACCAAAGAAATGGCTTTAAGGTTTTCTGATGAAATTAAACAAGGTGACATGAGAATAAATCGATTTAGAGATAAATTTCTTACTGTCGGACAAGCTAAAGTATCGACATCTGGTCATGAAGCATTTGAATTGGGTTTTCTAAGAACTGGAATCGATGAAGTTATTGTATCCAAAGCCCATCAAATTGCTTACGCAAAAAAAGCGTGTATTCAATTAGCATCTAAAGGGTACAACCAACCTGCACCAAGAAAAGACATCAAAGTATTGGGGAATGAAGGACTAGGGATAGTTTATGTAGGAGCTGATTCGATGCTATCTGGAAATTACATGTCAGAACACGACTTAAAGATTTCTGAAAAATTAGGATATGTACTTTGCGGTGGAGATTTAAGTGAAATTACTGAAGTATCAGAAAAATACCTTCTTGATTTAGAAAGAAAAGCATTTGTAGAGTTATGTGCAGAAAGAAAAACATTAGAAAGAATACA
>JAQWRG010000119.1 GCA_029243855.1 Flavobacteriales bacterium | reverse complement strand
ATCATTGCTGTTTACATTAGATTGAAATTCTTCATTAAAAGCAATTTGTTTAGCTCTATTCCTAATTACTTTTGCTAATCTTTTATCAAGTCCTCTAACTCCACTTTCATTTGTGTAAGAACTAATTATCTTCTCAATTAATTTTGGAGTAAACTTTATCGATGATTTATCAAATCCATGTTCAGAAATTAGTTTTGGTATCAAATGTTTTTTTGCAATTTGAACTTTTTCCTCAACCGTATAACCATTTATTGGAATGATTTCCATTCTGTCTCTTAAAGCAGGTTGTATGGTTGATAAATCGTTTGCGGTAGCAATGAATAGAACTTTAGAAAGATCGTATTCAATTTCAACAAAATTATCTTGAAAGTTGTCGTTTTGTTCTGGGTCTAAGACTTCTAAAAGAGCTGAGGATGGATCACCATGACCTGACCTACCTACTTTATCAATTTCATCTAATACAAATACAGGATTTGACGAGCCACATTTTTTAAGATTGTTGATTACTTTACCGGGCATAGCGCCTATGTAAGTCTTTCTATGACCTCTTATTTCAGATTCATCATGCAAGCCACCTAGTGACATACGTACGTATTTTCTACCAATTGCTTCTGCAATAGACTTACCTAATGAAGTTTTTCCAACACCTGGGGGTCCGTACAAACACAATATTGGAGACTTCATGTCTCCTTTAAGTTTTAAAACAGACAAATACTCTATAATTCTTTCTTTTACTTTTTCTAACCCAAAATGATCCCTATCCAATATCTTTTGAACCTTATTTAAATTGAATTTATCATTGGTGAATTCACCCCAAGGTAAATCTAATAGCAACTGGCAATAATTGATTTGAACACCATATTCAGCACCAGATGGATTCATTCTTTCTAACTTATCCAATTCCTTAGAGAATACCTTCTCTACTTCTTTAGACCATTTTTTAGAAGGCATTTTAGTTCTCAACTCATTGATTTCTTGCTGAACTGGGTTTTCACCCAACTGATTTTGAATTTCCTTCATCTGCTGATGTAAGTAAAACTCTTTTTGTTGTTGATCAATATCTGTTTTAACCCTCGACTGAATGTCGTTTTTAAGCTCCAACATTTGCAACTCTTTTGTTAAATGCTTTAACAATAAGTTTGCACGATTGTTAATGTCTGGTTCCTGCAACATTTGTTGCTTTTCTTCAACTTTAGCATTCATATGAGAAGAAATAAAGTTTACTAGAAAATTATGACTCTCAATATTTTTAATAGCAAAGGAAGCTTCAGATGGAATGTTTGGTGAATATTTAATGATATTTAAAGCCAAATCTTTTAAGCTATCAAATAATGCCAAAGATTCTTTTGAGGGTTTTAATAATCTTTTTTCGTTGTATTCTTCAATCTTAGCTATCAAATAGGGTTCATCTTGAATTTTTTCAACCAACTTCAATCTCTTTTTACCCTGAATAATAATCGTACTACTGCCATCAGGCATTTTAAGCATTTTCATTATTTGAGCAACCGTCCCCGTTTGATATAAGTCTTGGTATTGAGGCTCTTCAATGTTGGAATCTTTTTGAGAAACAACTCCTATGATTTTATTGCCTTTGTATGCATCTTGAATTAACTTAATGCTTTTGTCTCTTCCTAAAGTTATTGGGATAACAACACCAGGAAACAGCACATTGTTTCTCAATGGAAGTATAGGAAGTTTTTCAGGAACTTCTTCTTTATTCATTCTATCTTCATCTTCAGGAGATATTAATGGAATAAAATCAGTTTCTTTTTCAACCATTTCAGAAAAATCTACCCAATCGTTATCTGCAAAAAAGTCATTCATAGTTTTAATTTAACGTCTTATGTGTCATTATGGCTGAAATAATCAGCTTTTAAGTAAGTTCTGGTTTTAATAAATAAAACCCAACTGGTTAAAGGGGTTTAAAACCTTAACCTTATTTTAATTAAATCAATTGATGTGCCAAAGTGGTGATTACTCCACTATTGTTTCTTTAAAAATGTGATAAAGAATACTTTCTTCATCTTTTGAAAAGTCTAAATCTCTTCTTTTCATGACAATTTCAGCAAGTTGTTTAGCTTTTTCAAAATCAAAAACATCAGAATCCTCTCTTCCTCCCCAACTAAATGACGGAATAAACTTTGGTGGAAAACCAGCATCAAAAATATTAGCAAAAACACCTATAACCGTTCCGGTATTGAACATAGTATTGATACTTGATTTAGAATGATCACCCATTATTGTTCCGCAATATTGAGTTCCAGTTCCGATAAATGCATCTTCAGCATAATTGTACGAACTTACTTCACCATAGTTGTTTTTTAAATTAGAGGTATTGGTATCTGCCCCCAAATTACACCATTCTCCAATAACGCTATTGCCCAAATATCCATCGTGAGCTTTATTTGCAAAACCAAGAAAAACGGAGTTTCCTACTTCACCTCCAACTTTACAATTTGGACCAATGGTTGTTGGGCCATAAATTTTAGCCCCCATTTTGATGGTAGAGTCGTTCATCAAAACAAATGGGCCTCTTATGTTAGATCCCTCCATTATCTCTGTACCTTTTTGAATATAAATAGGACCTTCATCGCTATTTAATGTTGCACCGTTAATAGTAGCGCCATCTTCAATGTAAATTTCATCCCCAATTAACAAATTACCAAATCCATGACCATCTGTTTTGAGATCATCAAGATTCAAAAATGTTAAATCATTAATTATTTCCTGACCATTGAGTTGAAATATATGATGAGGATATTCTACTGTACTAACATCTCCTTTATATTCAATTACATTGTAGCCTTCCAAGTTTTCTTCTATTTTATCATCATTAGCCGGAAGAGGCTTAATAGCCAACACTACACCTTCTTTTATAAGAATTGTTTGTTCCTTAAGGCCAAGTATTGATTTAGATAAATTCTTATTTGGAAGTAAAGCAGCGGAAATTCCAAGTTCTACACTTTCTTCAATAGAATTGTATTTTTTAGCCAAATAATCTTTGGTTCTTACGCCAACATCAAATCCAAGTTGATTTGACCATTTTTCTTGAATGGTGTAAATCCCTATTCTTAATTGAGCAACAGGTCTTGTAAAGGTAAGTGGCAGCAATTGTTTATGATACTGGCCATCAAAAAGAACACATTTATCCATGTTTGAAATTTTAAAGCAAAAAAAAACCTCCTAAAATAGGAGGTTAATATATTTAAAATAAAGAAGTAATCCGAAGATTATTTCTTTTGTTTTGCATATCTGTTTTTAAACTTATCAATTCTACCAGCGGTATCAACCAATGTTTGCTTACCTGTGAAGAAAGGGTGAGATTTGTGAGAAATCTCTAATTTAATTACTGGGTATTCATTGCCGTCTTCCCATTCTATCGTTTCTTTAGAAGGAGCGCAACTTTTACTAATAAAAGAATAGTCATTTGACATATCTTTGAATACAACTAGTCTGTAATTATCTGGGTGAATTTCTTTTTTCATTTTCTTGTTAATCTTAAAGTCTGCAAATTTAGTGTTTAAATTTACTTTTCAAAAAATAATTATCGGGAATAATAACTTCTTTTTTTTTTAGTTATATATATTGCGCACAAATTAAATGAAAAACAACTTATTAATCATACTATTATCAGGTTTTTTGTTATTAACCATCTCTTGTAGAAAAGATATCATTTTATCTGGAGCTAATTACAATATTGAGTTTTCAAATGACACCATTCTTTTTGACACATTATTCACTACTATTGGCTCAACTACAAAATACTTTAAATTTTACAATAACAATTCAGGCAAATTAAGTGTGAGTTCTATTGGACTAGCGGGAGGAACTCAATCTCCTTTTAGAATAAACGTAGACGGTGCTTCAGGCATTTCATTTAAGGACATTGAAATTGATGCTGGAGATAGCATGTTTGTGTTTGTTGAAGTTACCATTGACCCTAATCAAAACAGCTTACCTTTAATTGTAGAAGATTCAATATTATTTAATACCAATGGAAATATAGACAAAGTAGTTTTGAACGCATGGGGACAAGATGCTCACTTTCATGTAAATGAATTGGTTGAAGGAACTTGGTCAAACGACAAACCACATGTCATTTATGGTATTGCAGCCGTTGGTTATCCATCCTTAGACTCTAACAAAACACTTACTATTGAAGCGGGGACAAAAGTACATGGCCATGCCAATGCAACTTTGTATGTTTATAAAAGTTCGTTAGTTGTTAATGGAACAGTTAATAGTCCTGTGGTTTTTCAACAAGACAGAACAGAAGATTATTTGCTTTATTCTGCTGATTCAACTTCTGGGCAATGGAGAGGAATATATTTTTACGAACCCAAAACCAGTTTGCTAGAAAATGCGGAAATCAAAAATGCAACCATTGGCTTACAGATTGATACCAACTCTAATAATGAATCGGTAACGCTAGATAAATTAAAAGTAAATAACTCTTTATATGCTAACATATTAACTCAAGGAGCTAATGTGATGGCAACCAATTGCCTATTTGGAAGTAGTAATAATTTTTCAGCCTTTATCAGTATCGGAGGTAACGTATCTTTTGAACATTGTACTTTTTCTAATTATTGGACCAACTCTAGGAATTCGCCAGCTTTTGTACTCAAAAATTACTACGAAAGTGTTGATGATAACTTAATATTTAGACCATTCAATCAAGCTGAATTTAAAAATTGTATTTTCTATGGATCAACTGAAAACGAATTCTTCTTAGACACCTTAGTAAACTACAATACTTCAGCAGTATTTACCAATTCAATCATTAGAATAGATACTACTTTAGACAATCAAACGGTATTTAACAATTGTTTTGTTAATCAAGAACCGTATTTTCAAGAACCATATTTTTGGAATTTCGATATTTCCGACTCTTCAAACGCCATCGACAACGGCACCACCTCTACCCTTTTTGAAGATCTTTTAGGTAGACCAAGAATAGCACCTAATGACTTAGGATGTTATGAGTACCAATAGGTATTAAAAATAGTACGGTTTTAATCAAAAACTAAAGCTTAATATTTTCAAAAACAACCGATTCTTTAGCGCCTAATACACTGTAAGATTTATTAAGCTTTTGTAATTGAATGATGGTATCCAACAAATCGTTTTCATTTTCCCACGGATAATGATTTAAAAAATTTGAATTGAATGCATTCATTCCAAACAATAAAATTCCGCCACTAAGTTTTGGAATTATAACCACATCTGTATGGTCTAATTGACTGAATGCGTGTTGAATATCTTCCTTATTTAAATGCATAGATTCAGTGCCAATTAAAACTATTTTTTTAGCCCACCTACCGAACACTTCTTTGAGAGCATCATAAATTTGTTGCTTTGGCTCATTTGAATTGTGGATTTTTTTATCAAAATCTTTATCGTTAAATGAACTGTCGTTTTCTATGTAATTATCGTAATATAAATGTTTGTCAACATCTAAATTGTTGGCTACACTTGCTGTATGATGAAGCAATTCTAAATAGATAGGCAATAAATGCTTTTTATCAGTCGCTTCTTTATCGAGATTAGCAAAAAAAGGAGTTTTTACAAAAATAATTAAATGATCGTCATTCATTACATGTTTCTTCTGTACTGTCCACCTACATCAAATAATGAATCGGTTATTTGACCTAGAGAACAATGTTTGGTAGCCTCCATTAACTCATCAAAAATATTTTTATGTTTTATGGCAGCTTCCTTAATTTTATTAAGTGCATCTTGAGATTTATCATTTTTAGATTTATGTAAAGCATCTAGCATAGAAATTTGATAATCTTTTTCTTTTGTTGTTGCTCTAATAACCTCTTGAGGTATTACAGTTGGCGAACCTTTAGAATTTAAAAATGTGTTTACTCCTATAATTGGGAATTCTCCAGTATGTTTAAGCATCTCGTAATGAAGGGATTCTTCTTGAATTTTACTTCGCTGATACATGGTTTCCATAGCACCCAATACTCCACCTCTTTCGTTAATACTATCAAATTCGGAAAGCACTGCTTCTTCAACCAAATCAGTCAATTCATCTACAATATATGAACCTTGCATTGGGTTTTCATTTTTCGCCAATCCTAATTCTTTATTAATGATTAATTGTATAGCCATTGCTCTTCTAACAGATTCTTCAGTTGGAGTTGTAATGGCTTCATCATACGCATTGGTATGTAACGAATTACAATTGTCATAAATAGCATATAAAGCTTGTAAAGTAGTTCTAATGTCATTGAAGTCAATTTCTTGAGCATGCAACGATCTTCCAGAGGTTTGAATGTGATATTTTAATTTTTGAGCTCTTGGTCCAGCTCCATATTTGTTTTTCATGGCTTTTGCCCAAATTCTTCTGGCTACTCTACCAATAACTGCATATTCTGGGTCTATTCCATTTGAGAAAAAGAAAGAAAGGTTTGGACCGAAATCATCAATACTCATACCTCTACTTAGATAATACTCTACATAAGTAAATCCATTTGACAAAGTAAATGCCAATTGAGTTATTGGGTTTGCACCAGCTTCTGCAATATGATACCCTGAAATAGAAACGGAGTAAAAATTTTGAACTTTTTGACGAATGAAGTATTCTTGAACATCACCCATTAAACGTAAGGCAAACTCTGTTGAAAAAATACATGTATTTTGAGCTTGATCTTCTTTTAATATATCTGCTTGCACTGTTCCTCGAACCCTAGTTAGAGTCTCTTGTTTTATTTTTTTATAAATATCAAGTGGTAGAACTTGATCGCCAGTCACACCTAAAAGAAACAATCCTAAACCATTATTTCC
>JAQWRG010000106.1 GCA_029243855.1 Flavobacteriales bacterium | reverse complement strand
TATAAAAATGACTTACATAATCATAACAGCATATTCTCTATTATTGATCATTTCACTTTTGATTGTTAACCGCAGAACGAACAAACTGATCAAATAATAGCACATGATTTGCTATGGTGTCAAATTTTAAACTAAATTGATAAAGAAATGAACATTTTTTGGCTAAGAAGAGACCTAAGACTTACTGATAATACTGCACTTAACGCTGCATTAAACTCAGGAGAAAAAGTTCAACCCATATTTATATTCGATACTAAAATTATCAATGAGCTTGATGAAAATGATCCAAGAATCACTTTCATTTATGAACAACTTCAAAAAATCAATTTTGAACTTCTTACCTACGGCTCCTCTCTAAAAATATTTTTTGGTGACCCAACAATGATATGGCAAGAAATTGTTAACAAGGTAACAGTTGATGGTGTTTATGTGAATAGAGATTATGAACCTTATGGCATAAACAGAGACGTTTCTATAAAAGAAGATCTTAACAAGAAAAACATTCCTTTTTTCTCTTTTAAAGATCAAGTAATATTTGAAAAAGATGAAATCACCAAAAAAGATGGAAGTCCTTACACCGTTTTTACACCTTTTAAAAACAAATGGCTAGAAAAATTCAATCAAATTCAAATAGACTCTACTGCTGTAACTAACGTTAGTCACTTTTTAAAGTCAAATTATGCTTTTCCTAGTATGGAAGATTTAGGCTTTGTTGAATCAACTATCAAAGTTCCTAAATACGAATTGAGACATGTTCCAGATTATGAATCAACAAGGAATTTTCCTGCAATTGACAAAACATCGAAAATAGGCCCACATTTAAGGTTTGGAACGGTAAGTATTAGAGCTATTATCAATGATGTTAAAAATTTAAGCGACACCTATTTAAGTGAATTAATTTGGCGTGAATTTTTCATGCAAATATTATGGCATTTCCCAAAGGTAGTGCACAACAATTTCAAACCTAAATACAACGGGATTGAATGGAGAAATAACCAAGAGGAATTTCAAAAATGGTGCAAAGGAAAAACTGGCTATCCCATAGTAGATGCTGGGATGCGAGAATTGAATGAAACAGGATTCATGCACAACCGAGTTAGGATGATAGTGGCTAGTTTTTTATGCAAACATCTTCTTATTGATTGGAGATGGGGAGAAGCTTATTTTGCAAAGAAATTATTGGATTTTGAATTGTCGTCAAACAATGGGAATTGGCAATGGAGTGCCGGAACTGGATGTGATTCAGCTCCTTATTTTAGAGTTTTTAATCCCTATGAACAAACAAAAAAGTTTGATTCATCTCACGCCTACATCAAAAAATGGGTAAAAGACATCAATGAATTAACCTATCCTCAACCCATGGTTGACCACGCTCTTGCAAGAAAAAGAGCTCTAGACACTTACAAAAGTGGCTTAGAGAAAATTCTCGTTTGATTCATTTCACAATTCTTTTTAATAGCAAGTATTAAATCAGCAGTGTTTATTCATTTTAAAATGTAAATTCGTTACACAAACGAACTAAGTGAATTTATCTTTTAGAGAAAACAAAATTTCAACAAATCAGTTGATTCGGTACTCCATCTTATTTTACTGGTCAATTTTTTGGCTATTCAACATCGTTGACAAAGCCATTGGCGGAAGTTTATTTTTATGGGTTGGTCGAGATCGATTTGCTCAATTTCAAAAGTTTTTTGCATCAGCAGGCTTAGAGTCTCCCATAATTGCCAATGCAGCTTTAACAGTAGCAGCAGCTTTAGAAGTATTTGCCTTTGTTTTTTGTATAGGTGCACTCATCTATTTTCTATTAAAAAAAACCGAAACCTCAAGAGCATGGTTTTTTGTAGGAATTATTTTAACGTTAATTACTTTCACTATTTTCTCCATTGGCGATCATGTTTTTGGAGATCGATTTGAATTGCTTGAGCATACCCTTTTTTGGTTTTTGACTCTTTTTTCTTGGGTTGCATTCAACAGATTGGAAAACACTTCAAACGATGAAAAATTATCAATTAGTAAAAAACAAATTGTTGTTGCATCAATTGTTTCTTTTCTAATTGTATCTACCACTTGTTTTTCAATTTTTGACTACAACAAAAACTACTTCTCAAGAAGAACCGATGCACTTAGTGCTCAAGAAGTTAGCGACAACATTTACAAAGTTTCCTTCCCATTTCTTGGAGGAAGTGTTGTGTTTGAAAAAACATTAGAAAAATTTCTAATTGAATATCCAACCAAAAAAATCAACCACATTTATACGGTTCCAAATCCACTAAGACTTAAAAAAGCAGACGGGTTAATTTTTTACATAATGACGGAGGAAAAAGAATGAATGAGAAAAAAATAATTCGATTTTCAATCCTGTTTTTCTGGACTTTTTTCTGGGGATTAAGCGTGTTAGATAAAATCATCCCAGATGTGCATCACCTTTGGGTAGGTAAAGACTTTTTTGCTCTATTTGTTAAATTCTTTGGCTCATTAGGACTTAAAGAGCCCATTTTTGCCACGTCTGCCCTAGCCTTTGTTTCCTCTCTTGAGGGTCTAAATTTTGTGTTTTACCTATTGGCTATTTTTAATTTCTTCAAAGGAAGAGAAACTGAGACTGAAAAGTTGTTTTTTAGAGCCATATTCACTTCAATAACCTTATTTAGTTTATTCTCCATCGCAGATCAAGTATTTGGCGATCGTTTTCAATTGTTAGAACACGGTTTGTTTTGGCTAATTCTTATCGCCTCATGGGTGCTGTTCAAATACATATCTAAATCAGAAACTAAGGAACTTGTGTTTAATTCACGTAAAGGGCTTAAAATAGCTATAACAGCAGGCGTATTAATAACCCTATTAACATCCATATCCATTGTGGATTTTTCAAACAAAACCTTTTACAAGGTTAATTCTCCAGTAATTGGAGATGAAGTAATTGAAGGAGTTTACAAATTTGACTTTCCATTTTTATCTGACAAGGTAGTCTGGGAAAAAACAATCAATACTTTCAAAACAAACCACCCTGAACTAAAGATCAATTATATTTACACAGGCCCATCAGAGTTAAACTCTAAAAAGAAAACCCATTTATTGTTGTATGTTTTTACTGAAGTAAATAAAGACTTTATAGATTAGAAAAATATCTACAGTATTTAATTTTCTAAACTACGTAACCCTCACCCCCATCACACAAACATCATCTATTTGTTCGTTTTCTCCCATCCAGTTGGTGAATTCTACTTTAACTAAGTATTCTTGTTCTTCTGTTTTCATTTCACTTATGGACAATAAGAATTTCTTGAATTTTCCTGTCATGTACTTCTTCCCTCTTTCTCCTCCAAATTGATCTGCAAAGCCATCTGAATAGATGTACAGCATATCCCCTTTCTTTACTTTTATTTCATGATTGGTAAATGGTAGTTTTCTTCCTGTGTGTAAACCTATGGGTTGATTGACTCCTTTTATATGGTTGACCTCGTTTTTGCTTATGTGTATTAGTGGATTGTAGGCTCCTGAGTATTGTACCGTTTTCTTTTTTGGATCGTATTTACAGAGTGCCATATCCATTCCGTCTTTATTGTCTGCATCTACTCCTTCTTGCTTTAAAGATTTGATGATTTGCTTTCGCATGTTGGTCAGTATCTCTGCTGTGTCTTCAAGATTGTTTTCAATGATGAATTCATTTAGCAAAGAGGTGCCTATCATGCTCATGAATGCTCCTGGCACGCCATGTCCTGTACAATCGGCTACTGTGAAGTAGATTTGTCCTTTTGGTGAACGATACACCCAGTAGAAGTCTCCTGAAACTACATCCTTTGGTTGAAAGAATATAAAGCTCTCTGGTATTACGTCTTTCATGTATACTGTAGAGGTCATCAGTGCATCTTGTATTCGCTTGGCGTAGTTGATGCTATCGGTAATCTCTTGATGTGATTGGTTTAGCTTTTGGTGTTGACCTTCTATAACTACTTTTTGAGCTCTAGTCTTTCTTAATTGTACAAATACAAACCCTAAAGACAATAGAACTAATCCTACTATTACAAGCAGTCCTGTTCTTCTTTGTTTTTCACTTTTGAGCTGTTCTTCTTTGGCTAGGTTTTCTGCTTGTTGGATTAGAATTTCATCGGCATGTTTGATGCTATCGGCTTGTTTTTTTAGTTCGTATTCTTTGTCTACTTCAAACTTGTAAAGCTCTTCTTCTGCATCAATTTTGGCTATGGAGTCTTTAGTTTCCATATACAACTCGTGCATTTCTAGGGCTTGTTTGTATTTTCCTAGCTTTTTGTAAACTTCACTTAGCAGTTCCGAAGTATTATCTAAATTATCAATTACATTTATTTCTTGTTTAATATTTTTTGCCTTCAATAAATACTCTAGCGCCTTTTTATAATTGCTTTTGTCATAGTAAACAAATCCAATGTTATTGTAAGCAGAACCAATCCCCTTTTTATCACCTAATTCCACACTAATTTTAAGGCTCTTTAGAGTGTACTTCAGAGCCTTTTCATAATTGCCTTGATCTCTGTAAATACTTCCAATGTTATTGTAAGAATTAACCATCCCCTTTTTATTACCTATTTCCTCACTTATTTTAAGACTAATTAGTTGATACTCTAGCGCCTTTTCTAGGTCACCTAGGTTCCTATAAGTAATTCCAATATTGTTATAACAATTTCCCATACCCTTTTTGTCACCTAGTTCCTCACATATTTTAAGACTCTTTAATTGATACTCCATCGCCTTTTCATAGTTGCCTTGTTGCATATAAACAACTCCAATGTTATTGTAAGAATACCCCTGAGCATATTTATCACCTAGTTCCTCACATATTTTAAGGCACTTTAGATAATACTCCAAAGACTTTTGAGGATTGCCTTGGTCTTTATAAATAATTCCAATGTTATTGTAAGAATGTCCCATGCCTTTTTTATCGCCTAGTTCCTCTTTTATTTTAAGACTCTTTAGGTTATACTTCAGCGCCTTTTCATAGTTTCCTTGATTTGAGTAAATAAGACCAATGTTATTGTAAGAATTACCCATTCCTTCTTTATCGTCAATTTCTTCAGCTAGTTTAAGGCTCTTTTGATAATTCTCTATCGCTTTTTCATAATTGCCTTGATCTTTGTAAATAAGTCCAATATTATTGTAAGAACCTCCAAATGATTTTTTAAACTTTTTAAGTTCAAATGCATTAAGTCCATTTTTCAAATTAGTCTCACAGATATCTACTATTTGTTGATTTAACTCTAAATCTAGTTCTGGATCTGAAAAATATATTATATTATCCCAACTAACTAAAGCATTCACCTTAATGGTATCATGTTTAGCGCTATTAATTACTTCTTTTAAAGAATCTATCTTCTGAATTTGCTCATATGTAAGTTGAGCTTTACTGCTAAATGAAAATAGCAGTAAGAAAACACAAAGATATTTAGAAAGGAATTTCATTGATAAACTAAATATAGGAATACTTTAAACAAACACCACTAAGGTTTTATACCCATTTCACAGCGAATGGGCTGAAAATAAAGGGGGATTATTCCTTAACCAACTTCAGCTGCTCTACTCTATCGAAATAAGCCACTTTGAGTAAGTAAATTCCTTTGGGGTAGTCGGATAAATCAATCGTTGAATGGTCTGTTGACTGAAGGAACTTACCTGCATAATCGTATACATCCACTTTGAACGAACCATTGATTCCCTGCAGTTCTACTATACCAGTGGTTGGGTTTGGATGAAGGGTTATCCTGGAATTGATCTCATTAACACCTACATTATTCACTTGTTCACAAGCAGAAGTATCCACACATCCATTTTGGGTCACCTCAACAGCATAAGAACCATTGGCAGTAGCTGTAAAGCTTTGATTAATTTCAACTGGTATTGGGGCATAGTTGTTATTGCAATCCAGCCATTGATAGGTAGCTCCAATTGCATTTGCTGTTAATATTGGTGAATTGTTGGTTATTCCATTATCTACCATATTAAGGGTAAGATCAAGGATTATAACTGAATCACAACCAAACGTATTGGTTAAATTATAAGTGGGTGTGTTTGTACTTGCTGTGTAGGTATTTCCATCTATCCAGGTATAAGTACCACAAGCAGTTTGAAAATCTGTTCCTGTATTTGAATTATTTATGGTTAAATCAAGATTTACAACAGAATCACAACCATTAACATTTGTGAAAGTGTAAGTTGGTGTGTTTGTACTACTGGTGTAGGTGTTACCGTCTATCCAGGTTAATGAGTCGCAAGTAGATTGATTGTCTATTCCTGTATTATTATTTATTGTT
>JAQWRG010000105.1 GCA_029243855.1 Flavobacteriales bacterium | reverse complement strand
TTAAAATCCCAACAACTGAAAAAAAATCTTTAAGAAACCCTTTGGTTTCTATGCCTTTAGACATCGGCAACAACGCCATTAAAAACCCTTTCGTAATTCCTGGGCTAAGAAAGGTTAATGTTGACTCCAACTTAAACCCCAACTATTCATTTGAAAACTTTATTGAAGGAGATTGCAATAGACTTGCCAGATCAGCTGGCTTTGCAGTAGCGGAAAAACCTGGAGGAACCGCCTTTAACCCATTACTAATATATGGAGGTGTTGGTCTTGGGAAAACTCATCTTGCTCATGCTATGGGTATTGCCATTAAAAATAGATACCCCAATAAAACGGTATTATACGTTTCTTCAGAAAAATTTACGCATCAATTTATAGATTCAGTAAAAAACAACTCAACCAATGACTTTATTCACTTTTATCAGCTAATAGATGTTTTAATCATTGATGATGTACAGTTCTTCTCTGGAAAAGAAAAAACTCAAGATGTATTCTTCCACATCTTTAACCACCTTCATCAAACTGGAAAACAATTGGTACTTACATCAGATAAGGCACCAGTAGAAATGCAAGGCATGGAACAAAGGTTGTTATCAAGATTTAAGTGGGGACTATCTGCTGACTTACAAATGGCCGATCTAGAAACTAGAATAGCTATTCTTCACAAAAAGATGTATGCTGACGGAATTGAGCTACCATCAGAAGTTGTCGAGTACCTAGCTTACAGCATATCCAACAATATTAGAGAACTAGAAGGTGCTTTAATATCATTAATTGCTCAATCATCACTTAACAAAAAGTCAATCACTCTTGACCTTGCTAAGCAAATGATAGACAAATTTGTAAAAAATACTGCAAGAGAAGTTTCTATAGAATACATTCAGAAAGTGGTATGCGATTATTTTGACTTACCCATTGAGTTAATGAAATCTAAAACAAGAAAAAGAGAGGTTGTTCAAGCAAGGCAAATTGCCATGTATTTCTCCAAGAAAATGACTAAATCATCGTTAGCTAATATTGGAATGCATTGTGGAGGCAAAGATCACGCAACCGTACTTCACGCATGTAGAACTGTCAATAATTTATCAGAAACAGATAAACACTTTAGAGCTTACTTATCTGACTTAGAAAAAAAATTAAGTATTCAATAACAGCTTATTAACTTAATGAAAAAAGTATTGATGGTTTGTCTTGGAAACATTTGCAGATCACCACTTGCTCATGGTATACTAAATCATAAAGTTAAAAAAGCCAACCTTAAAGTTGTCGTTGACTCAGCAGGAACAGGCAGCTGGCACATTGGTTCACCACCTGATATAAGAAGTATTGATACTGCTAAAAAATACGGCATTGACATCTCCAATCAGAAAGCTAGACAAATAGTTAGAGATGATTTAGATAGATTTGATATTATCTATGTTATGGATAACCAAAATCAAAAAGACGTGATTGGTTTGTGTAGCAATGAAAAACAAAAAAATAAAATCAAACTCATCTTAGATCAACTAAGTAATCAATCAATTAAATCTGTACCAGACCCATATTATGATGAAATAGATGGATTTGAATACGTTTATAATTTAATCAATGAAGCTTGTCAAGAAATAACCAATAAGTTGAAAAACGATGAGCAATAGTGGTGAAATATTTTTAATCCCCTCGCCTATTGAACAACTTGAGGAGTACAACCTAAATTTCATTCCTTTATACGTAAAAAACACCATAAAAAGACTAGATTATTTTGCAGTAGAAAACATAAGAACGGCAAGGAGATTTATTAAAAAAGTTGAAAGAGATTACAACATAGACAAGGCCACCTTTATATTAATAAATAAAAAATCATCGGAAGAAGATATTAATGAAATAATTAAAAAAGTACAAAAAGGAAAAGATGTTGGAGTTATTTCTGAAGCAGGGTGTCCAGGAATTGCTGATCCAGGACAAAAATTATGTGAAAAAGCTCATACAAAAAACATAAAAATAAACCCCATGATAGGTCCTAGCTCTATAACATTAGCATTGATGGCTAGCGGACTAAATGGTCAAGAATTCAAATTTCACGGATATCTCCCAATTGACAAAGAGGAAAGGAAACAAAAAATTAGAGAAATCAGCAAACAAAGCGGTTCTCATATTTTTATTGAAACACCATACAGAAACAACCATCTTTTATCTGACTTAACAACAACTATTCCAAATAAAAAAACCAAGTTGTGCATTGCTTATGACATTTGTGGCTTGAATGAAAATATAACAACAAAAACAATTTACGAATGGAAAAACAACATAACTGACATAAAAGGCAAACCAACAATATTTATATTTGGTCAATAAAAATTAATCATGTTAATAAACGAATACTCACATACAGGAGACTTTAAAAATCCAACAATACATTTAAAAACCAACGGTGTTTTTGAGCTTTCAGGCAGATCACTTCCAGAAAATTCAAAAAATATTTATGAACCGGTAATTGAATGGTTAAATACATATAAAGAAAACCCCTGCTCCGAAACTATCTTACATTTTAAGCTAGAGTATTTTAATACTTCTTCATCGAAATTGCTTTATGAAATATTTAAGATATTAAATGAAATAAGAACTAAAGATTTTAAAACAACCATAAACTGGTACCATGAAAAAGAAGATGAAGATTTTATGGATGAAGCTAAATTTTTAATCTCAAATTTAGATCTTGATTTAACATTTATAGAAATTGAAGAGTTTAATTAATAAATTATCTAATTCTTAGATTCAATTTCATAGGAGTAAAAGGAGGAATCATTACTGAAAAGGCTCCTTTATTATAAAATGCTAAATGAGATGGCAAAACAGCATATACTGAATCACCTGATTCATATTTACTCAACAACAACTCAAATCCTTTTAAAAGTTGCCCTTGTTTATTTTTTTGAAAAAAATGTGGCTTATGGGTTTGTGTAGCAAACAAAACTCGGTTATCTAAATCTTTTAAGGTATAATCAAGAACATAATAGTCTTTAATACTATCCATATTCATTTTATAGTTGTAGGTGTTTTTGGTAAGCAGTCTACTATACAGAACTGAATCAATAACTACAATATCGTTGTATAGGGAATCCCACTTTTGTTTTTCACCATCCAATTTATCTTTCTCTAATTGAAGAGCACTTCTAGTTAGCTCTTTCATATAAACTTCTTGTTGAAACTCATCACAATAACTAATTAACCTTAAATGAACATTAACAGTTCTATCCTTAAATTGACTACCTAAATCATCGTATTTTAAAAAAGAATATAGAAACTTCTTTAAAGAAGTTGAAAAAGAAACACTATCACCTTCAATTAAATTTTCAAACAAATCAGAATAAGAAGAATTATATATTGATGAATCATACAAAAAGGAAGAAACCCCTCTCAAACCATTGAACTTAGAGTTAAAAACTAAACTATCTTTCTGATCTTTTACAGATAAATTTAAGTTAATAAAATTTCCCTTAATAACATTTGACCCCTTATTGGAGACATCATGAAAAACTATATTAATATCGTTATTGGTACGAATAACACCATCAACATCTCTTTGGCATGAAGAGAGTATAATTAAAAGGCAAAGTAGAAGGTTAATTCTTAACATCAACAACACTCAAATAATACAATACAGGTGAAAGTGGTGGAATTTTATCAATATTCCCTGCTATTCCATGTGCTAAAAAATGAGGTAAAACAACAACTGCACTATCACCAACATTTAAATAAGTAATTGCTTCATGCAATCCCGACTCAACCAATGATTTTTCTACTTTAAAAACTGCTGAACCATATTCTTCAGAAGAATAACACAAAGTTTGATCCACATCTAACAACCTAACTTCATAATCAATAGTAACTTCATCTTCAACAGAAGGAAACACAACCCCATTTCCTTTTTTGACAATTGAATAAAAAATACCAGAAGCTGTCTTTGTCATAATCCAACCCTGTCTTTTACAATAGGAATCTATTTTAAAAGACTCATCTTTAGACCAATTTTTATTTAGTTCTATAGAGTGATCTTTATCTAAGACTTCAATTTTTGGAGAAATGTTTTTGACTGCAACCAAACCCTCATTCTCCTCACAAGAGAAAAATAAAAAGCTCAAATAAAAAATAAACCTATTCAAACTAAAAACTTATTTAGGTTTTCTATTAATTCATCTGTAACCAAATCTAAATTACCTTTAGCTGCTGCACCAGCAGCATTTTGGTGTCCACCACCACCATAGTAGATTTTTGCAAATTCATTTACTTTAACTGCTCCTTTTGATCTAAAAGAAATTTTAATAATTTCCTTGTCTTCTCTAAGAAAAACAGCCGTTTTAACACCCTTGATAGACAAGCAATAATTAACAAGGCCTTCCGTGTCTCCTTTCTTATAATTGAATTGCTTTAATTCAGTGTTAGATAATGCTAAATAAGCTATAGAAATTGATTGTATTACTTTAATTTTTTTTAAAGCATGACCAAGCAAATGCAACTTATCTAAACTGTTTTGATCGTGTATATTATCATGAATTTCTGAGTGATTTAAACCTAAACTCAATAAATAGGAAGCAGCATCATGGGTTTGATAATCAACACTTGAAAATTTGAAAGAACCTGTGTCGGTAATAATACCTGTATATAAACATTTTGCTATGTTGATGTCTATGGTGTTTTTATCACCATTATCACATATAAATTTGAAAAGTAATTGACATGTTGAAGAAACGTTAGAATCAATAACTTCATATTCTGAAAAATGTTGTGGATCTGTATGATGATCAATTACTAAAACAGGTGCTTTTGATTTAATTATTTCATTTTCCAACATTTTACCAACCCTCGATGAATGATTAAAATCAAGACAAATAATTAAATCAGAATTATCGAAAACATTACTAACTAATTGAGTATTTAAATTAGCAATTACTAAATCATCAATTCCAGGTAACCATTTGTAAAAATCTGGGAAAGGGTCAGGAACAATAGGTGTAGACTTAACGCCTAGATTATTTAAATAATGATAAAAGGCTAAAGTAGAGCCTAATGAATCACCATCTGGACCTTGGTGAGATACAATCACCACATTATTTTTTGATGTAAGTAGCTTTTTCAAAGCAAAAAAAAAACCCTCATGAGAGGGTTTTAAAACTATCTAGTAAAACCGGATATGATACCTGGTTGATGTTCTATCAACAAACCTACACAAGCGTAGGTACTTCCGGATAAACCAGAAGACATATCAGATTCTCCTCCTTCAGGTAAGTAAACTTTAATGTTTAGCTTCCTAGTTGATCGAGATAGGAAAATAAAATCTTGACTCATTTCATCATCCGTATTGTCGTACCATATCTGTTCAACTTTTTTGTAAACTCGTTTCCTCTTAGTTTCAGCAACTTTTTCTACACCATCTTCAAAACCATCTTCATCGTATATGGGTTTTTCAACATAAGTTACTACATCTTCCCATGACGCCTCAGTTAATTTTTCAGTAACTTTAAATTCAAAACTACCGTTAAGTTCAGGGTGAGACGGAGAACATAAAGAAAATCTATATTCCATCCCTTTGTATACTACAATAGTAACAACAGAAGTATCTCCCATTTCAAAAGCACCACTGTAACTTTGCATGTTTCTAGTGAAACCCATTCTTTTACCAACAGGACAAAATTGAACTGTATTGTAACATTCTTTTTGATTTTGAGCCAAAACCATAGAAGGAGTCAATATAATTGATAATCCTAAAATGTATATTAAATTTTTCATCATATTAATTTAACGTATATAATTAATTAAAGGCTTCCTTCAATAATTGAGCTTCTTAATTCAGAAACTAAACTTTTTAATTCAGCATGCTGTTCAGCATTGATTGTTAAAACGTCACCTCCACCTAAAACAACAACATCTTCACCATGATCACTCTCAACTGTTGTTGACAATTCATCTTCTGAAGATACATATTCTAGTGAATTCAGCAAATCTTCTATTGAGGACATTTCACTTACAATATCATTAATATCATCGTTTTGTAATCTTGAAGCAAATACAAGAAGGTTGCTCATGGTTAATTTTTGATCAGCAATTCTACTAGAAAGTTCAGAACCTTCTTCAAATTCAGCAACATTAAGCATGATGTTAAGACCTTCAACCCAACCTCCCATAACAATCATACCAAGAACATCAGATCTATCGTTTTGCTCAAGGTAAGAATAGGCTTTGTAATACGTTTCATTTGATAAATAAAACAATGAATCTCCATTTGCGGCTTCCATATTACTTTGAATTCTTGACATTATTGCTTCATCTAAGGCATTTTCAACACCTAAATCCGCAGATAATTTTTTAATTGTTTCAAAATAATCAGATGCTGCATTTGAACTTCCTAAACTTGAAGCATAAGCTAAATCTGCTGCATATACACCGAAATTTAACGCTTTAGCACTTTTAGTAGAATATGAATTTACGTTTGCTATATCGTTAACAACTGTATTGTCGTATTTGATATTAGCATATTTTAAAACAGCAAATAATTCATTAGGAGTAGGTACTTGATAAGAAATTCCATCATCAACAACTGGTTCAGCGACAACAGTTTCATCAGGCTGAACAACTTCTTCTTCTGTTATATTTTCAGAATCACTGTTTTGACAGGAATAAAAAGATCCAACTATTAAAGAAAGAACTAATATTTTGGCTATATATTTATTAATCATTGTTATTATTTTTTTACTAAGAAAACGAATTTGAACAAAGGAACAAAATAATTAAATATCAAATTCATCTGAGTAACATTTTTTCAAGTCCGTCAATGTGTTTTTTAAACGCTTTTTTGCCCTGAAAGGTTACTCTATAGGTTGTTAAAGGCTTTTTTCCAATGAATTGTTTTTTTATTTCTAGGAAATTAATTTTTTCAAGAGCGTTAATGTGACTTGCTAAATTTCCATCTGTCACCTCCAACAGGTTTTTAATTTCTCTATAACTTATCCAAGAGTTTACACATAAAATAGACATGAGTCCAAGACGAACTCTTGAGTCAAAAGCTTTATTTAATTGATCAAACCCTTCCATTAATTATCTATCGTAAGTTCTATGGATGTAAAAACCAAATAATATGTGACTTATACCAAAGCCTAAAACCCAGAAAAACAAACCAGCACCCATAAAATAGGAAGCTATAATTCCTAAAACAAGTTCCAAGTAACCCAAAATTTCAAGCTCAGAATAAGTATGTTTACTTGCACTAATTAAACCTAATCCATAAAAAATTAAAGTCACTGGGGCAACTAAACCAACCACATCATGATGTATAAGAAACATGGAGAAAATACCACCTGCAAAAAGAGGAACAAAAAGTGACCTTAACGCTCTACCAAAAGTGGGATTAAAGAGATTTACACTTTCCTTTTTAGCTTTTATTCTACTGAACAAAAACATTACAAACAAAGAAATTAAAAGTATCACTGAACCAATAATGACCAACAAAGTCATTTTCAACTTCAGATCTTCTTGACTTCCTTTATCGTTAATAAGTTGAGAATAAGAAACAAACTCGCCATTTTCAATTGAGATACCCAAATCAAAATAAATAAATGCTGCTCCAATAAAAGCTATAATACCTGAAATAATTATTGAAATGCCAGATATGCTTGAGAACTTAGTGGCTTTCTCCATCATTTCTTTGATGGTTGAAATGTCTTTATTTGTTTCTGTTTGTATCATAACTAAGAAATTACTTTGCTTTTCAAAGTTACAAAAATAAAAAAAGAGTAAATTAAATTAATTGGCTAATGTCTATTCTTTAATAGAAAAACACCGTCAAAAACGAACAAAAAGCCACCTTGGATAATAATTGAGTTACCGAAACCAATGTTTCTTTCTAAATCTACTGTATTACCTACGCCCCTATTTTTAAGCACTGCGCCTAAAACCATATAGGCCACATCTAATCCCATATTTACAGCAAGTAATTTTTTTAACTTGTTGCGTTCCTTTTCTAAGGAACTTAACGACCAATATTTTTCTTTTCTTTTTTTCAAACCCATATAACCAAAACCAGCTATACTAATATTAACCAGATTCCAATTAAAGTTCATTTGGTGAAAATGAGGCCAACTTTCAGTAGCAGTGGTTTTCAAAAAAGGACTTGAAGCAATATTAATTGCAGACCATCCTCCCAAAATTTTCATTGCATTTTCTTGAGTTTTATAAAAACTACTGTGCATTAAAGACGTATCTATAGAAAAATTTTCAATGTTTGCAGATGCTTCTTCTTGACAATAAAACGAAAAAGAAAGTGAGACTAATAAAATAAGAAAGAGTTGCTTAATCATTAATCTTCAAACATTTTAATTACTTGAGCTAACTTATCTTTAAGGTTTCTTCTATCTACTATAAAGTCAAGGAATCCTTTTTCCAATAAAAACTCACTAGTTTGAAAACCCTCTGGAAGATCCCTTCCTATTGTTTCTTTAATGACCCTTGGACCAGCAAAACCGATTAATGCTCCAGGTTCAGAAATATTTAAATCTCCCAACATAGCAAATGAAGCTGTGACACCACCAGTAGTTGGATCTGTTAAATAGGAAATATAAGGCAATTTAGCAGCAGAGAGTTGAGTTAACTTTGCTGAGGCTTTGGCCATTTGCATCAAAGAAATACCCGCTTCCATCATTCTTGCCCCTCCAGATTTTGAAATCAACATGAATGGGCACTTTTTTTCAATAGCCATTTCAACAGATCTCGCTATTATCTCACCCATAACATTACCCATTGACCCACCAATAAAAGAGAAATCCATACATGCAACTACAATTGGATGACCTGATGTTTTACCATAAGCAGCACGCATAGAGTCATTTAATCCTGTCTTTTTTTGAGTAGAGACAATTCTATCAGCGTATTTCTTTTTATCCTCAAACTTTAATTTATCAACAGGTTTTAAATTATCGGCAATATATTCAACTTTATTGTTGTCAAATATTATTTCAAAATACTCCTTAGAGCCTATTCTTACATGATAACTTTCCTTAGGAGTAACGTATTTATTATCCTTTAACGCAGTCATTTCTATGACATCACCTGAAGGTGTTTTGTACCAAAATCCATCAGGACTTTCTTTCTTTTGGTTGGTTGGAGTTACAATTCCTTTATCTTTTCTTTTAAACCAAGGGTTATCTACACTATTACTCATATTCAATAATTATAAAGTATTTACATTATTTAAATCTACAAAAGCTTTTTTTAATCTTTCAACAAAAGTTAATTCAGCTTCTCTAACCCATTTTCTTGGGTCGTAATATTTTTTATTTGGAACATCTTCTCCATCAGGATTCCCTATTTGAGATTTCAAATAATCTTCATTTTTAGAGAAATAATCCCTAATTACTGTCATATAAGCATATTGAAGATCGGTGTCAATATTCATTTTAATAACACCGTAACTTATTGCTTCCCTGATTTCTTCAACTGAAGAACCTGAGCCTCCATGAAAAACAAAATCAATATGATTGTGTTCTAAGTTATATTTTTTTGAAATATAATCTTGAGAGTTTTTTAAGATTTTAGGGGTCAATTTAACATTTCCAGGTTTATAAACTCCATGAACATTACCAAATGCAGCAGCAACTGTAAACTTATCACTTACCTCAATAAGTTGCTCGTAAGCATACGCTACTTCTTCTGGTTGAGTATATAATTTAGAATCGTCAACATCTGTATTATCAACTCCATCTTCTTCCCCGCCTGTAATTCCCAGTTCAATTTCAAGGGTCATGCCTATTTTAGACATCCTTTCTAAGTATTTTTTACATATCGCAATATTCTCCTCAATTGGCTCTTCAGAAAGATCAATCATGTGAGAACTGTAAAGTGGATATCCTTTTTCTTTATAATGCTCTTCACTAGCTTCAATTAAACCATCTAACCATGGGAGAAGTTTTTTAGCACAATGATCGGTATGTAAAATAACAGGTACGCCATATGCCTTAGCAAGTGTATGAATGTGTTTTGCCCCAGCTATTGCTCCAGCTATAGCAGCGTTTTGATTGGTATTATCAAGAGATTTACCAGCATTAAAAACTGCTCCACCGTTAGAAAACTGAATAATAACTGGTGAATTCAACTCTTTTGATGTTTCTAGAACAGCATTAATACTGCTTGAACCAATAACATTAACAGCTGGTAATGCAAATTGTTTTTCTTTAGCAAGCTTGAAAATTTCTTGTACTTGGTCACCTGTGGCAACCCCTGGTTTTATTGAACTCATTTAAATAAATGGATGATTAATAGATAAAATTTTTAATAAAAATCAAATTTATAAACTTAATAATAACCTAAGATAATAAATGTGTAAAAATTATTAATAATGAAAAAATTATTAAAATGGATAACCAATCCCTAAATTAAACTGAACCGGATAAAATTGTTGTCTTTCTGCTGTGCTTTTACCAAAAACCCATCTATTATTTGGCAAAGAAACAGCTGGATTTTTTATTGGCATTGCTACATCAACTCTTATAATGAAGAAATCTAAATTTAATCTAAGCCCTAAACCTGAACCAATGGCTATTTCGTTTAAAAAACTTTCTTTTCTAAACTGACCTTGAGTCCTAATGGAGTCTTCTCTAAGCAGCCAAACATTTCCCATATCAACAAAAAATGCACCTTCAACCCAAGATGAAAGAGGGAACCTCAATTCTAAATTACCTTCAATTTGAATATCCCCAATTTTATCAAACCTTTGAAGTGAATCATAATAACTTCCTGGACCTAAAGATCTTGCTTTCCAAGCTCTCATGCCGTTAGCACCACCAGAATAAAAACTTTTTTCAAAAGGAAGAGCTTCTCTTAAATTTGCTCTTGGAATACCCATACCTCCAGCCAACCTATACACCAACTTACTTCTTTCAGTTAACGGCATGTAATACCTCATATCTAAAAAAAGTTTTTGGAAATGAGCATATCTTATTCCCAAAATATCATAGCTATTTAAAGGGTTTAATGGATTGTTGATCAATTGATGAAATTGATACAACATTCCTCCTCCACATTCAAAAGTAGACTTGAAATAAAACTCATTCCTATAGTCATCTTTTTGTTGACCGTTGTATTCAAATGAATAAACTCCTCCGGCAATAATATGATCTTGAAAACTTGCAGCAATTAATTTATCGTTTAATGAGTCAATCTGTAATGAAAACTCAGGAGTTTTGTCAATATTTATTGCACTAAGAACAAAGGGGTTAATGTGCCAAGTTTTAGACTTATTTTCATGAAAAAGCCAACCAAATGAGAGTTCCTGATTCCATCTTGTAAAGTCAGGTCTTTTTTGAAAATTAACAGCAGCTGTTATTTCTGTTCTTCCATTTGCATGCTTTTTTAATTTTTTTAGCTGATT
>JAQWRG010000069.1 GCA_029243855.1 Flavobacteriales bacterium | reverse complement strand
AGTCAAAGCGGCTCAAACGGATAAAAACGATAAATTAGTATATCTATATACTCACGATGCTGATGAACACCATTCTTTAATTAAAAACGCTAACGATAAAGGTTATGATGTTCTTGTTCTTGATGGTCCTTTAGCATCACATTACATAACAAAAGCTGAACAGGAAATGGGTGTTTCTTTTGCACGTGTTGATGCGGATACCATTGACAAAATAATTGCAAAAGAAGAAGAAATTCCTTCTAAATTATCTAAAGAACAAGAAGAAGCACTTCAACCAATATTTGAAAAAACAGTTGAGAAAGAGAAGTTTGTAATTCAGGTTGAAAGCTTAAGTGAATCTGAAAAACCTGTTTTAATAACTCAGAGTGAATTCATGCGTAGAATGAAAGAACAACAAGCTGTAGGTGGTGGTATGAATATGATGGGTAATCTTCCAGAAATGTATAATTTGGTTGTTAATTCAAATCATCCATTAACCTCCAAAATTGTTGAATCAAAGGGTAAAAAGCAAACATCTTTGGCTAAACAGGCAGTTGATTTGGCTTTGCTATCTCATGGCTTATTAAAAGGAAAAGATCTTTCGGAATTTGTTGAAAGAAGCTTTGACTTAATTAAAAGTTAATTATAAGTGTTTAACATAGGATTCGGAGGCTTAATTGGTAGTATTCTTGGTTTTCTTGCGACCAGAAGTATATTTGGTTCAATAATTGGATATTTTATTGGTTCAGCATTTGACCGGGTAAAGACATCAGGAACTTCTTCCAGAAATTCTGGAAGAAGTTACCGTCAGTACGATACAAATTATTATACATCCAGGTTAAGTCAAAATGATTTTGCAACAGCTCTTCTAATACTTTCAGGAGCTGTTATGAAAGCTGATGGCAAAATTTTAAAATCTGAATTAGAATATGTTAAGCAGTTTTTTAAACAACAATTTAGTGATCAGTTAGCCTCAAAATACATTAGTGAATTTAAGGCTATACTTGAAAAGGATTTTAACCTATCTGAAGTTTGTCAAACTATTTCTTCTGTAATGCCACTTCAACAAAGATTGTTGTTGATACAATATCTTTTTGGAATTGCTCAAGCTGATGGGCATGTATCTTCAAAAGAGGTTGAGTTGATTAATAGAATAGCTAACTTTTTTAATATTTCATCTGTTGAGTTTAATCAGGTTAAGTCTATGTTTTATAAGGATGCAGCCAATGCTTATAAAGTCTTAGGAATCACAAAAGAGAATACTAACGATGAAGTAAAAAAGGCATATAGAAAAATGGCTGTAAAACATCATCCTGATAAATTTTCTCAACTTGGAGAAGAGCAGCAATTAGCGGCTAAAGAAAAGTTTCAAAAAATTCAAGAAGCATATGAAACAATTAAGAAGGAGAGAGGCTTTAAATAGTTGGGACATATGAAAGAGTTTATCCAAGTTTTTTTTAAACCTTGGGGCATACTTTTGCTTATTTTTATACTATGGCTTATTCATTTTCTTAACGTAAAGTATAGTTTAAACCTTGCTCAATTTGGTGTGTATCCAAGAACTTTAAGCGGTTTCTTTGGGATTTTAACTTCACCTTTAATTCACTCTTCAGATGGTTACAATCATTTGTTAAACAATTCTATTCCATTACTAATAATGGGTTGGGCATTATTTTATTTTTATCAGCCAATTGGATTAAAGATTTTTATTCTTTCTTGGTTAATTACTGGTCTTTTTGTTTGGATATCAGGAAGGCCATCACATCATATTGGTATAAGTGGGGTTTTGTATAGTTTGTTGTTTTTTCTTTTTTTTAGTGGAGTTTTTAGATCTGATGGTAGATTGTTAACTGTAGCACTTTTTGTAGTTTTTTTATACGGCAGTATGGTTTGGGGGATTTTCCCATACGATTGGAAAATAAGTTTTGAAAGTCATTTTTTTGGTTCTGTAACGGGTACTGTTTTAGCAATCTTTTATAGAAAAGAAGGAGAGAGCTTTAAGCGGAAAAAAGCGCAATGGGAAATAGAAGAAGAGTTAGGTATTGAGCCACCTGACTTTGAAGGGATGTTTAATGAGGAAAATGAAAACTAATCTTCAGCTTCTTTTTTCTTATTAGAAACAGCTGGTTTCTTTTTCTTTACTGTAACAGTAATTTCTTCTTTCTTCTCGTTGTAATCTAAATGAATAACATCACCTTCCTTTACATTTTTCTGAATAATTTCTTCTGCTAAAGGATCTTCAATGTATTTTTGGACGGCTCTATTTAGTGGCCTTGCCCCATATTTCTCATCAAAACCTTTATCTGCTATATAGTTTTTGGCCTTAGTAGATAATTTCACATTGTAACCTAAGTCATTGATTCTAGAAAATAATTTGTCTAACTCAATATCAATTATTTTCATAATATGACCCTTATTAAGAGAGTTGAAAATTACTACATCATCAATTCTATTTAGAAATTCAGGAGCAAATGCTTTTTTAAGAGCATTTTCTATTACGCCATTTTGGCTTTCTTGATTGCTCTTATTTCTTGCGTCAGTTCCAAATCCAACACCTGTACCAAAGTCTTGGAGTTGTCTTGCTCCAATATTTGATGTCATTATGATGATGGCGTTTTTAAAATCAATATTTCTTCCAAGGCTATCGGTCATTTTACCATCATCTAATGCTTGAAGTAATAAATTGAAAACATCAGGGTGAGCTTTTTCAATTTCATCAAGTAAAATAATAGAGTAGGGTTTTCTTCTAACTTTTTCTGTTAATTGACCACCTTCTTCATATCCAACATATCCAGGAGGTGCACCAATTAATCTTGAAACAGCAAACTTTTCCATGTATTCACTCATGTCTATTCTTATAAGAGCATCTTCGCTGTCAAATAGGTACTTCGAAAGTACTTTACAAAGTTGGGTTTTTCCAACTCCAGTTGGGCCAAGAAAAATAAAAGAACCAACGGGTTTATTTGGGTCTTTAAGACCAGCCCTATTTCTTTGGATAGCTTTAACTACTTTTTTAATTGCATCGTCTTGACCAATAAGAGTGCCACCAATAGATTTACCCATATTTAAAAGTTTGCCACTTTCTTTTTCTGCAACTTTTTGAACAGGTATTCCTGTCATCATTGCAACAACTTCAGCAACGTTTTCTTCAGAAACTTCTTGTCTGTGTGACTTACTGTCTTCTTCCCATTTCTTTTTAGCTCCATCAAGTTCATCGTTTAATTTTCTCTCTGAATCTCTTAATCTAGCAGCTTCTTCATATTGTTGACTTCTAACAACTTTGTTTTTTTCAACTTTTACTTCTTCAATCTTTTTTTCAATTGTAATAATTGATTCAGGAACATTTATGTTGGTGATGTGTACCCTTGAGCCAACTTCATCTAATGCGTCAATTGCTTTATCAGGTAGATGTCTGTCAGAAATGTAGCGTTCAGTTAAAAGTACACATGATTTTATGGCCTCATCAGTATATTCAACATTATGGTGGTCTTCGTACTTTTCTTTAATGTTATTTAATATTTGTAAAGTCTCCTCAATGGTAGTTGGTTCAACAATTACTTTTTGAAACCTTCTTTCTAAGGCACCATCTTTTTCAATGTATTGTCTGTATTCATCAAGAGTCGTTGCTCCAATGCATTGTAATTCTCCTCTTGCTAGGGCAGGTTTAAACATGTTTGAAGCATCTAAAGATCCTGATGCTCCTCCGGCACCTACAATAGTGTGTATCTCATCAATAAAGAGAATAATGTCAGGAGATTTCTCTAATTCGTTCATTACGGCCTTCATTCTTTCTTCAAATTGCCCACGATATTTAGTTCCTGCAACTAGTGATGCTAAATCAAGTGAAACAATTCTTTTGTTAAATAGAACTCTTGAAACTTTACGTTGAACAATTCTTAGTGCTAACCCTTCTGCAATAGCTGATTTACCAACACCTGGTTCACCAATCAATAATGGATTGTTTTTCTTTCTTCTTGATAGAATTTGAGAAACTCTTTCGATTTCTTTTTCCCTTCCAACAATTGGATCAAGTTTGCCATCTTCTGCAAATCTTGTTAAATCTCTTCCAAAGTTGTCTAATACTGGAGTTTTTGATTTAGAGTCAGATGGTTTTTTAGAACTACCGCCACTGCTTGAAAAGCTTTCTTCATCTTGAGCATCGTCTTCATCAGCAGACTCTGGATGTTTGGCTTCAGGTTTAGATTTGTAACCAGCTTCAATAATGGTATCTAATTCATCCTTGATAGAATCGTAATCAACTTTATGATCGTTTAATATTTTAGCAGCAAGATTATTATCTTCTTTAAGAATTGACAACAATAGGTGTTCTGTACCAATCATATTGCTTTTAAAAAGTTTGGCTTCTAGGTAAGTAATCTTTAAAACTTTTTCAGCTTGCTTTAGCAATGGAATGTTTCCGCTATTTTTAGTGCTATCTGATTGTCCAGACTCCAATTTTGATTCTAATTTTTTTCTTAAATCTTTAGAATCTATTCCAGAAGACTTAATGATTTTCATAGCCAATCCTTCTCCTTCACGAATAATGCCTAACAAAAGATGTTCAACACCTATATAATCATGCCCTAATCTTAAAGCTTCCTCTCTACTGTAACTAATTACATCTTTTACTCTTGGTGAAAATTTAGCGTCCATAATTCAAATATTAAGTCAAAATTATATTCTTTACTCAAAGAAATACTATCTATATCAAAGATATTTAAGAACATTTTGAATAATTGTCAACAATTATTCATTTTCAAACAAGATTTTGTGAATAAAACTATCTCTGAAATGCGTGTTATTTCTCGAAAGAAATGATATTTTCGTGAACTTATTACTTTTTGATAAGTAAAATTAAAGTAAATCATTATAATTATGAGCGAAGAAAGCGGTGAAAGAATCATACCAGTAAGTATTGAAGATGAAATGAAAACAGCCTACATTGATTATTCAATGTCGGTTATTGTTTCTAGAGCACTACCTGATGTAAGAGACGGATTAAAACCAGTGCATAGAAGAGTTTTGTATGGTATGCAAGAACTCGGTGTAAGAGCAAACAGCTCATACAGGAAATCTGCTAGAATAGTTGGTGATGTATTAGGTAAGTATCATCCTCATGGTGATTCTTCTGTATACGACACTATGGTTAGGATGGCTCAAGAGTGGTCTTTAAGATATCCTTTAGTTGACGGACAAGGTAACTTCGGGTCAGTTGATGGAGATAGTCCTGCTGCTATGAGGTATACTGAGGCAAGGTTGAAAAAAGCGGCAGAGGAATTGCTTTCTGATTTGGATAAGGATACTGTTGATTTTTCTCCAAACTTTGATGATTCATTAAGTGAGCCTACGGTATTGCCAACAAGAATACCAAACTTATTAGTTAACGGAGCTGCAGGTATTGCTGTTGGTATGGCAACAAATATGGCACCTCACAACTTATCTGAAGTAATTGATGGTACAATAGCTTATATAGATAACAAAAGCATTGATATTGACGGTTTAATGGAGTTTGTTAAAGCTCCTGATTTTCCAACTGGTGGAACTATTTACGGATATGAGGGTGTAAGAAATGCTTTTCATGAAGGTAGGGGTAGAATTGTGATGAGAGCAAAAGCTACTATTGAAGAAATTAGAGAAAATAGAGAAGCTATAATTGTTAATGAAATTCCATATCAGGTTAACAAAGCTGATATGATTCAAAAAACAGCAGCTTTAGTCAATGAAGGTAAATTAGAAGGTATTTCTGAAATTAGAGATGAGTCAGATAGAAATGGAATGCGAATTGTTTATGAAATTAAAAGAGATGCCATTCCAAATGTTGTATTAAACAAATTATTTAAGTACACGTCTCTACAGACTTCATTTTCAGTTAATAACATTGCTTTAGTTAATGGCAGACCACAAATGCTTAATCTAAAGGATATGATATCACATTTTGTGGATCATAGACATGATGTTGTTGTTAGAAGGTCTAAGTATGAATTAAGAAAAGCTGAAGAAAGAGCACACATTCTTGAAGGGTTAATTATTGCTTCCGACAACATTGATGAAGTTATCGCTTTAATAAGAGCTTCTAAAAGTCCTGATGAAGCTAGAGAAAAGTTGATGAAAACATTCAAGTTGTCTGAAGTTCAGTCTAAGGCAATTGTTGAAATGAGATTAAGACAATTAACAGGTCTTGAGCAAGATAAACTACGTTCAGAATACGATGCATTATTAGAAACTATTAAAGATTTAAAGGATATTTTAAATAATGAAAGTCGTAGAATGGACATCATTAAAACGGAGCTTTTAGAAGTTAAAAATAAATACGGTGATGAAAGAAGGTCAATCATAGAATACTCTGCTAATGAAATGAGTATTGAAGACCTTATTCCTAATGATGAAGTTGTCATTACCATTTCGCATGCAGGTTACATAAAAAGAACTTCCTTAAATGAATATAAAGTTCAAAATAGAGGAGGAGTTGGTTCTAAAGGTTCTTCCACTAGAGAAAAAGATTTCCTTGAACAACTTTTTGTAGCAACAAATCACAACTGGTTGTTGGTGTTTACTGAAAAAGGTAAATGTTTCTGGATGAGAATTTTTGAAGTACCTGAAGGTAATAAGTCTGCAAAAGGTAGAGCCATACAAAATCTAATCAACATTGAACAGGACGACAAGGTAAAAGCTTATGTGGCTGTTAAGGATATCAAGGATAAAGAGTATACTGAAAACAACTTCATTGTTATGTGTACTAAAGAAGGGGTGATTAAGAAAACAAGTTTAGAAGCTTACTCAAGACCAAGAACTAACGGAATAAATGCAATAAGTATTAGAGAAGGAGATGAATTGCTTGAGGCTAAATTAACCAATGGTGAAAACGAAATTTTATTGGCAATTAAGTCAGGTAGAGCCATTCGTTTCAACGAAAGTACTGTTCGTTCAATGGGAAGAACTGCTTCAGGTGTAAGAGGAATTAGATTGGCTAGTGAGTCGGATGAAGTGGTAGGTATGGTATGTGTCGAAGATTTCACACATACTATAATGGTGGTTTCTGAAAACGGCTATGGTAAAAGAACCTTGCTTAATGACCCAGAAACAGGTGAAGCAATTTATAGAATTACCAATAGAGGAGGTAAAGGGGTTAAAACACTAACCGTTACCGAAAAAACTGGAAATTTAATTGCCATCAAAGTAGTGACTGATGATGACGATTTAATGATTATCAATAAATCAGGTATTACCATTAGAATGCATGTAGCCGATATACGTACACAAGGAAGAGCAACTCAAGGAGTTAAATTGATTAATCTTAAAGGAAAAGATCAAATTGCTGCTGTTGCCAAAGTAGAAAAAGATGATGAAGATGTTGAAGAATCTTCTGATATTTCTAGTGAAGAGAATTCACAGGATGAAAATTCTGGCAACATTATTGATAACAATAACGAAAGCGATAATGATGAACCTATATCATAATATTATATACACAACAATTAATTAAAATGAAAAAAAATATACTATTAGCTCTAGCATTAATTAGCTTAAATTCAGTTTTTGCTCAAAAGCTACAATTAACTGAAGCAGCTACAGAATACAAGAATAATTTAAGTCCAGGTTGGATGATGCAACCAGACCAATTGCAAAAAAATAAAGCCATTTTGACAAAGGCTAAAACAGCAATTGATGCATCTTATAATAAGCAACTTACAACCCCTTTTACTAAGTCTAAAGACGAAACTAAAATGTATTATTATAGGGGAATGATTTATGTAGACTATGTCATGATGGCTGCTATGGATAAAGAAGTAATGGCATCTATTGAATCTATTCCAGAAGATAAGCTCAACAACGCATCACTTGGTTCGTTAAAAAAGTGTTTAGAATTGGATACAAAAGGAGAATGGAAAAATTTAATCACTAGAAAAATTGGAATGCTTAGAGGCATGATGATTAATGGTGGTGTTGAATTGTTTCAAAAAGAAGACTATGCCAATGCTTATGAAGCATTCAAATCTTCAGTTGAGTTGTATGATGTATTATCAATACCTGATACATTAGGAATGATTAATGCGGCTTTAGCAGCAGAAAGAATAAAAAACTATGATAATGCCTACACATATTATAAGATGTGTGCAGATAATAATTATGGTGATGGTGCAGAAATGTATCAGTCTATGATTCGAGTTTTAACGGCTAAAGAAGATTCAGATGATGAAAAAGTATTGTCGGTAATTGAAGAAGGAAAAAAGAAATTTCCTGGAGATTTTGTGTTAAATGTTGAAGAATTTAATTTCTGGTATGCCAAAGGAGACAATACTAAAGCTCAA
>JAQWRG010000049.1 GCA_029243855.1 Flavobacteriales bacterium | reverse complement strand
AAGATTAGATACAATCACTGATTTTTCCTCTCTAGATTGTATTTCAATTGTTTTAGTTATAAGCAAGCTATCTGCATTTATAGTGTAAATAAGATTATTCCCAAAGATGGCTTCTCTTGGTAATTTTACAGCCTTTTTTGTGTTTTGAAATTCAAATGTAGCATCCACATACATGCCAAAATACAATTGTTCGTAATTTATGGGTTTGATATAAATGGGTATACTTTGGGTTGCTGCATTTATAAACTCACCCTTTCGAGTTACAATTCCTTCAAATCTATCGTCCATGTTGTTGAGAGAAACAGTAGAGCCGGTTTTGATGCTTTTCATAAATGATAGAGAAAGAGGAATCTCAATTTCAAGTTGATTGGTCCTAAAAATTTGAATTATCGGACTTCCTGGATTAATTACCGCACCATCATCAGAATAGCTCTCAACAATAGAGCCGTTGAATGGTGCATACTGCTTGTATTTTGTCAATTTAAATTCATCGCTTCTAATGTTAAGATATTCTGAAAGTAAATTTCTTGAGATGATAAAGTTTTTTTCTTTTGCTGTTGTGAAATTTGGAATTGTTGGCAATGGTTCGTCTACATTTATACTCTTAAAAAAAGTATTCCATTTGTCGTATTCGTTGCTGTGATCAGTAGCCAAATCTGGAAGGCATTTGACCCAAGAACTTAAATAATTGCTTTTTCTTGCAGCCAACATTAATTGAGCATCCTTGTTTTGTATGGAGAATATAAGCTCACCTTTCTTAAATTTCGTTCCTTTTTTTAGAATGATGTTGGATTGTAATTTGCCTTGAACTTCACTTGATAAACTAATTAATTTACCAGCAATAACTCTTCCAGAACTTTTAACTTTAATAGGCGTTAATTCGTTAATGAAATATTTTGCAGGTGTATATTTTTTGGATTCTGTTGAATCAATAGATATTGCTTTTTTTGCACGAATTTCTTCTGCGTTTGATTCACCATAATCAACTCCAGCTTGATAGCTTATGCTGCTTACAATAGCAATTACACAAATGATTATAAAAATTAGAATTATAATCAGTACCTGTCTAGTTCTCATTTTAATATAAGTTTTTCTAAAGTTATGGTATTAGACTTATTATACATGTTAATTTTTCATAAATAATTCTGAAAATTACATTACAAAAAAAAAGCCCCAACAATGTTGAAGCTTTAATTTTTTGATTGAATTAGACTTGAAATTATCCTTCAGCTACTTCAAATTCTATTTTTGTAGTCACTTCTTTGTGAAGAGAAACTTCAGCTTCGTATTTACCAATGGTTTTGATAGAAGTTGTTAAAATATTGATGTTCTTTCTATCAACAGTAAACCCTTTTTCATTAAGAACGTCAGCAAGTTGAATGTTTGTTACAGAACCAAATATCTTACCGTTCTCACCAACTTTAGCAGGAACAACTATTTTAGATTTTGTAAGTTTAGCAACAAGAGCATTTGCTTCTTCTTTTAATTTATTTTCTTTATGAGCACGTTGTTTAAGTGTCTCAGCATGCATTTTTTTGATTGAATCAGTTGCTAAAATTGCATGTCCATTAGGAATTAAGAAATTTCTACCGTAACCGTTTTTAACTGAAACGATTTCATCTTTTGTTCCTAATTTTTCTATGTTTTTCTTAAGTAATACTTCCATGATTTTCTTATTTCATTTGGTCAGCTAAATAAGGCAGGATGGCTAAATGTCTAGCTCTTTTTACAGCTTGAGATACCTTTTTTTGGTACTTAGCAGAAGTTCCTGTTAATCTTCTTGGAAGAAGCTTACCTTGTTCGTTAATAAATTTGATTAAAAAATCAGGATCTTTGTAATCAATAAATTTGATTCCAGATTTTTTGAATCTACAATATTTCGTTTTTTTAACCTCAATATCTATTGGGTTTAAATATCTAATTTCTGATTGATTTTCAGCCATTTTTAATGTTTTTAATTAAGCAGTCTTGCTAAGTTTGGTTCTTCTTTTTTCAGCGTATTCGAAGTGATCTTTGTCCATTCTCATGGTTAAAAATCTCATAACTCTCTCATCTCTTTTAAATTCAACTTCAAGTTTTTGGATGGCTTCACCCGGAGCTTCAAATTGCATTAAAAAATAAAAACCAGTAGATTTTTTCTGAATAGGATAGGCTAATTTCTTAAGACCCCATGCCTCTTCGTGATTGATTTTAGCACCGCTAGAATTCAATGACTTTTTGAACTTATCTACTGCTTCCTTTGTCTGTTTGTCAGACAAAACGGGAGTTAAAATGAAAACAGTTTCGTAATTATTCATTGTTGTTTGTTTAGTTATTATTAATAATTCGGTCGGCAAAGATACAATTTTCATTGATTTTAAAAACTCTAAGGGTAATTATTATACCATCAGTTAATAAAGTTTTTTTTAATGTGAGTTTTTTATTGATATCAATTAGGTTGTTTTATATTTGTTCTGATGAGTGATAGCAACTATACCGTATCAGCTTTAAAGTATCGTCCAGATAGCTGGGATACCATAGTTGGTCAACCCAATATCGCTTCAACACTTCAGCAAGCAATTAAATCTAATCAATTAGCCCAAGCTTATTTGTTTTGT
>JAQWRG010000032.1 GCA_029243855.1 Flavobacteriales bacterium | reverse complement strand
TTATGTAATTGTAAAAATACCTAGATGGGATTTTAATAAGTTCCAAGGCTCTGACAATTTATTAGGTTTACAAATGAAATCTGTTGGTGAAGTAATGGGTATTGGAAGATCCTTTCAAGAAGCTTTACAAAAAGCATGTCAATCTCTTGAAATTAACAGGAATGGACTTGGTGCAGATGGAAGAGAATTAAAAGATCAAGATAAAATTTTATCTAGTCTTGAAAACCCAAGTTGGAACAGATTGTTTCATATATATGATGCTATTAAATTAGGGATTCCTTTCAAAAAAATAAGAGAGAAAACTAGAATTGATGATTGGTTTTTAAGGCAAATACAACATCTTATTACTTTAGAAAATAAAATTGAACAACATTCAATAGCAGACATTCCAAAAGAAATTCTTTTTGAAGCAAAACAAAAAGGTTATGCTGATAGACAATTGGGACATTTGCTTAAATGTTTAGAAAGTGAAGTATTTCATAAGCGTCAAGAATTGAAAATTAACAGAGTATATAAACTTGTTGATACTTGCGCAGCTGAATTTAGAGCCCAAACCCCATATTTTTACTCTACGTTTGAAGAAGAAAATGAATCTATTGTTACAGATAAACCCAAAATTATTGTTTTAGGTTCTGGACCCAATAGAATTGGACAAGGAATTGAATTCGACTATTGTTGTGTGCATGGAGTACTAGCCGCTAAAGAAGCTGGATATGAAACCATCATGATTAACTGTAATCCTGAAACAGTTTCTACCGATTTTGATACTGCTGATAAATTATATTTTGAACCTGTATTTTGGGAACACATATATGATATAATCCTTCACGAAAAACCTGTTGGGGTTATTGTTCAACTAGGAGGGCAAACAGCTTTAAAGCTAGCGGAGAAATTAGAACGCTACGGCATTAAAATAATGGGTTCATCTTTTAAATCTTTAGATTTAGCAGAAGACAGAGGAAGCTTCTCATCTTTACTTAAAGAAAATGATATCCCTTATCCAAAATTTGGAGTTGTTGAATCTGCTGAACAGGCTATAGAATTATCTAAAGATCTTGGATTTCCTTTATTGGTAAGACCTAGTTATGTATTAGGTGGACAAAAAATGAAAATTGTCATAAATGAAGAAGATTTAGAGCATCATGTTGTAGATATTCTCAGAGACATGCCTGGTAATAAAATCTTATTAGATCATTTTTTAGATGGTGCTATTGAAGCTGAAGCCGATGCAATATGTGACGGTGAAGAAGTTAAAATTGTTGGTATTATGCAACATATTGAGCCTGCTGGTATTCATTCTGGTGATTCATATGCTGTTCTTCCACCTTATAACTTAGGTGATTTCATTATTCAGCAAATTGAAGAACATACTCACAAAATAGCTTTAGCCTTAGAAACTGTAGGTTTAATAAATATTCAATTTGCTATAAAAGATGATGTAGTTTATATTATTGAAGCAAACCCTAGAGCATCTAGAACAGTTCCTTTTATTGCCAAAGCATACAATGAACCTTATGTTAATTATGCTACAAAGGTTATGATTGGAGATAAGAAGGTTTCAGATTTTGATTTTAAGCCACAGAAAAATGGCTATGCGATCAAAATACCTGTATTTTCTTTTGATAAATTCCCTAATGTAAATAAAGAGTTAGGCCCAGAAATGAAATCAACGGGTGAAGCAATTCAATTTGTAAAAGACCTTAAAGATCCGTTTTTCAGGAAAATTTATTCGGAAAGAAATTTATACCTTTCTAAATAAATCCATCCATTAAATGAATTTCAAATCGTATTTACCGTATATAACTGCTGTATTAGCTTTTATAATAATTTCAATAGTTTATTTTAATCCTGCTGTAAATGGTTATAGTGTATCTCAACATGATATCCAGCAACATAAAGGAATGTCTAAAGAAATTAAAGACCATAGAGAGACCTATGGTGAAGAACCACTTTGGACTAATTCCATGTTTGGTGGTATGCCAGCTACACAGATTTCTGTAATTTATAATTCTAATTTAATTGGTAAAATTCATAAGATTATTCAATTAGGTTTGCCTCAACATGTAAATTATTTGTTTCTATATTTTATTGGTTTTTTTATTCTATTACTGTGTTTTAAGGTTGATCCATTTTTGGCATTTGTTGGTGCAATAGCTTTTGGCTTTTCGTCTTATTTCTTCATAATAATTGATGCAGGACATAATACCAAAGCCATTGCCATTGCATATATGTCTCCAGTTATTGGTGGTCTTGTTTTAGCATATGGTAATAGACTTTATTTAGGGGCTGCTATAATGACCTTTTTTCTTTCGTTACAAATTAATGCCAACCATCCACAGGTAACGTATTACCTTTTTATTCTATTGTTTTTTATTGTTATTCAACAGTTTGTTTCTTATTACAAACAAAAAGAAATAAAGAAGTTTTTTAAGAAATCATGTTTATTGTTAATTGGTGTTTTGCTTGGTATATCAACCAATATTCCTAATCTATATGGCACCTATGAGTATTCTCCATACACGCAAAGAGGAGGATCAGAACTTAGTGTGGGAAAAGACGATGCAGGGCAAACTAAAAGTAGTATGTCAAAGGATTATGCTTTACAATGGAGCTATGGTAAACAAGAATCTTTAAGTTTTTTAATTCCCAATATAAAGGGAGGTTCATCAGGAGCTTTAATTGCAAGTGATGCTATTCAAAAAGATAAGACCAATAAGTATCAAGAATTAAAGGAAATACTTCAATTGAATTATCAGTTTTATCAAAATAGAACTACATCAATTATTTCAGACTATTTTGGTAATCAGGCATCAACTTCTGGTCCAGTTTATATGGGAGCCATTGTATGTTTCTTATTTATTTTAGGATTAATTTTTGTGAAAAATCCAATAAAGTGGCCTCTGCTAATAATGGCTATACTTTCATTGCTTTTATCATGGGGAAAAAATTTCCCAGTTTTAACAGATTTTTTCTGGGAATACTTGCCTGCGTACAACAAGTTTAGAGCTGTTACTATTATTTTAGTAATGGTAGAGTTGGTTTTTCCACTTTTAGCATTGCTTTGGTTAAAAGAAGTTTTTCAAGAAAAAGATTACTTCTCAAAATACTCTAAATTATTTTTCAGTAAAAAAGAATACTTAAGGTCAAAAATCATGCTTTGGACTAGTTCTGTTTTTGTTGGATTTTTATTTCTCATTATTTTACTACCAAGTTCTTTTACTACGTTAATTAGTGAAAAAGAACAACCAATTTTTGAGGATCCAACCTATTTACAACAGCAGCTTAGTTATGTTATTAAAAATAATCCAGAAGCCTATCCCGATCAACAAAATTTTATAAATCAACAATTGATGGTGTTACAACCAAAGTTGAAAAAAGCAGAAGCTCAGCTAATAGCTTTAAGATCTGACGTAATTAGAAAAGATACCTTAAGATCTTTAGTTTTTGTTTTGTTGTTTATTACACTACTTTACCTTTTCTCTAAAAATAAAATAACTAAAAAGATTTTTATTGGGTTAATAGGGTTATTGCTCATTTCAGATTTATGGTTGGTTGATCAACGTTATCTTAATAATGAAAAGGACTCAAAAGGTAATTATCAACATTGGATTGAAAAGGACCTTAAAGCAATTCCATATACACCTACCTATGCAGATTTAGCTGTCTTAAATAATGAAACTAAAACCAACCCAACCATAGGAAATTCGATTAATCAAGAGTTTAACGAATTTAGAAAAGAGAAGGATAAAGTTTCACCAAGAGAAAACTACAGTTTTAGATTTGGTAAATTAAATCAAAAAACAAATTATAGAGTATTGCTTTTAAGTGGTGGTTTTCAACAAGAAACTTCAATTTCTTATTTTCATAAATCTTTAGGAGGTTATAATTCAACTAAAATTCAAAGGTATCAAGATCTTTTGGAGCACAAATTTAATAAGCAAATGCAATTAGCATCAAATCCAAATACTTTGGTTAATGCCAGTTTAATCAACATGCTAAATACTAAGTATATCATTACCAACCCTAATGGAAATGGGCGCTTTATTGATATGAATGACCCTTCAACCTTTACACCTGAAAACCAAAAAGCAATGCCTGGTTTTATCAACCCTCATGCAATGGGTAATGCTTGGTTTGTTAATGAGGTGAAAGCCTTTTCATCACCAGATGTTGAATTTAGTGAGTTAGATAATTTTGATGAAAATAATACAGCCACAACAGATACTACTTTTGGTTTAAACAGTTCTATTTCAAAAAACTATGCTAAAAATGAAAGCGCATCCATTTTAATGACAAGTTATAAACCGAACAAAATTACTTATGCATTAAAAGATATTAATGGAGGTGAGCATTTTGTTGTTTTTTCTGAAGTTTTTTACCCACTGGGTTGGAAAGCATATGTGGATGGAATACCAACAGATATTTCAAGAGTCAATTATTTTTTAAGAGGTGTTAAAGTGCCGGAAGGAACAACAAGTATAGAATTGGTTTATAATTTAAAATCTTTTAATACATTATCTACAATAGCATTAGCAAGTTCTTCGTTAATTATATTGTTAGTTATTGGGTGTTTTTATTTATCCTTATTTAAGTTGAAGGATTTTTAACCTATATTTATTTAAATCAATCTTAAAATTATTTTAATTGGGAATTGTAGCAAATCAATCTATGGCCAATACTATTTGGTTGTTTGTTGGTTCAGTAATTGGAGCATTAAATGTATTGTTTCTTTTTCCATACGTTCTTCAAGATGAGCAAATTGGTCTTACTCGGTTGTTGACTACACTTGCTATTTTAATTTCACAAATTGCTTCAATTGGGGGGCCAACTGCTGTTTTAAAATTCATCCCTGTTTTTAGAAAATCAGAAAATAATTTCAGTGGATTACTTACTGTTATTTTTTCAACTTGTTTTATTGGGTTTTTAATTTCGAGCTTATTTTTGTTTTTAGGCAAAGATTTTGTTGTTGATTATTACAAAGATAATTCTGCACTATTGGTTGAATTTTTTATTTTTCTATTGCCTCTTCTTTTTGCTCAAATTTTTACGCAACTAATTACTTCTTTTTCAGAGTCTGTTTTAAAATCTGTTTTGCCTTTGTTTTTAAATGAAGTTTTATTAAGGGCTCTTCAATCAGGTTTACTTTGTTTGGTTTATTTTGATTGTATAGATTTTAAAGAGTTTATGTATTTATTTGTATGTATTCACCTGTTAGTAGGTTTGCTCATTTATGTTTATTTATTACTCAATAAACACCTTACATTTCATTATAGATTGGCTATTTCGTTTAAAGAATATATTAAAATTTTAAAAT
>JAQWRG010000028.1 GCA_029243855.1 Flavobacteriales bacterium | reverse complement strand
GGAGATACAGTTGGTGATCCCTTCAAAGATACTTCTGGTCCATCCATGAACATATTAATTAAACTAACTTGCTTAGTAGGGTTAGTAATTGCTCCAATATTGGGTGATGGTCATGCACATGAAAAGTCTCTTGAAACGCTGACTGAAAATGTTTGTCCTGCTGATTGTTCAAAAGCATGTTGCGAAAAAAAATCTGATAAAGATATTTGTGCGCCAGGATGTAAACAAGCGTGTTGTAAAGCAAAATCTGAAGATAAAGCTCATGATTGTGAGCCAGGATGTAAAAAAGCATGTTGTTTAGGATGTAAGGCTACAGACACTACAGGTGTTGAAGTAAAATGTTTGAAAGATCATTCTTGTTGTATTCCTAAAACGGAAGAAAATTTAGAAACAATTGATAGTTCGGAACAATAGAGTTTAAAATATTAATTTTTCAATATATCTTTAAATCCGGACTTGTTCCGGATTTTTTGTTGATTAACAATAGTGAATTTAGTTATAGACATAGGAAATACAAACGTTAAGTTGGCTACTTTTCAAAGCGACTCTATAGTTGCAAAAAAAGTAGTTGAGCACAGTCAGTTGATTCAATATTTAAAAACAATAAATTTCAAAAAAGGAATTGTTTCTAATGTTGGAAATGTTGAGTTAGAAAATAAAGTGCTTTCTGCCTATTCAAGCATAATTCAAATGTCATCTACATTAAAATTACCTATTCAATCTTCTTATTTGTCTATGGAAACAATAGGTAACGATAGGTTAGCTAATGCCGTTGGGGCCTTTGTTGAAAACCCCAATTCAAATTCTTTGATAATTGATGCAGGATCATGTTTAACTTTTGATTTTATTGATTCAACGAATTGTTATCAAGGGGGAGCCATAAGTACAGGTTTAAATATGCGTTTTAAAGCATTAAATGCCTTCACTGAAAAATTACCATTATTAGACACAACATCAGAAAAATTACAATTAGTTGGTAATAATACTAACTCATCTATAGTTGCTGGAGTTGTTAACGGCATGGTTGGTGAAATTGTAAATACCATTGCTAGTTATCGTTCTAAATACACTTCATTAACAATCTTTATGACTGGTGGAGACACAGATTTCCTTCAATCAATTGTGGGAATTGAAAAAAATGGCATCTTTGCACTTGAAAATTTAACTCTTAAGGGTTTAAATAATATACTTGAAACCAATGTATCTTAGATTTTGTTTTCTTATTTCATTGATAATTTCTTTGAGTTGTACTACGGCTCAGGATTTAAATACTTCCCCATTTTCAAGATATGGACTAGGAGAATTAAATGCTGTTCAGTCTACGCATTTTTTGGGAATGTCAAATGCGTCAAATTCTTTTTCTGACCCACAAAACATCAACATTGCTAATCCAGCCTCCTACGCTGGGTTTTTTAGGTATAATCCTATTTTTGACGTTTCGGTTTCTGGTAAATCTGCTTTGTATAAATCAAATTACTCCAATGAAGAAAACACTTCATCAGCAACAAGCTCGGGGCTAAACAACATGTTAATTGGCTTACCCATTCAAAAAAACTGGGGATTAGTACTGGGGATTCTTCCATACAGTTCAATGGGATATAATGCTACATCTAATGAAATAATTGATTCTAACACTGTCAGTTATAAATATTCTGGTGATGGTAGCATCAATAGATTAATTTTAGGTAATGGATTCAATATCTTAAATAGAGGCGATAGTTTGAAGATTGCTTTAGGTTTCAATGCTTCCTACTTATTTGGAACATTGAATCAACTTAATAGTGTTGAATTCAACGACAACTCTTATTATAATTCAAGAATTCAAAATCAAGCTTCTATAAGCAGTTGGTTATTTGATGGGGGGATACAATATTTTCAACAATTTAGAAACCCAGCAAACAGTAATAGGTGGTTTTTAAGAATGGGAGCTAGTTATAGTTTACAATCTAAAGCAAAAACCATCAACGATTATTTTGCCTACACATATACATATAATTTTAATGTTCAAGAAATACCGAAAGACACCCTTTCGTTTGATGAAGAAATAGAGGGAAGTGTAGCCATTCCTGATAAAATGACTTTTTCTATTAGTATAGGAAGAAATGCTCAAGATAAAAACGTTTGGGATTTAGCTGCTCAGTATACATCATCAGATTGGACAACGTTTAACGACACATAGTTGTTTATAAATCAAACCAACTTATCTCTTGGAGCCTACGAACAATGGTCATTTGGTTACAGGATTACCCCTTCTTTAGATTGGGCCAATACAAATAAATCAATTTTAGCTAAGTCTAATTATAGTTTTGGATTCAAAAGAGCAACTTCAGAAGTTGTTGTTTCAGGTAATTCACTTTTAAATTATGGCATAAATTTTGGAGTATCCATTCCAATGTTAAGTTCTCGTTCTTTATCTAGATTAAATTTAGGATGTGAACTTGGTAGATTAGGTACAGTAGCTGAAAACAACATTGAAGAGAATTACATTAGGTTTTCTCTTGGATTTAGTATGGCACCAGACACGAGATACGACAGATGGTTTAGAAAAAGAAAATACGATTAAAAAGATTAATTAATATAAAATGAAAAAAGTAATAACATTAATATTTGTAGCATTTACAATGTCGCTTTCATATGTAGCTCAAGATTGTACTCAAATTAGTGAGCCCAACTTTGGTTCTGATAGTGCTCAAATAAAAAACTGTAGACAAAACTTGTCTTTGTATTCGGAGTATTTAAAACAAAAAAATTATTCTGATGCAGCAAAATTCTGGACTCAAACACAATCTTTTTGTCCAAAATACAAGCCTAATTTATACGCCAACGGAACTTATATTTATAAAAAAATTGCCCAACAAAAAGCAAAAGAAAAATCACCAGATAAACAATTATACATTGATTCCGTCTATGCTATTTATGATATGTGGGAAGAAAACTTTGGTACTTGCTACAAAATACATAAAAGCAAAGCGGCTTTTATTATGTCTTTAGATGCTTCAAAGAATTTTTCATTAGCGTATTCTCTTTATGAGGGTGTTTTTTCTAATGACCCTGATATAACGTCTTACAGCGACATCAAGTATTTTACTTATGCTATAAAATACATGTATAAAACGGGTAAAATTGATTGCGATAAATTCCTTGAATTGTATGAATTGTTATCTGGCGTTTGTGATGCCAATATTGCTAAGGGAAAAAAAGTAGAAAAATATAAAAATGTTCAAGGTTTTGTAGATAAAGAAGTAAGCCCTTGTGCATCTTGCGATAAACTGGAAGAAATATATACCGCTAAATACAATGCTAATCCAGAGGACATGGATTTAATTAGAACCATTTTTGGAAGATTAAGCGACAAAAAATGTACGGAGTCATCTTTATATTTAACACTTCTTGATAAGGTGCTTAACGATCCTAATAACCCACCATCTGCTAAGGATTTGTTTAATGCTGCAACTGCTGATCATAAGAGAAAAAATTATACTAAAGCTGAGCCTAGATTTAATAGAGCAATTGAAACAGCAGGCGATGACGCTGAATTAATTAATAAATCTTATGAATATTTATACGACATTGCTTTCAATAAGAAAAACTTTAAAAAAGGATTTGATATAGCAGGTAAACTAAACGATGCGTGCGATGTTAATGCTAAAAGAGCTACTATTATAGCTGCAAGTGCCTCTACAGTGGCATCATCAGCACTTGATAGAAGTTCAGTTTACTGCTATGCTTTACAATATGCTGCTAAGTCTTGTGGTAAATCATCTGGCTCAATTCCATCTTGGGAAGGTCAGTTGTTGCCTAAAAGTGATTTAATTATGTTAGATGTTGTAAGTGGTTCTGATCAAAAAGTTCCCTATTGGGGTGCAACTATCTCTTTAAAAACAAGAGATTGATTTCGTTAGAAAAATTAAAATATTCTACTGCGTTAATTTTTATTTCTTTTCTTTTTACTTGCTGCGCAAGACCTGTTAAGGAGTATAAAGAAGTTTCAGATATCCCTACTGTAGAATCTTCTGAGCGATCTGAAGAAGTAACGCTTTATTTTTCTGACTTTGGTAAATCAAAATTAAAATTAGAAGCACAGACATTAATTAGTTCAGAAAACAATAATCAAATTATTTTAGAATGTCCCGATGGATTAAACTTAATATTCTATGATTCTTTGAGCAACATTGAATCGGTTTTGTTAGCAGATTATGGAAAACTTTTTGCAAAAGATGAATTGTTGCTGGTTAAGAAAAACGTCCAGTTTAGAAACTACCAAGAAGACACTTTATTTGCTAATGAATTAACCATAGACTTTGCTAAAGACAGTATTTATTCAAATGACCAGGTCACATTTTCTAATAAAGAAGGTAGGATTTCTGGTAGAAAATTAAAAGCAAACAGTAATTTTACATTTTTTAAAATGTCAGATATTTCTGATAGTCATGTAAATTATGAAGTAAAAGAATAAGTTATGAAGGAAATTCAAAAATGGAACAGTAGGTTAGAGAAGTTTTGGTTGGTTATTGCCGTAGTATCAACACTTGGCTCTTTAGTTATTGGATTTATTGACAATTTTAAAGGCGTTTCTGCCTATTTTTTATTATCGCTAATGGCCTGGGGAATTTTCTTAATTAGGAGGGGTTTAAGAAAAAGATTAGAAAAGAATAAGTAACTTCAATAGGTTTAACCCATTAATATTTTGAATTGACTGTTGTACTTGCTGTAATATTAGTTTCAACTTTAGCCTTTTCTGCCTTTTTTTCAGGCATGGAGATAGCGTTTATTTCTGCCAATCGTATTAAAATAGAACTTGATAACAAGAAGGGAGAAGTCAAGGGACGAATACTTTCTTATTTCTCGAACCAGCCATCTTGGTTTATTGGCACCATGTTGTTGGGCAACAACATTGCACTTGTTATATATTCAATATATATGGCTGAATGGATTGAGCCAATGTTAGTAGCAAGAAGTTTATCTCCATCATTTGTTTTATTAATTCAAACGTTAATTTCCACTTTTTTTATTTTAGTTTTTGCAGAGTTTTTGCCTAAATCAATATTTAGAATTAACCCAAATGGTGTTTTAAATTTATTTAGTATCCCATTAATGTTACTTTACGGCTTACTATGGATTCCTACAGCTGGCATTGTTTCATTATCTAGGTTGATGCTTTATTTTGTTGGTAAAAAACACAACTCAAAACAAAAGGTAGGATTTGAAAAAATTGACCTTGATCATTATTTAGAAGAGTTACGAACAGATTTAGATGTTGATGAAGAGCTCGAACACGATGTTAAAATATTTCACAATGCATTAGGCTTTTCTGAAGTTATTGCTAGAGATTGTATGATTCCTAGAAATGAAATAATTGCATTTGAAATAGACGATAGTATTGATGAGCTTCGTGAGAAATTTATTGAGACTGGATTGTCAAAGATTTTAATTTTCAAGGGTTCAATAGATCATATTATTGGATACGTTCACAGTACCCAACTGTTTAAACACCCAGAACATATTAAGTCAATTCTTTTGCCTGTTAATATTGTTCCTGAGTCTATAAATGCAAATAAAATTTTAGAGGAATTTATAACTAAAAATAGAAGTTTAGCTGTTGTTGTTGATGAGTTTGGTGGTACATCAGGAATGGTTACAATGGAAGACGTTATAGAAGAAATTTTTGGAGAGATAGACGATGAACACGATCATGAAGATTTAATTCATCAACAACTTAATGAGGCTGAATTTGTTTTTTCATCTAGGTTAGAAATTGATTTTATAAATGAAAAATACAGATTGGAGTTACCTGAGTCGGAGGAGTATGAAACCTTGGGGGGGATGGTGATTCATTATTCTGAATCCATTCCTAAAAGAGGGGAAACGTTTATAATTAAAGGATTTAAACTAGTCATTTTAGAAGTTACAGATTTTAAAATAGTCAAAATTCAATTGACAGTTCTTGGCTCATAAAACAAGCTAAGTAATTAAACCTAATTACAAATCTCTTTTAATTAACCTTTTCATTAAAATTTGTGATGGGATAAATGATGCTAATGTTCCAGTAATCAGTAATATTACTAAAATCAAAATCAAATCATTGGTTTTCACCAATACAGGCCAATAGTCAATGTTCAGTTCAATGATATGAAAATGATTTTGAAGAAAACAAACTATAACCCCAATCAACAGCCCCGCCAAACTACCAGAAAGACAAATAAATAACCCCTCTTTAAAAAAAACATTTCTTATGGTAGCATATTTTGATCCCATTGCAATAAGAGATTTTATGTCTTGTTTTTTATCAATTATTAATATAGTAATTGAAGCCATCGTATTAAATGTAGAAAGCAACAAAATAAATATTAGGATACACAATACCATCCATTTTTCGGTATCATTTGTAGCGTAGATTAAATCATTCTTTTCTTCATTGGTTTTAATGTTAAAATCATTTCCATATTTGTTTTGAACGTAAGTTTTTACTTTTTCAACGGATTTAGTATTAATCTCAATAGATGTTGCTTCGTTATCGTATTCAAAAAGGCGATTCACGAAATTGTATGGAGCAAATAAAGTGCTGTTGTCTAACTCTGGATTAATAGAGAAAACGCCAGCTATTTGTGTTTTTTTTGAGTCAAATGTGTTGCTTCCCTGAACAGACAACTTCTTTTTTCTAGATAACCCATAAATTTGAATATCATTTAAATATCTAGGGTCACTAGATACTTGCAATTGATCTTGCAATCCATAACCCAACAATACCATAGGATAACCGTTAAAATATAACGATCCATTGCCCTCAGTTAAACTAGGTTCAAAAAAAGTATGACTATAAATGCTGGTATCAACCCCTTTAATTTTTGCGGTTATCCACCGACTTTCTTTTTTTATCATGACCGTTTCCTCTATAACTTTCGAAAGCGATAAGACTTCTTTTTGTGTTAATAGGTCCTTGTAAACTGGGTGGGTTTTTTCAATTGACTTCCCATCAATAGGCGTAATAAATAAATCTGCAGAATAATTACCGTACATTTCTTCTACAAGAAACTGAAGTCCATTAAATCCACTCAGGATAATTACTAGCGATGCGGAACTTACCAATAGTCCGAAAAAAGAAATAAATGAGATAACATTTATAATGTTTCTTGATTTTTTGGCAAATAAATATCTTTTAGCGATAAAGGAGGATACGTTCATTGCTTTAAAAGTAATATATAGTCTAATTATATATACTATAAAGTATATATTTTTCCTGGATATTGTTTAATACTATCGTTTAATTCTAAACTAAATAATACTTCATTTAGCTCTGGAAAATTTATTTGGGTAAGTTGTTGTAATTTATCCATTGAGATTTCTTTTTCTTTCTGTATTAATTTATAGATTAACTTTTCAGTTTCGTTGTTAAATTCACGTAAAGTATTGGCGATAAAATCTTCATTTTTTTCTTTTAACCCCAATTGTTTAATAAGTTCTGATGGATTGTCTATTAGACAAGCTTGATGACTCTTAATTAATTGATTACAACCTTTGGAATTGCGTTGTAAAATGCTCCCAGGAACTGCATAAACATCTCTGTGGTAATCGTTTGCTAGTTTTGCCGTAATAATAGCACCCCCTTTAAGCGGAGATTCAATTATTATTGTTGCTTGTGCCATCCCTGCTATTATTCTGTTTCTTTTTGGAAAATTATAAGCTATTGGTGGGGTATTTGGAGAGTTTTCAGAAAGTAATAATCCATTTTCCATTATTTTTTCGGATAGTTTTTGATGCTCAAAAGGATAAACGTTATTAATCCCACTTCCTAAAACACCAACATTAGGAATGTTTAAATCAAGACTTTTTTTGTGAATGTGAAAATCAATTCCATAGGCAAGGCCGCTAACAATTCCAACGTTAAAACTACTTAATTCACGACTAAGTTCTTGGCAAAAAGTTTCTCCGTAAGAGGTTGAACTTCTTGTTCCAACAACGGAAATTAATATATTTTGATTGGGGTTGTAATTTCCTTTTATAAATAAAAATGGAGGGCGGTCTTCGCATTCCTTTAAAAGGGTTGGATACTTTTCATCTTTACTACAAATGATTGAAATATTATTTTTATTCGATTGATTAATTGTTTCTTCTGCGCGCTTAATTATGTCATGAGCTTTTAATTGATGTTCAATTTCTGCTTTTTTTTTTTGCAGATTTTATTTTAACCAATGGGAAATTAAAATAAAGGTCATTTGGGGTTTTGTATTCTTGCAATAAGTTGTTTAATACACGATTACTGAGCCCTTTAATGTTTGAAAGAGCTAGAAGATATATTTGATCCTTTTCAGTCATTTTTTAGTGGTAAAGAAAATAGACTGGGGCGTAATTTTTTTACGTTATATTTAAATTACTTGATTAAAAAGTATATATTCGCAGTGTAGAAAATAGAAAATTAGAAAGAGGGGACGAAAGTCCCCTCTTTTTTTACAAAAAAAAATGATATCAAAAAATCGCATAATTGAATTAGCTCAGGAAAGGATTAACGAGTTAGATAATGGAAATTATCTTGTAGATGTTTCGGTTAGTGCTAAAAATGTGATTTTAGTGAAAATGGATAATTTAAATCAAGGAGTTTCCATCAAAGACTGTGTAAGTGTGAGTAGAAATATCGAACACAACCTAGATCGAGAAGCTCAAGATTTTGAATTAAAGGTTTCTTCACCAGGGCTAGATCAGCCTTTTATGGTTTATGAGCAGTACCTTAAAAATGTTGGTAAACCCATAGAAGTGATTACGAATGATTCTTCATTAAAAGGTGAGCTGCTCACCGTTTCACCTGATGAAATTGAATTAAAGCAAACAGAAAAAGTTAAAAATAAAACAACTAAGAAAAAAGAAACTTTAGAGACAATTCACAAGATATTGATGAATGAAATCAAAGAAACTAGAATAGTAATTTCCTTTTAATATATAATACAATGAATGCAATAGAATTAATAGACTCATTCTCAGAGTTCAAAGAAATGAAAAACATTGACAGAGTAACAATGATGAGAATTGTTGAAGATGTTTTTAGATCTACGTTAAAAAGAAAATATGGATCTGATGAGAATGTGGACGTTATTATAAATCCTGATAAAGGGGATTTAGAAATATGGTTAAGCAGAGAAATAGTTCCTGATAAGGATTTTGAAGACGAGGGAACACAAATTAAATACTCTGAAGCATTAAAGATAGAACCTGACTTCGAAATTGGGGAAGAAGTTTCACAAGAAATAAAAGTAGAAGATTTTGGTAGAAGAAATATCTTATCGTTGAGACAAAATCTTGCTGCTAAAGTAATGGAACTGGAGAAAGACGGTATTTATCAAAAATACAAAGAGAGAGTTGGTGACATTATTACAGGTGAAGTTTATCAAATTTGGAAAAGAGAAATTCTAATTTTAGATGACGATGGTAACGAATTGATTTTACCAAAATCCGAACAAATCCCTTCTGATTATTTTAGAAAAGGAGATACTACTAGAGCAGTTGTTGCAAAGGTTGATTTGAGAAACAACAACCCTGTAATTGTTTTATCTAGAACTGCACCAGAATTTTTAGCTAGACTATTTGAGTTAGAGGTTCCAGAAGTTTTTGATGGACTAATCACTATTAAGAAAATTGTAAGAGAGCCAGGCGAAAGAGCAAAAGTAGCAGTGGAATCTTATGATGATAGAATTGATCCAGTTGGAGCTTGTGTTGGAATGAAAGGATCTAGAATTCATGGAATTGTAAGAGAATTAAGAAATGAAAACATTGATGTAATCAATTGGACTAACAATACACAATTATTAATTCAACGTTCTTTAAGCCCAGCAAAGATTACCAATATGGATATAAAAGATGAAGATAATCGAGCAGAAGTTTTCTTGAAGCCAGATCAGGTTTCATTGGCTATAGGTAAGGGTGGACACAACATTAAATTAGCGTCTAAGTTAACTGGCTATGAAATTGATGTATACAGAGAAGGTTCAGAAGATATTGATGATGTCGATTTGGATGAATTTGGAGATGAAATTGATAGCTGGATTATCGATGAACTAAAAGCTATTGGTTGCGACACTGCTAAAAGCGTTTTAGAAATAGGTAGTAAAGACCTGGTTAAAAGAACTGATTTAGAAGAAGAAACAATTACTGAAATTATAAATGTTCTAAAAGCAGAATTTGAACAATAATCACAGTTTTAATTTAAGAAAATAAATTTTTATGGCCGCAGTTAAAAGGTTAAGTAAGGTAGCAAGAGAATTAAATGTTGGGATATCAACCATCGTTGACTTTTTAAATAATGAAGGTAAAGAAGTTAGCTCTAATCCCAATACTAAAATTGATGAGGATCTATACATGATACTGCTTGAAGAATTTCAAAAAGAAAAATTTCAAAAAGAAAAAGCAGATCAAGTTCGTATAGAGCAAGAAGAGCGAAAAGTAATTTCAATTAAGAAAGAAGAACCCGTTAAGGCTGAGCCAGAAATAATCAAAGCCGAATCAAAGAAATTAACGGGGCCGTCTGTTGTTGGGTCTATTGACTTATCTCCTAAAAAGAAAGAAGAGCCTGTTAAAGCTGAGCCAAAAGAGGAAAATTTAGCACCTATTGTAAAAGAGGAAAAAGTTGCTCCAGCTATCAAAGAAGAAAAACCTACTGAAAAACCGGAAGACACGTCTAAAATCATAAAGGCAGAGGCAAAAAAACTAACTGGACCAAAAGTTTTGGGTAAGATTGAATTACCTGTAGTGAAACCTAAATCAAAACCTGCTGATAGGACGGATGATCCCAACAAAAGAAAGCGTAAAAGAATTAAAAAAGTTAATGTTGAAAAAGCAGGTAAAAAAGCTTCACAAGAACTAAGGAAACCTAAAAAAACAGTACAAAAGACAGAAGTTTCATCAGAAGAAATTCAAAAAGAAATTCGAGATACTTTAGCTCGATTGAGTGGTAAAGGGAAATCTAAATCATCTAAATTTAGAAGAGAAAAAAGACAAGCAGTTTCCGATAAAATGGAAATAGAAGAGTTGATTTCTGAACATGAGAAAAGCATTCTGAAATTAACTGAGTTTGTAACTGTTTCAGAATTAGCGACAATGATGGGAAAAACACCAACTGAAGTTATAGGTACGCTTATGTCCATTGGTATTTTTGCTTCCATTAATCAGCGTTTAGATGCTGAAACACTAACCATGGTTGCTGAAGAATATGGGTTTGAAGTTGAGTTTGTTAGTGCTGATGTAAGTGCATCTGTTATTGAAGATTCTCAAAACCCTGAGATGATGCAAGATAGACCGCCTATTGTAACAGTGATGGGACACGTTGATCACGGAAAAACATCTTTATTGGATTATATAAGAAAAGCGGATGTTACATCAGGTGAAGCAGGAGGAATAACACAACATATTGGAGCCTATTCGGTAAAGCACAACAAAAAAACCATTACGTTTTTAGATACTCCTGGTCACGAAGCATTTACGGCAATGCGTGCAAGAGGAGCTCAAGTTACCGATGTAGCAATCATTATTATTGCAG
>JAQWRG010000022.1 GCA_029243855.1 Flavobacteriales bacterium | reverse complement strand
TGAAAAGCAAATTTATTTCCCCACCAGTTGTTGTTGTTTCTCCATTCACTCAATAAAAACTCATCTAAAAGCAATTGTCCATAAAAAACATGACTTTCTTTAATTGTAAATTTTAAACTTCCTCCAAAAAAAGAATTATCTGCCGAGCCAATTGAATATTCTACAGGTCTAAAAAACACAAATGGATTCATATAGTTTATATCAAAACCTCTGTTGTTTAACGAGTCTTTCCCTTGCCAAACAACTGATTCAAATACACTTAGATTTAACCACTTCGAAACATTCCAACTTAAAATATGGGAAGAAGAAAATTTATTCTTTGCAATTAAAGGGTGATTATAATCTTTATGAGCAGACCATAAATTAACATATTTAACCTTCCAAAAAGTTGATTCCATCTTTAAAAAAGGATAAGAGGGTGCGAAATCTGACAACAATAGTGACCGATAACCATCGCCAAAAAAATGCTTACCAACTCCAGTGCTAAAAACAAAATATTTATTTGGATTGTAAGAAAGGTATCCGTCAAGTTCACCTAATGAATAAACTCTTTCTGATGAGTCAGACAACATCCCTAACCCAGGAGCATAAGGCCTTTTAACAACATTAGTGTCGATAATTGAGGAAAGTTGCCCTGAATTATAAGAATAACGAACTTGAGTGGAAAACTTTTCTAAAATAGAAGCATTAAATTGTGCTCCAATTTTAGATGCGCTATAAAAATCTTGTTCTGATTGAACTTGAGGATTATCTTGTAAGTTAAACCCAACAACTGGGAGTAATTTATATTTAACCCCATCTAAATTATTAGCATAATCCCAAACTCCTTTCTGATAAATTAAAGTATCTTTTTTCTGAATTAAATATGGTTTTATCCCTGAATGTCTATTCTCTTCTCTATATATTTTTTTATCAAAATTATATCTTCCTAACTGATCAGAAAAAAAATATCCTTGAGAAAAGCTTAATCCAATATAAGACGAGAACAGTATGTATAAAAAAATTCTCACTTTTTATTACTTCTAATTTTTGACATTAAAACAAAAAACAAAACTAAAAACCCCGCAGCTAATCCAACTTGGATTAAAAAAATATGTGTGCTATCAACAACAAGAAAATACAATTGAAGTATAAGTTGTGAAGTCAGCATAAATAAACTATAAAAAACTAAAAACAATGTTGATGTGGCATGATTAAAACCTAATGCTTTTAATTTATGATGAATATGATTTTTGTCTGCCTTAAATGGAGATACCCCCTTTAAAATTCGGACTGAAAAAACTCTTAAGGTGTCAATCAGGGGGTACACCAAAATGCTCATAGCTAAAACCGGTTTGTTGAGCTCTTTGAGCCAAAAGGGTGATAATTCATAGTTTGTATTAATACTATTAATGGCCAACAAACAAAAAATAACACCAATTGATAAAGAACCCGCATCTCCCATAAAAACACGAGCAGGTGCGAAATTAAAAAAGACAAAACCCAACATTGTTCCAGATAAAACAAAAGCCAGTAAACTTAAAGCAATGTCTCCGGAGTAATAAAACAATACACCAAAAACAAATGAGGCAACAAAAGATATGCTTCCAGCCAAACCATCTAGACCATCAATTAAGTTAATGGCATTTATAATAACGATATAAACAAAAAAAGTAAGAAAATAACTAAGCCATAAAGGTAGATTTCCGTTTACTCCAAAAATTCCATGCATCGATTCAATTCTAATGTCAGCCATAATCACCAATATAAAAGCAACTATTATATGTGCAATCAGTTTTTTAATTGGAGCTGTGCCAATTATATCATCTTTGACTCCAATAAAAAACAATAAAATAAGACAGGCAATTATATGTTTAAAATCATTAACGAATTCTCTAGAGTCAATCGATTGATTAGGAAACCATAACGAATAAGAAAAAACTATAGCTCCAAAAATAACAACTCCTCCTAAAGTTGGAATACTCCAACGATGCAGTTTTCGTTCTTCACTGGGCGAATCAACCAAATGCTTTAATTTAGCCACTTTAATCAAAGAGGGCATAGATATCATTACCACAAAAAAAGCAGTAATAAATCCCATTAGTAAAGTATTAAAATCTGACATAGTTTAATTATTGGTCAAAATAATCGTTTTTTAGAAATGTCCTCCAAGTTATTGTCAAATAACTTTCATCAAGCAAATCTTGTTTTCTATATAAAAACCCTAAAGAAAGTTCCATTCTTGTTGCTTTGTTAAATCTATAGCCTAAAGAAGAGCTAATAATCATTAGTCTTATTTTACTATCTGGGAGCTTTAAATGCTCTTTAGAGTTCATAACATTATTTGCCCAACCCATATCGGGATGATAATCAACATTTGCATAATTTCCTCCAAACCTTAAAAAATAATTATTCTGTTCCAACATTCCTTTAACTAGTAATTCATTAAACCCCGCACCCAAAGGATGAGCCAATTCATGTGACAAATGACTATATCTCTGAATGGAATTTGCCGAATCAATGGCGTATAAATCTCTAGCAATTCGATTAAACTCAACACATAAAAAAGAATTATCCAACGTCAGAAAGTTTAACCATTTCAGCCCCAATTGTACTCCAATTCTATTTTCAGACTGAATAGCCAATTGATTGTAAAACATTAATTTCAAAGAAGGTTGATATGAAAAATTGAATCCATATATCTCATTAGTTGATGAATTAGAGTCCGATATTAACACCCCTTTACCGATTACAGGAACAAAAAAAGACAATTCAGGACGTATTATACCTTCAATATCATCATATTTCTTATAAACTAAACCTTCAAAAAAAGACAATTCAAATTCATTATTTGGCTTAAAAGAAATTATATTAAAATTAGCAACTTTTGGTTTAAATAACGCTTCTGGAGTTGATGAATAAGGGGTTCTAGTTAATGTATTCATCCAGCCATTAATATGCCTATACATTATTTTGCCGCCTTTCATTAAATATTGCCCACTGACATAAGCATAATCTGGAGCATAATCTGAAAGCAATAAAGATCGATAACCATTTCCAAAAAAGTTCCTCCCATGTCCCAACTGGAAATTAATGTTTTTAATTGGTGAAAAACTTAGGTATCCGTTTGCTAAACCTGCATCAAATCCATATAATTTAAAAGGCTTAGACCTTCCAATCCCTATAGCAACCTGTCTTTCTGCTGCTCTTGATGCCAAATAATCGGGGTAAAAGAATTGATTTTCATAAAACCTTGTTTCAAAAGAAACCTTTGAACTAATGTTTGCCTTTACTCTAAAGCCTCTGACATTTGAGTAATATCTGTAATCATAATCATCATTATACTTGCTTAGGGAAAAGTTAAATAAAGGATCAGCAGTTATTTGAACATCTGCTTCATTTACAGACAATAAACTTTCATTAAACCACTTTTCACCAAACTTAGTAGCTCTTTTTTGTTGATTATCTTTAAGGGACGTGTCTTTTGTAAATTGAATTGATGCATGAAGTGGCTGTATTGCACTATGAATTACTTGTGAATTAATTCTTTGTTGATGATAAAACTCAAATGGAAGATTTATATTCTGAGCGTATAGACTAGAAGAAAAAAAAGCAAATATAAAAAAGTAAAAAGTTCCCTTAAGAGACAATATATTTAGCTTTATGTTGAACAAAATCTGCATACGTTTTTTCTAATCCATCTTTCAATGAAATTTTTGGAGACCAACCTAATTTACTGATTTTACTGATATCTAACCATTTTCTAGGTGTTCCATCAGGCTTTTCTGTATTAAAAACTATTTCTCCTTTATAACCAGAAACATGTTTAATCATTATTGCCAATTCTTTAATGGTAATATCAATCCCTGTTCCAACATTAACTGTTTCTTTTTTATCATATACTTTCATAATATGAATACATGCTGTTGCCAAATCTTCAACATGAAGAAATTCTCTTCTTGGATTACCTGAACCCCAAATTTCAACCTCAGACAAATTTTCTGTTTTTGCTTCATGAAATTTGCGAATTAATGCAGGTAGTACATGAGAATTTGATGAATCATAATTATCGTTAGGACCATATAAATTTGTAGGCATTACACTTATAAAATTGTTGCCGTATTGATCTTTATATGCTTCACACATTTTTATTCCTGCAATTTTAGCAATGGCATAAGGTTCATTTGTTGGTTCCAAAACACCAGTTAATAATTCGCTTTCTTTAATTGGTTGATTAGCATGTTTTGGATATATGCACGAAGAGCCTAGAAAAAGTAGTTTTTTAACCCTATTCAAATGTGAAGAATGAATAATATTATTTTGAATCATCAAGTTATCATAAATAAATTCAGCTCTATAATTATTATTAGCTTCTATACCGCCAACTTTTCCAGCAGCTAAAAAAACATATTTTGGTTTTTCATTTTTAAAAAAAATATCAGTTTTATTTTGATTTCTTAAGTCTAATTCTGATGAAGTTTTTGTTATTACATTATGAAAGCCTAATAATGCAAGTCTTCTGCATATAGCAGAACCAACCATGCCTTTATGACCAGCAACATATATTTTATCTTCAAAATTCAATGAAAATTATTCAAAATTATTTAGGATGTCAAAACCACCTTTTTTAAGGTGTAAATCTTTCTTAAAGTTCTGTAAATCAGAAGCAACCATTTCTTTAACTAAGCTTGGAAAACTACATATTGGTTTCCAACCTAATTCCTTTTTAGCTTTTGAATAATCCCCAACTAATAAATCAACTTCAGTAGGTCTAAAATAATAAGGGTCAATTTTAATAATTTCTTTACCTGTTTTAGAATTTAACCCAACTTCTTTAACTCCCTTTCCACTCCATTCAATTTCAATACCAACTTCTTTGAATGCCAATTCGCAAAAATACCTAACCGAATATGTCTTCCCAGTCGAAAGCACAAAATCATCTGGCTTATCGTGCTGTAACATCAACCACATACCTTTAACATAATCTTTTGCATGCCCCCAGTCTCTTTGAGCATCAAGATTTCCCAAAAACATTTCATTCTGCATATTTAAAGAAATTTTTGCTGCTGCTCTTGTGATTTTTCTAGTAACAAATGTCTCTCCTCTTAATGGGCTTTCATGATTAAATAGAATTCCATTTGAAGCAAAAATATTATATGCTTCTCTATAATTTTTTACCATCCAGTATGCGTATAGTTTGGCAACACCATAAGGGCTTCTAGGGTAAAAAGGCGTCTGTTCAGTTTGAGGAATTTGTTGAACCATACCATATAGTTCAGATGTTGAAGCTTGGTAAAATTTAGTTTTTTCTGTTAAATCAAGAATTCTAATCGCTTCCAGAATTCTAAGGACTCCTAAACCATCGGAATTTGCAGTATATTCTGGCGTTTCAAAAGAAACCTTAACATGAGACTGTGCGGCTAAATTATAAATTTCATCTGGTTTAACTTCTTGTAGAATTCTAATTAAATTTGTAGAATCTGTTAAATCACCAAAATGCAAAAATAAATTTGCGTCAAGTTTATGTTCATCTTTATATAAATGGTCAATTCTATCAGTATTAAATAAAGAAGATCTTCTTTTTAACCCATGAACTATATATCCTTTATTTAATAAAAACTCGGCTAAATAAGCTCCGTCTTGACCTGTCACACCTGTTATTAACGCTACTTTTCTTTTCATTTTACAATAAACCAGTTGTTTCTTAATTGTTCTCTATTATAAATCATTTCTTTATTTGTTTCTACATCAATAAGCTTCTTACCCGCGAAATTAACTATAGCATGTCCTGCTGCTGTATCCCATTCCATTGTTGGTGCAAACCTAGGATAAATATCTGCTTTTCCCTCAGCTACTAAACATATTTTTAAAGAACTTCCCATAGACACTATTTCAATTTGACCATGTTTCTTTTTTAACTCTTCAAAATATTTAGCCGTTTCAACTGACGGATGAGACCTACTTCCAACAACAACTGTACTGGTTCTGTTAGTTTTTATTGGCAACTCTTGTGTTTTTTCAGCAACTGTTTTAAAAGCTCCATTTGAATAACCGTAATACAACCAATTTTTTACAGGAACATATATCACTCCCATAACAGGAACACCGTTTTCGACAAGGGCAATATTGACAGTAAATTCACCATTTCTCTTAACAAATTCTTTGGTTCCATCCAAAGGGTCAACAATCCACAATTGTTTCCAATTTTTTCTTTCATTGTAATCTGCATGTTTACCTTCTTCGCTTAAAATTGGAATGTTGGTTTCTTTGAGTAATTTTTCAATAACCTTATTAGCATTTTGATCGGCTATGGTTAAGGGAGAATTGTCTTCTTTGTTAAAAACCTCAAATTCCTGAGCATATATTTTCATAATTTCCTCTCCACCCAACTTTGCTGCTTTTATTGCTGTTTTAAGCAATTCAGCTTCTTTTTCTTTTTCTATCATTTAATCCGAAATTTGAGTTATACCACGCTCTTTCATGCAAATAATAAAGAAGCATTTTTATGAAAAATTCTGCAACGGCAACTCCAGTTGCCTTTTCTACTGCTTCAGTATCATCTCTAAAAAATAAAAGTGCCAATAAAAAAGTTGTTAGAGTGGCTATACAACGCCAAGTAATCGTCTTAACGATATGTCTTTTCTTACTTTCTTCCATAAGTTTATTGATTAATACCCACTTCCAGAACCAGAAATGATTTCAATAGGATGCCAAGTGGTTTTAGTTTCCATGAAACTAGTTACGATGTATGGGTTTTCAACCTCCTTAGAATATAAATCTGATTCTTTACCAACGACTATTCTTTTTAAATTATCAACCGCATCTAGTCGAAGAGATTCTTTGAATTCAGAATCTGAATCTACTAAGTACACAGCATTAACATCCATATGTTTACCAAGATGCGGCACCGTTTCTTTTCTTTTTCCAGTTAATACATTAACCACACCTCCAGGCACATCAGAAGTAGCTAAAACCTCTGACAAAGTTACTCCGCACAAAGGCTTTGATTCGGAAGTAAAAACAACACAAGTATTTCCAGAAACTATTATTGGACATATAGAAGAAATTAAACCTAATAAAGATGAACTTTCAGAACTAACAACACCAACAACGCCAGTAGGTTCTAACATTGAAAAATTAAAGTGACTTGTGGCTACTGGGTTTACAGATCCAAAAACCTGGTTAATTTTATCAGCCCAACCGGCAAAGTAAATTACTCTATCAATGGTTGTGTTAACTTCTTTTTCTGCTGCTTTTTTTGTTTCTCCTTGAATAATTAATTCCTCAATAAATTGAGCTTTTCTTCCCTCTATCATTTCAGCTATACGATACAATATCTGACTTCTGTTAAATGCTGTTGCTCCAGACCACTTTTCAAAAGCTGACCTTGCAGCAACTACTGCATTTCTAACATCTTTTCTTGACGATAGACAAATATTACCAATTGGGCTGCCGTTAACTTTAGGCTGATAATACCTTCCGGACTCCGTTCTTGGGAATTTTCCTCCAATAAAAATCTTATACGTTTTCAACACATTAATTCTTTCTGACATATCATATATTTAAATATGGTAATAAACCATGTAATCCTCCTTCTCTACCATGACCACTTTCTTTGTAACCACCAAATGGAGATGTAGGGTCAAATTTGTTGTAAGTATTTGCCCAAACAACACCAGCTCTCATTTGAGAGGTAAGGTTAAAAATCTTAGAGCCTTTATCTGTCCATACACCAGCAGATAAACCGAAAGGTGTATTATTAGCTTTTGTAATAACCTCATCAATTGTTCTAAATGTTTGAACAGCTAAAACGGGTCCAAAAATCTCTTCCTTAGCAATAGCGTGAGATTGAGATACATTAGTAAATAATGTTGGTGGACACCAGAAGCCTTTTTTGGGAATATCACAACTCAATTGAAACATATCTGCTCCTTCTTTTTGTCCAATTTTTAAATACTTGTTGATTGTTGCTAACTGCTCCTTTGAATTAATAGCGCCAATATCAGTATTTTTATCCAACGGATCTCCCAAAACTAATGCTTGGATTCTATCCTTAAGCTTTCTTAATACGACATCATAAACAGACTCCTGAATAAACAATCTAGAACCAGCACAACAAACATGACCTTGGTTAAAGTATATACCATTGATGACACCCTCAACAGCTTGATCAAGAGGAGCATCTTCAAAAATGATGTTTGCTGCTTTTCCTCCAAGCTCCATGGTGGATTTTTTTTCAGTACCAGCAATTGCTTTCATAATGACCTTTCCTACTCCAGTTGAACCAGTAAATGCAACTTTATCAACATCAGAATGATTTACAATTGCAGCACCAGTAGCTCCTGCTCCAGTCACAATGTTCACAACTCCTGGAGGAAGATCAGCTTCTTGAATAATTTCTGCCAACTTTAAAGCTGTTAAAGAAGTGGTCTCTGCTGGCTTTAAAACAACCGTATTACCTGTTGCTAAAGCAGGGGCAATTTTCCATGCTGCCATCATAAGAGGAAAGTTCCAAGGAATAACTTGTCCTGCAACTCCAACAGCTTTAGGGTTTTGATTTGGAAATGCATATTTCAACTTATCTGTCCATCCAGCATAATAGAAAAAATGAGCTGCAGCTATGGGAACATCAATATCTCTAGCTTCTCAAATTGGTTTTCCTCCATCCAATGATTCTATAACTGCTAATTCCCTTGCTTTTTCTTGAATTAGCCTTGCAATTCTATAAATATACTTTCCTCTTTCCTTAGCACTTATTTTTGACCAGGTACCATCAAAGGCTTTCCTTGCTGCTTTTACAGCTCTGTCCACATCATTTTCATTTGCCTCAGCAATCATAGACAATTGCTTTTCGTTAGCTGGATTTATTGATGGAAAATATTTTCCAGAACTTGGTTTAGAAAATTTTCCATTTATAAAAAGTTGATATTCTTTTTTTATTTCTATGTGATCAGTACTTTCTGGAGCTGGGGCTAAATCCCATTTTCCAGAAAACTGAAGTGCTTCACCTTTAGAGTTCTTTTGCTTCATAAATTAATCTTTAGAAAAATAGTTTGCTGATTGATATGACCCTGTCGTTTGTTTCATTATTTGCATAAGTAAATCATTGGCTAAACTGCTTGCTCCAAACCTAAACCAGTGATTATCTAACCATTTTATTCCTAGTGTTTCCTTAACCAACAACAAGTATTGTAGCGCCAACTTAGCATTCGATATTCCTCCAGCTGGCTTCATACCTACCATGGTACCTGTTTTATAATAATAATCTTTTATGGCTTCAAGCATAACCAAAGTAACCGGAAGAGTAGCAGCAGGCTTAATCTTACCAGTTGATGTTTTAATAAAATCCGCTCCTGCAAGCATTGCAATATCGCTAGCCTTTCTAACATTATCTAAATTCCCTAATTCCCCTGTTTCTAAAATAACTTTAAGCCTTGCTTTACCACACGCTTCCTTAATTGAGGCTATTTCATCGTGGACAAAATTAAAATCTCCAGAATGAAATTTACCTCTACTTATTACCATATCAACTTCATTTGCTCCACTATCAACTGCTAGTTTTGTGTCTTTTATTTTAATGTCTAATGTTGAATGTCCACTTGGGAATGCAGTGGCAACACTAGCTACTTTCACACCAGAACCCTTGAGCGAGTTTACAGCTAACTTTACAAAGTTGGGGTAAACACATACAGCAGCAACCGTTGGCAATCCTGGATACTCATCATGCAAATGCATTGCTTTGTAGCACATTTGACTAACTTTATTGTTGGTATCCATACCTTCTAAAGTAGTTAGGTCAACCATATTTAAAGCCATTTTCAGGCCTTCCATTTTAGCCTCTTTTTTTAAGCTTCTTTTGGTTATTCTAGTAATCCTATCTTCAATACCAACCTTATCAACCTTTGGTGTATTTATCATCTCCATGAGGATTATTATTAAGTTAAAAATTATACTACTTACTCAAATGTAATAAATCAGAGGTTATTATAAGAATTATTCTCAAATCTTTATAGCTTTGGATTCTTAAAAGAATCCATTGAAAACTTCAAATAAACATCTTTTTTCTTCTTCTAAAGACTTACTATCCAGAACTGAAAAAGAAAAGCTACTAAATCAAAAAGGAATTGTACTTTGGTTAACAGGACTATCTGGATCTGGGAAAACTACACTTGCAAAAGCTGTTTCCGAACAACTTCACAACAATGGTTTTTTAACACAAGTTCTAGATGGTGATAACATTAGGCTTGGCATAAACAGCAACCTATCTTTCACATTAGAGGATAGGATGGAAAACATTAGAAGAACTGCTGAAATGGCTAAGTTATTTGTTGACTGTGGGGTTGTTACTATTTGTTGCTTGGTTAGCCCTACAGAAAAAATAAGAACATTAGCTAAAGAAATAATTGGTAAAAAAGACTTCTTTGAGGTATTCATAAACACCCCATTAAACATATGTGAAGAAAGAGACGTTAAAGGATTATATGAATTGGCTAGAAAAGGAGAAGTGAAAAATTTCACAGGAATTTCTGCTCCATTTGAAAATCCAAAATCACCTTCTTTGGAAATCAAAACTGAAGGAGTTAATATTGCAACTTCAACAGAAGAAATGATGGAGGCTATACTCCCAAAAATATCATTCAATAAATGAATAAATATAACTTAACACATCTAAAAGAACTAGAAGCAGAATCAATCTATGTTTTAAGAGAAGTTGCCGCACAATTTGAAAATCCTGTACTTTTATTTTCAGGCGGAAAAGACTCTATAGTATGCTATCACTTAGCTAGAAAAGCTTTTTACCCTGGCAATGTTCCTTTTCCTTTAATGCATATTGACACAGGACACAATTTTTCTGAATTGTATGAATTTAGAGATGAACTAATTGAAGAAACACAAGGCCGTCTTATTATTGCCTCTGTTCAGCAATCCATTGATGAAGGAAAAGTTACTGAGGAAAAAGGCATCAATGCAAGTAGAAATAAATTGCAAACTACAACCCTTCTTGATGCTATCGAAGAACATAAGTTTGATTGTGCTATGGGTGGTGCTCGAAGGGATGAAGAAAAAGCTAGAGCAAAAGAAAGGTTTTTTTCTCATAGAGATGATTTTGGTCAATGGGATCCTAAAAACCAACGCCCTGAACTTTGGAACTTATTTAACGGGAAAAAACATTTCGGTGAACATTTTAGAGTTTTTCCTATAAGTAATTGGACTGAAATGGATATATGGCAATACATTTTATCAGAAAATATTAAAATACCTAGTCTTTATTTTACACACAAAAGACCTTGTTTTGAAAGAGATGGAGTAATCATGGCTAAAACTGATTTTGTTGAAACCAAAGAATCAGAAGTTATTTCAGAAATGCAAGTTAGGTTTAGAACAATAGGTGACGCAACATGTACAGGAGCCACTTTATCAGATGCCGATGATTTAAATAAGGTAATTGATGAAGTAGCTGCTTCTAGAATAACAGAAAGAGGTGGAAGATCTGACGACAAAAGGTCTGAAGCCGCAATGGAAGACAGAAAAAAAGAAGGATATTTTTAAAAATGGCAATGGAAGACAATTACTTAAACATGGATTTGTTACGCTTCACCACTGCAGGTAGTGTTGATGATGGTAAAAGCACACTAATAGGTAGGCTTTTGTATGATAGTAAATCAATTTTTGAAGATCAACTTGAAGCTATTGAAACAGCAAGTCAAAAAAAGGGAGAAGAAAACATAAACTTAGCCCTTCTTACTGATGGCTTAAGAGCCGAGAGAGAGCAAGGGATTACTATTGACGTTGCTTATCGATATTTTGCAACACCAAATCGTAAATTTATCATTGCCGACACCCCAGGTCATATTCAGTATACTAGAAATATGGTAA
>JAQWRG010000020.1 GCA_029243855.1 Flavobacteriales bacterium | reverse complement strand
TAGATTGGCTATTTCTTTTAAAGAATATGTTAATATTTTAAAATATGGATTTGCTAATATGCTTTCCGGTCTTGCTGGTGGAATAACTAATAGGATTGATTTAGTAATGATTGGTTCAATGGTAAGTTCAATGGTTATTGTTGGCAGCAATGATTCGTCAAATTCGGGTTTGTATGCCATAACTGTATATTCCATAGCTGCTTACATGGCAACAATGATAGAAATGCCAGCAAGAGCGTTGTCTAAAATTGCAACATCCTTCATAAGTAATGCTTGGAAAGATAATGATTTGACTACCATTTCCTTGTTGTATAAGAAATCTGCAGTTAATCAATTGTTGTTTGGCTTATTGGTTTTTGGAATAATTTGGATAAATATTGACGGCTTATTGGTTTTTTCTGGTAAAGATTATTCAGCTGGTAAATGGGTGTTTCTATTTTTAGGGATAGCTAAATTGATTCATGTTGGTTCTGGACTTAATGGTAAGATAATTTACATGTCTAATTATTATTGGGTGTTTACCATCCTAACCATAGGTCTTGCTTTATTGACTTTTGTAACCAATTACTTTTTTATAGCTTATTTTGAAAATATTCCGAATTGGAATGGTATAGATGGTGCAGCCATTGCTACTTCCATTTCTATTTTGCTTTTTAATTTAGTTGCAGTATTATTCTTGAAGTTTAAATTTAAACTGTTTCCTTATTCCTTAAAAATTATAGTTTTATTGGCAAGTTTTAGTTTGGCGATGTATGTTTCCACATTTTTTAAAATGGATAATTTCTTTATTGACGTTATTGTAAAATCAACTTTATTTTCTTTGATTTATTTGCCTTTAATTTTTTTGTTTAAAATCTCTGATGATTTTAATAATGTTGCAAATAAGCTATTTAATAAATAAAAGTTATTCATTTAGTTTTTTAATGTATTCAGTATTTATATTTATGATGTAAATTTAATTTCTGTGCTAAGTTTTGACGATACTAAAATTGCTTTTGAATACAAGTCTAAGAAAGATTTAAAAAAGTCATATCAGCTATTTTCTATACTGAAATATCCATTGTTTGTTTTGATAGGAAGTAAGCTGACAAAATTAGCTATTGGGTTGAGGTTGCCAATTAATGAGTTGGTGAAGAAAATTATTTTCAGTCAGTTTTGTGGAGGAGAATCAGTAGAGGAGTGCAGCGCAAGAATTTTACAATTACAAAAGTTTAATGTTGGAACTATTCTAGATTATTCTGTTGAAGGTCAAGAAGAGGCTGATGATTTTGAAAACAATAAAAATGAAATAATTAAAACCATTAGAATTGCTCAAAAAAATTCTGGAATACCTTTTTCTGTTTTTAAAATTACTGGCTTAGGTAAATCATCTGTATTGAGAAAAGCCAACAATGGGATTGCCCTGCTAAATGAAGAAGAGATGAAGTTTTACAATGCTATGGTGAATAGAGTTGATGAAATTTGTGCTGAAGCTTGTAAATTAAATGTTCCTATTTTTATTGATGCTGAAGACAGTTGGTTTCAAAGTTCTATTGATTTAATGGCTGAAAATATGATTAAGAAATACAACAGTAAATCAGCTGTTATCTTCAATACCATTCAGCTTTATAGGCACGATCGTTTGGATTATCTAAAAAAACTTCATCTGAAATGTCTTACATCTAATTCCTTTCTTGGAGTAAAATTAGTTAGAGGAGCTTATATGGAAAAAGAACGTGAAGAGGCTTTAAGACTTGGCTACCAAGATCCAATCCATGTTTCAAAGCCTGATACTGATAGGGATTATGATTTGGCTTTGAAGTTTTGTGTTGAAAACATTAAAACCATTTCAATTTGTGCTGGAACACACAATGAACAAAGTTCACTTTACTTAACTAAGCTGATGAAAGATTCAGGATTAGCTAATGACGATGCTAGAATATATTTTGCTCAATTATTGGGGATGAGCGATCATATTAGTTTCAACCTATCAAAAAATGGGTATAACGTTGCCAAATATGTTCCCTATGGGCCTATTAAAGAAGTTTTACCATATCTGATAAGAAGAGCTGAAGAAAACACCTCAGTTGCTGGTCAAACAGGAAGAGAGCTTTCGTTGATACAAAAAGAAATTAAAAGAAGAAAGTTATTGTAAGTATTGAATGGTTGTTTTACTGTTTTTTATAGTATTTACAAATACTTGAATTGCTCCAATCAATATTTCTGCTTCTACGTAAATGGGGATTTTATTTTCATCGTCTGTTACAAAAATGCTCATTTTTTCACCACTTTTAAAAATAGTCCCTTCAATTAAATCGATCTTAAAATGAATGCAATTTATTTTTCTGTTGTGCTGCGTTGTAATTATTTTTTTCCCTTCATATATAATATTAACATCTTCGTAAACAACTTTATCAATGATAATATCTATTGGAATAGAGTCGCCTAATTTTGCTTTATTAAAGTCAATGGCTCTTGCGTAATAAACAGATGTCATTAAGTCGTATGCACAATTGGATATTTCAATAGTTTCTTCACTTGTTTTATCTTTTTTCTTTTCTTTAACCAATGCTGTTAGTGCTGGATAATCAAATGTATAGTCGTAGTTTAAAGAAAAGTCGCCTTCTCTCACTCTCCTTATAAAGTACTCAGGTTTTAATGTTTCTTTAGAAACGAATGAAGCATATTTATCTCTTACACGAAAAAACCAATCGTAATTCTTAAGGGTCTTTCCTTTGCCTTCAATATAATAACAAGGTACATTGTTGTAAAGAGAGTCTTCAACAATAAATCTAACTTTACCAGCAGGAACCCAAGCGTTAGCCATATGGTAATTTATATCATAAATTATTTCTTCTCCATCAATAAAAGGAATATTAGATGGAGTACAAACGAACTGTGATTTAACAGTAGATAAAAACGAAAGAAATAATATTAAAACTAAATTTTTATTCACTTACAGGGTTAACTAATGCTTTAATGTTTAGTACTGTAATAGCTGGTTCAGTATTTGCTGTTACAGAAACCGTTTTGTTTTGTGCTTTACCAGCTTGTCCCTTGTTTGGTCTGTAAACAACATTAATTTCTCCACTTTGTCCTGGCATGATTGGCTCTCTTGGCCAATTGGGAACTGTACACCCGCATGATCCTTTTGCATTGCTTATTTGTAAAGGTTCTTTACCTAGGTTTGTGAAAACGAATGAATACTTATTTTCAGTTTCTATATCAACGCTTCCAAAATCATGTACATCTTCATTGAAAACCATTGAAGTTGTTGGTCCACTGTTGTTGTTCATCTGTGGAGTTAATGGGTTGTTTAGCATATTTTTTTGTGCACTATTAAAATCTTTTTGATTGTTTAATGGAGCTGGTTTTATATATGTTTTATCGGTTTCTTTTTCCCCATTACTCTCTTTTAGTGTGCTAATTGAATAAAAGTTGAATAAAGAAATACCAATCGCAATAACTAATCCAATTGCTAAAATGTTGTTGTTTACTTTCATTATGTTTATTTATTGTATGCTAATTTTTTAAAATTTTTATCATCTTTCATAAGTTCTAAGGACTTTTGTAAAGATGTATTGAGTTGATTAATTACTTGATAAAATCTTTTGTAATCAAATAAGTCTTGAGCAATATTTGCTTTAAGTCTTATGTAAATTGTGTTTTCTGCTTTTAAAAATTCTTCCTCATTGTATTCAAGCCCTTCTTTTTCAGCATATTCAATAAGTTCATTTATTATTTTTTTTGAAGAAAAGTTTTTATTGTAATGGTTGAATGATGGATATTTTTTTTCTAAAGTATTTCTGTTATCGTTAACCCATGAAAGAGCAAATTGATTAAAAATGCCTTTGCGAATTAATTTATTAAAATAATCACTAGTTCCTGAGGTGTCAAGAGCTACAAAATAGTCTGGCATTATTCCACCACCACCATAAACCTCTCTGTTTTTTATTTTAGTATGATAAATGTCTTCTTTGTCGTACTTGATGCTATCTGCATTGAAGGATTCGCCAGATTTATATCTTTCGTATTTCTCTCTTCTATAAGCTACAGAGCCACCTTCATAAGCCTTTTGAATGCACCGTCCGCTTGGTGTGTAGTATTTAGATGTGGTAATTCTAACTTGAGTATGGTCTGGTAAGTCAATTGGTTTTTGAACCAAACCTTTTCCAAAAGTTCGTCTTCCTACAATAAGTCCACGGTCCCAATCCTGTATAGCTCCACTAACAATTTCACTAGCACTTGCGCTGCTTTCATTTACTAAAACAATGATTTTACCATTTTCAAGTAGACCTTTTCTGCTTGTTTGGTAGCTTTTTTCTGGAAACTTTCTTCCCTTAGTAGAAACAATTTTTTTATTTCCAGCCAATAACTCATCTGCAAGCTCAACAGCTGTTCTTAAATACCCACCACCGTTGTTCTGAAGGTCTAAAATTAAGTTTTCCATTCCATCTGACTTGAGCTCAAATACAGCTTTTCTGATTTCAGCTAAACTTGTGGATGAGAAATTATTTAGTTTAATGTATCCAGTCTCTGGACTTGCCATATATGATGCATCTACACTGTAAATTGGTATTTTATCTCTTTCAATTGAAAAATCTAATAATTCAGTACTTATACCTCTTTTAATTGAAACGTTAACAATGGTTCCTTTATCACCTAATAATCGATCTCTTACCCCAGTAGTTGAAATTCCTATTCCTGCAACATTTTCATCTTGAATGGTAACCATTTTGTCACCAGCCATGATGCCAACCTTTTCTGATGGTCCTCCTGGAATGGCTTGCACTACCATGATAGTATCTTTCAAAACTTGAAAGCGTATGCCAACTCCTGTGAAAGAGCCTTTAAGTGGAGCATTCATGTCGTGCATGTCTTTTAAAGAAACATATGTTGAATGTGGGTCAAGTTGCTCTAACATATACCTTATTCCTTTTTCAGTTATTGTGGCATTGTTTATTGTGTCAGGGTATAGTTCATCAAAAATCTTCAAGGCTTGGTTGTATTGAGAGAGTAATTTAACATCAATGCCATTAGTTATTCCAATTGGTAGAATAGATAATCCGTCAATTTCTTTTCTAGTAATTGTAGTTTCTAGTGTGTCAGTAATTTTTTCATCATTCTCTTTAACGCTATCAATAGATGTCCTAACGTATTTAGCTTTCATTTCTGAATTCGTTTCACCAACCAATAAGTTTAGTAGGTCTGAATAGTAATATACTTCATCTAAATTGTTTCCGTCAAGTTCAATTATTTCATCACCCTTAGAAAGTTTGGCTAATTCAGCACCACCGTTTTTATAAATAGAGTCAATTTTGATTTTACCGTTTTTGAAGTTTAACGAGAACCCAGCACTCTGAATTGATTTGTTTTTAGGTATAATATGGTCAATAAAAAATTTCTCATTTTGATAAATTGAAAAGGGTCTTAAAGAATTTAACATCCCAGTTACTAAGTTTTCTCTAAGAACATTGTTGTCAATTTCCTCAACATACATTTGCTCAATTAGGAAAAGCAATCTTTCAATCTTAACATGTGTAGACCTTGTCTCATCCTCTTGAGAGTAACTTTTAAAAGAGATTGAGAATAGTAGTGTAATAATTAAGATATAATTCTTCATAAGTTTGATTGGATGAGAAACTACAGGTTGAATATATAAAATCTAAACAAGTTAAACTGTTAATTTTCCCTAAATGGTGTTTTTTGTTAAGTATTATTTTTTAGATAAATAAACTATTGATTTTGTTTCAAAAAAATCTTCTTTGAATAAGTCATAAATACTTTTATTTACAACATTATATTTTTTCGCAATGCTGTTAATTTCTTCTTGAAGATTTCCTCCCTTTAAGTAGATAATGCCGTTTTTAATATTGTGTTCGTTTTTATCTTTAATATTTGAGCTAACCCATGGGCAAAACCTTGAAAAATGGGTAACTGCTCTGCTTATAACAAAATCAAATTTATCCTTCATTTTTTCTGCTCTCATGTGATGTGATTCAATATTGTTTAACTCCAAGGCACTACTTACTTCATTTACTACTTTTATTTTTTTACCAATTGAATCAATTAGCGTGAATTGTGTATCCTTAAAGAAAATTGCCAGGGGAATTCCAGGAAAACCACCTCCCGTTCCTACATCAAGAACTGAAGCATTTTCATTAAATGAAATAAATTTTGCAATGGCCAATGAATGAAGCACATGTCTGATGTAAAAATTTTCTAAATCCTTTCTGCTGATTACATTTATTTGATTGTTCCAATGTTTATATAAATTGAATAGTGCTTCAAATTTTTCTAATTTCGAAGAATCCAATTCAGGAAAATAGTTGCTTATTATTTTTGAAGAATTAGATGGTTTCAACCTTGTTTTTCATGATGTTGTAAAGAAACTCTCTGGCTCTAAAAAGTTGAGCTTTAACAGTGCCCAACGGAAGGTTTAGTTCTATAGATATTTCATCATAACTCATTTCTTTAAAATATCTCATTTCAACTAATGTTTCATATCTAGGTTTAAGTTGCTTAACATATGTTCTCATTAATTTAATTTTTTGATCTTTCATATCAACTTGTTCTGGATCCATAGCATCACTTTTTAATTCAAAAATTATGGTGTAAACATATTTGTTTTGAATTCTATTGTCAATAGACATGACATTTTTCTTCTTTTTTCTTAAAAAGTCAATGCAATTGTTTGTTGCTATTTTAAAAAGCCACGTGCTAAAAGCATAATTTGGGGTATATTGATTAAGTCTGTTAAATGCTTTCCCAAAAGCTTCAATGGTTAAATCGTCTGCATCATCTTTATTGTTAACCATTTTTAACAGCATAAAATATATGGAATCTTTATAGCGTTCCATTAGAAATGAAAATGCTTGTTGATCCTTACCTTTAGTAGCTCTAAGAACTAATTCGTAGTCTTTTTGAGCTTTTTCAGAAAGATGATCAATATTTATCTCTTCTTTCATTTTTTTGCTTTTTTCTGAGTTAACTGAAACATTGGATAGCAAAATAGCAAGATGATTTCATAAATTGGAGACACCAATAAAAGATCTATACACAATAGAATCTTAAAAGGTTTGATAAAAACAAGCATCAAAAGAAGATTTCTTGAGATAATCAGACCAATTATAAAATTCATATTAAATTCTAAATAAGCCAAATAAAATGACAAAATATAGAATATTAGTAGGCTTAAGGGGTAAATAAATAATAATAGTTTGTGTTTTAATTTATAATGACTATTGGTCATATGATGTCTTCTTTTTTGATTAAACCAGCTTTTTAAAGTGGTTTTGGGTGTAGATACGGTAATTGAATTTTTTGATAAAACAACACTAGTATTGTTTTTGTTTGCACCCTCATTCACAAATAGATCATCGTCTCCAGATGGAATGTGATAGTGTGATTTAAAACCTCTTAGTTTTTCATAAATAGTATTATTGTAACCAAGGTTTCTTCCTACACCCATGTAAGGAATTTTAGCTTTAGCCATTCCTAGATACATCATTGCAATTTGAGCTGTGTCAAATCGAATCAGTTTGTTTAAAATGCCTTTTCGTTTGGCATAGGTGCTCCCGCCAATTATGATTTCTTTTTTTTGTTGGAATCCACCTGATATTTCTTTTAACCATAAATTACTTTTTGGATAACAATCGGCATCTGAAAAAATAAAATGATTGTATTTTGAAGCTTTTATACCTAAAGTTAAGGCTAGTTTTTTTGCAAAATGGTCGGTTCCATTATCTGGAATTTCAACAACTTTTAAATTTGAATGTTCTTTTTTAAGCTTTTTTAATAAGTCACTACTTTGATCCCAAGACCTATCGTTTATTACTATGACTTCAAATTCAGGATATTTTTGATTTAAAAATAAAGGAAGGTATTTTTTAAGATTATCGCATTCATTTCTAGATGCAATTATTATGGATAACGGAATAATATACTTAGGTGGAGTGTTTTTGTGAAAGGTTAATCGACTAAAAAAAAACAATTGATAGAACAATTGAATGCCAAACATAAGAATCAAACAAAGAAACAGTATATTTTCAAAATTAGTAGTCATAATTAATTGGCATCTTAAATGCTTATCAAATGTACCCTTTACCAACTTATTATATATTTGTCACAAAGTAGGTTATTCACATATTTATGAACTTTACATTAAACAAAAAAGACCCATTAAGTAAGGCTAGGGCTGGACAAATTGATACAGATCATGGTACTATTCAAACGCCTATTTTTATGCCTGTAGGAACTGCAGCAACCGTTAAATCAGTATCTCAAAGAGATTTAGAAGAAGAGGTTCAAGCTCAAATAATTCTTGGGAATACCTATCATTTGTACTTACGTCCTGGATTAGATATACTAGAAAATGCTGGTGGAATACATAAATTTAATACTTGGAAAAAACCTATTTTAACAGATTCAGGTGGTTATCAAGTATAT
>JAQWRG010000013.1 GCA_029243855.1 Flavobacteriales bacterium | reverse complement strand
AGTATATAATACCCAAGTGGTAATTGAAATTTTAAATCATTCAATATAAAATGGTTAAGTCAACATGCCACCACAAACACTTAAAACTTGACCTGTAACATAGGTACTCATATCTGAAGCTAGAAACAAGCATGAGTTTGCAACATCGTCAGGCGAACCAGCTCTTTTTAAGGGAATATTTTCAACCCATTTATCAACTACATCTTTATTAAGAGCATCAGTCATCTCAGTTGCAATAAATCCTGGTGCAATAGCATTGCATCTAATGTTTCTAGAACCCAATTCTTGGGCAGTAGATTTTGTAAATCCAATTATACCAGCTTTAGATGCAGAATAATTAGATTGTCCCGCATTTCCTTGTACACCAACTATAGAACTCATATTTATGATAGAACCACTTTTTTGTTTTAAGAAGTTTCTTAATGTTGCTTTTGTCATATTAAAAACAGATTTAAGATTGATATCCATTACATCATCCCAATTCTCTTCTGACATTCTCATCAGTAATCCATCTTTAGTTATACCTGCATTATTAATCAACACATCAATTTTTTCAAAATCAACAAGAATTTGATCGACTAAAGTCTGAGCAGCATTAAAATCACCAGCATTTGATTGATAACCTTTGGCTTTAACTCCAAGAGATGAAAGCTCATCCTCTACAATTTTTGCTTTTTCAGGGCTTGAAACATACGTAAATGCAATGTCTGCTCCTTCTGCTGCAAACTTTAAGGCTATACCCTTTCCAATACCACGTGTTGCTCCCGTTATAACTGCAACTTTATCTTTAAGTAATTTCATATATGATTAGATGTTTGGTGACAAATATATACATTAATGAGATAATTTAAGATTAATAATGTGTGATTTTAAACTAGTTTTAGTTTTGTTGAAATATCCTTATATTTAGATGTAACATAAATGTTTTCGTGTTAACATAAATTATACATTTGTGCCAAAATAATCTGAATCTTTATGACTGTTGTAGCTGAGAAATCAAAATCACTAAATAAAAAACAATTTATAGCTGAGATCATCCAAGATTATAAGCTAGTTTGTGAAAGCCGAGAAGCATCTCTATTAGGAAGAAAAGAGGTTCTTACTGGTAAAGCTAAATTTGGAATATTTGGGGATGGAAAAGAATTGGCCCAAATAGCCATGGCAAAACAATTCAAAAATGGTGATTTTAGATCAGGTTATTATAGAGATCAAACATTTATGATGGCCATTGGTCAATTGACAATTCAACAATTCTTTGCCGGCTTATATGCTCATACTGATTTAGTATTTGAACCTATTTCTGCTGGCAGACAAATGGGAGGTCATTTTTCTACAAAAGCTTTAAATGATGATGGATCATGGAAGGATCTAATGAAGCAAAAAAACTCTTCATCCGACATCTCACCTACTGCTGGACAGATGCCTAGATTAGTAGGTCTTGGTCTAGCTTCTAAAATGTACAGAAACAACAAAGAGCTTCATCACATGACGCAATTTTCTAATAAAGGGAACGAAGTCGCATTTGGAACCATTGGTGATGCTAGTACATCCGAAGGTATTTTTTGGGAATCTATAAACGCTTCATGTGTTTTAGAAATTCCAATTGTAATGTCTGTTTGGGACGATGGTTATGGAATATCCGTACCTAAGAAATATCAAACTACAAAAGAAAGTATTTCGGATTCTCTTTCAGGAATGGAAATTAAAGAAGGTACAAATGGTCTTAAAATATTTAGATGTAAAGGTTGGGATTATGCTGAAATGATTCTAACCTACGAAGAAGCGGTTTCTTATTCAAGAAAAAATCACATTCCTACATTTATTCATGTTGAGGAAATAACTCAACCACAAGGTCATTCCACTTCAGGTTCTCACGAAAGATATAAGACCAAAGAACGCTTAGAATGGGCCAAAGAGTACGACTGTATTGCCAAATTTAAAGAGTGGATTTTAAGTAATGACAACTCATTGGGGGAACCTATGTCAACTGAAGAAGAACTTACTGAAATCGAAAAAACAGCAAAACTGGAAATTAAAAAATTTGCCAAACAAGCTTGGTTAGACTTTATTAATGACATCAAAAAAGAACGTGATTCTATTAGTTCTATCATAACTCAAATGTCTACTGAGAGTAAAGAAAAAGAAGAATTAACAGCTATTGCTAATCAACTAAACAAATCAATTGACCCTCTTAGAAAAGAGATTTACAATGCCTTAAGAGCAGCTATTAGATTGGTAAGGTTTGAAAATATTCCCTCTAGAAAAAACGCAATTAAATGGCTTGAAAATATCAACATTGACATGCACGATCGATACAATTCTAAATTGTATTCCGAATTTGAGACATCAAGTATAAAAGTGAAAAAAAATGCTGTTCAGTATAATTCTGAAAAAATGATTGACGGCAGAATGGTTCTAAGAGAAAATTTCAAAAAATTATTTAAAGAAATACCAGAACTTTTAACTTTTGGAGAAGATACAGGTAAAATTGGTGGAGTCAACCAATCTATGGAAGGAATGCAAGATGAGTTTGGAGAACTAAGAGTATTCGACACAGGCATTAGAGAAGCTACAATAATTGGCCAAGGAATTGGACTGGCTTTAAGAGGGTTAAGACCAATTGCAGAAATTCAATACTTAGATTACTTGTTGTATTGTCTTCAAATAATGAGTGATGATTTATCAACGCTTATGTACAGAACAAAAGCAAATCAAAAATGCCCTCTCATAATAAGAACCAGAGGACATCGATTAGAAGGAGTTTGGCATGCAGGCTCTCCAATGGGTGGGATAATCAATCTGGTTAGAGGAATTATTGTTTGTGTCCCAAGAAACATGACCATTGCCGCAGGGTTTTACAACACATTAATTAAATCAGATGATCCTGCTTTGGTTGTTGAATGTTTGAATGGATATAGATTAAAAGAAAAAGAACCGTCAAATTATGGAGAATTTACAGTTCCAATAGGCATTCCTGAAATAGTTAAAGAAGGTTCTGACATTACTGTTGTTAGTTATGGATCTACCTTTAACCAAAGTGAAAAAGCTGCTGTTGAGTTAGATAAAATGAACATTTCTTGTGAATTAATAGATGTACAAACCTTGTTGCCTTTCGACATAAATCATATGATTGTGGAGTCGCTAAAGAAAACAAATAAAATCATTTTCATTGACGAAGATGTTAAAGGTGGTGCCACGGCATTTATGATGGAAAGAGTTTTAACAGATCAAAAAGGATATTATCATTTAGATGCTGAACCAGTCACCTTAACTGCAAAAGATCATAGACCAGCATATGGTTCTGATGGAGATTATTTCTCTAAACCAAGCATAGATGATATTATTGAATCTATATATCAACTAATGAGTGATTACAATCCTTCAAAATATCCGTCAATCAACATTTAAATCAACTTTCAAACTTGATTGAAGAGAAAACCAAGATAAAACTAGATCAACTTGTTGAAATTTATAACAACACAAAATTTATTGAAAATGATCCAATTAGCATTCCTCATAAGTTCAATAAAAGATTAGATATTGAAGTAATTGGATTTTTAATTGCAACCCTTTCATGGGGAAATAGAAAATCTATTCTTAATAGTGGAGAAAAACTAATTACAATTATGAACAATTCTCCTTATGATTTTGTAATGAATTATAAAGAAAAAGATTTCTCAAAATTAGAATTTAAACATAGAACATTTAATTCGTTTGATTTGCATTTCTTCTTTTTAAGATTAAATCATTTACTACGAAAGTATAGCTCTTTGGAAGATGTATTTTTGACAGGATTCAAAAATGAATCCAACTCATTATATGCAATTGATCATTTTAGATCTGAGTTTTTGGGTGAATATCAAAATGAGATTAGAACTAAAAAACACGTTGCTAACCCTAAAAAGGGTTCAGCTGCTAAAAGAATTAACATGTTTCTAAGATGGATGGTAAGAAATGACAATCAAGGTGTAGACTTTGGATTATGGAAAAAAATTAAACCAAGTAAGTTGTCGTGCCCTCTTGATGTACATAGCGGTAATTCAGCTCGAAAAATGGGCTTAATAAAAAGAGAGCAAAACGATTGGAAAACAGTTGTAGAGTTAGATAAAGTTCTTAGGATTTTAGACCCAAATGATCCTTCAAAATATGATTTCGCACTGTTTGGATGGGGAATTGATCAAAAAAAATGATTTCTAATATATTTTATCTTAATTTAGGTTTTTAATGAATTTACTGTATCCAGAATTCTTGTGGGGATTAGCCCTTATACTATTTCCAATCCTTATTCACCTTTTTAATTTACAAAAACATAAAACTGTTTTCTTTTCAGATATAAGCTTATTAAAGCAAATTGATCA
>JAQWRG010000010.1 GCA_029243855.1 Flavobacteriales bacterium | reverse complement strand
TTTTTAACCACTGTTGTTTTTTCTCAGGGAAACAACGACACCTATTTGGGTATTGGTTCAGGAGCAAGAAAAATTGCCAAATCAGAAAAAAAAGCAATTCTTCCCAAACCAGTTGACTCTACCTTAACCATGGAAGAGGTTAAGTATTATTTAGAGCCAAAAAAACAAGATGTTGTTTTTGAACTTGAAAATATTAGTCCAGCAAGATTAAAAATTGTTGAGCCATTAGATAAATTATATTCTGGCTATGTTAAGGGAGGCGCAGGAAGTTATTTGACACCTTATTTAGAAATGAATTATGGTTCACAGCGTTCGAAATACGAAAGTTGGGGAGTAAGAGGGTTAACTAAAAGTTCACTGGCAAGTGTAAAAGAGATGGGAAACACACAGTTTTCGGAGGCTGAGCTTGGTGGTTATTTTCAAAAATTTTTTTACAGAAATGATTTATGGTTTCAGTTGGATTATAAAAGAGATAAGTATAGGTTTTATGGAATTACAGATTCATTGCTAAATCCAGAATTACTCAACAACGATAGTTCATTTACTCAACGCTATCATTTAGTTGATGTTCATGCTAAATTCAATTCAAGAAATACAGGAAGAGACACGGCAAAAGTCCATTATAAAACATGGTTTGATTATCACTTTTTAAATGGGCAAAATAATTTAATAGAAAATCACTTTCTAATAGGAGGACATTCTGGGAAGTTTATTAAAAGAGAAGAGTTTTTAGCTAACGTAGAATTAGATGTTAATTCACTTACTCAACCAACTTCAATGTCCTTAGACTCAAACGATCAAATTCAATTAGGTGAAATTGAAAATAATGTTTCTGCAATTGCTAGAGTTAACCCTCATATTTATTCTAGAGGTAAAAATTGGAAAGCAAAACTTGGTTTATCTATTCAGGGTAATATTGAAGATGTAGCTGAGTTTTTCATTTTTCCTGATGTAAATTTCAGTTATAGTTTATTTAACAATGTATTTATACCCTATGCGGGGCTTACGGGTAATGTTCAGCGAAATACATGGAATTCAACACGAATTGATAACCCTTTTATTTCAGAAAGTTCAACCTTGCAAAATACCGTTAATAGAATGAATTTATATGGAGGAATAAGAGGATCTTTAAGTAGTTCTTTTACCTTTAATTTTAAAACAGCATACGAACGTTTCAAATCTTTCTGTATGTATGTTCCCGATACAAGCTCTTCCTATGGAAATAAATTCAACATGTTTTATGATGATGTAAATAGAACAACTATTATGGGAGAAATATCTTATCAGGATGCTGAAAAGCTGAAAATTTCAGCTAAAGCGGAATATTTTATTTATGACCCTAAAGTGCAAGAGTTTGCATGGCAAAAACCTGATTTTATTTTCACTATTTCCACTTTTTTAGATCTATCAGATAAAATCATTGTTAAAGGAGATGTATTTGCAATTGGGCCTAGAATGGCTAGGGTATATAGTGATGTTGAAGGAGAGTTGTTGGAGTATAACTATGAATTCAATTACGGTGCTAAAAAATTACCAACTTGTCTGGATATGAATTTAGGATTAGAATACAGGTATAACGATAGAGTTTCAGCCTTTATTAACTTCAATAATTTCACAGCTTCAAAGTATCAAATTTGGGATAATTATCCTGTTCAATCCATTAACATTTTAGGTGGAGTTACTTTTAGTTTCTAAAAGTGTTGAAAACTATGCACTTTTTCAGATAAAAACAAGGTCAAAATAATACTTAAATAGTATATTTGTTTTTTCAAATTTTTTAAGATGAGCGAAGCAAAAAACTATTCAGCAGATAGTATACAAGCATTAGAGGGTATGGAGCATGTTAGAATGCGTCCATCAATGTACATTGGAGATGTAGGGTCTAGGGGATTACATCACTTAGTTTATGAAGTGGTAGATAACTCTATAGATGAAGCATTAGCAGGTCATTGTACGCAAGTTGACGTTGCAATTTTAGAAGGCAACGGAATAAGAGTGATGGATAATGGAAGAGGTATTCCAATCGATATTCATAAGAAAGAAGGTGTTTCTGCGCTTCAGGTTGTAATGACTAAAATTGGTGCTGGTGGTAAGTTTGATAAAGACTCTTATAAGGTTTCTGGTGGTTTACATGGTGTTGGTGTATCAGTTGTTAATGCTCTTTCAATTGATTTAAAGGCTAGCGTACATAAAAATGGAAAAATACATGTTCAAGAATATAAGCAGGGTAAAGAACAGTATTTAGTAAAAGTTGATGGCGATACTGATAAAAAAGGAACAGAAGTTATTTTTTATCCTGATCCAGAGATTTTTGAATCATTAGAATACAATTACGAAATATTGGCTACTCGTATGCGAGAATTGTCGTATTTAAATAAAGGATTGACTATCAATATGACGGATGAGCGTGAAAGTTCTAAAGACGATAATGGCAATCCCTCAAAAGAAATATTTTATTCAGAAAGAGGGCTTTCAGAATTTGTAGAGTTTCTTGACAGTAATAGAGAGAGATTAATTCAAAAAGTTATAAGTGTAGAAGGTGAAAAAAGTGGAATCCCAGTTGAGGTAGCATTAGTTTACAACAATTCATATGCGGAAAATATACATTCTTATGTTAATAATATAAATACTCATGAGGGTGGTACACATCTTTCAGGTTTTAGAAGAGGTTTGACAAATACCCTTAAAAAATATGCCGATAAATCAGGTATGTTAGATAAGCTAAAGTTTGATATTTCCGGTGATGATTTTCGAGAAGGATTAACCGCTATTGTTTCAGTGAAAGTTCAGGAGCCACAATTTGAGGGTCAAACCAAAACTAAACTTGGAAATAGAGAGGTAACAGCTCCAGTTAGTCAAGCTGTTAGTGAAATGTTGAGTGATTACCTAGAAGAAAATCCTGATGACGCCAAACAAATTGTACAAAAAGTAATTCTTGCGGCAACAGCACGTCATGCTGCCACTAAAGCAAGAGAGATGGTTCAGCGAAAAAACCCTATGGGTGGTGCTGGATTACCAGGAAAGCTTTCAGATTGTGCTTCTAAAGATCCAACAGAGTGTGAAGTATATCTTGTCGAGGGAGATTCTGCTGGCGGAACTGCTAAACAAGGTAGAGATAGACATTTTCAAGCCATTATGCCTCTTAGAGGGAAAATATTGAATGTTGAGAAGGCTATGCAACATAAGATTTTTGAAAATGAAGAAATAAAAAATATTTATACTGCACTTGGTGTTAGAGTTGGAACTGAAGAAGACTCTAGGGCCCTAAACTTAGAAAAACTAAGATATCATAAGGTAATCATTATGTGTGATGCTGATGTTGATGGAAGCCATATTCAAACGCTTATCATGACCTTCTTTTTTAGGTACATGAAAGAATTAATTGAAAACGGTTATTTATATATTGCTACTCCTCCATTATATCTTGTCAGAAAAGGGAAACAAGCAAAATATGCTTGGGACGACAATCAAAGAGAACAATACATCAATGAAATGAAAGGTGCTGGATCTGATTCAAGCGTTCACGTACAAAGATATAAAGGTCTTGGTGAAATGAATGCTGAGCAATTATGGGATACTACAATGTCACCTGAAAATAGAACACTTAGGCAAGTTACCATCGAAAGTGGTGCTGAAGCAGATCGAATTTTTTCTATGCTAATGGGGGATGAGGTCCCTCCAAGAAGAGAATTTATTGAGCAAAATGCTAAGTATGCTAATATTGATGCTTAATTTATTTAAATAGAAAAATTGAACCTTTATACTGTTCAGGTTCACCATTTTCATTTGTAGTCTGTACCAACCAAATGTAATTGTCGTTTTTACACTTTTGTCCAGTTGATTGATTAAACCCATCCCAGGCATTAGAAATGTTTTTTGAATTAAAAACAATTTGTCCTCTTTTATTAAATATGCTCAAATCAAAAGGGTTCCCACTAATTTTAAGTCCCTCAGGCATGAAATAATCATTTAATCCATCTCCATTTGGTGTAAATGAATTTGGGGCTAATAAATTAGTTTTCTTGTTTACATCAATACTCTTATTAACCTTGTTGGTGCAACCCATTTTGGAAGTGTATTCTAATGAAACCATATAAATTCCATTGTTTTGATAATAGTGATTACCGATTTCTTCAATTGAATGATTATCATCACCAAAATCCCAAAAATAAGTACCATCTAAAACAGTTGTACTTACTGCAGAGAAAGAATGTCTAGTAACTTGACTTTCCTCAATTTCTTGAAACGAAATTTGAATATCTGATACATCTTCAATAAGTATGTCAACTGTGTTTGAAATCAAGGTGTCAATTTCCGTTATAGCAATAAGTTTAAAACTAAGACTTCCAGAACCTGTTAAAACAAATATACCATCACTATTGTTGCTGTGAAAGGTATTGTTAATGTACCATTCTAATTTTCGGCTATTACAAGCAGAAATTGAAAACTCTAGTGTATCTCCTGCACAAAAATCACTACTGTTAGTACTGATAATTAGTACTGAATCACTCTTTTCAACTATTGATTCATTGCTTTCAACTATAAATTCATCATTTTTCACAGGTAAGGATAAAGTTTCATCATTTTTATTTGTTTTGATTTCTTCTTCAATACTATTTGTAGATTCAGAAATAGTATGGTCAGTTTTATAGCTATTATTTTCAGTTTTAGAATGAATGTTTTCAGATTTAATTTGCTTATCTTTTGTTTTATTGCTAGGGATTATAACATTTTCAATTTCAATTTTATGAGATGAATCAATAATAGATTGAACGTTGGTTTTTTTGTTTTTAGTGATAGAAGATATTGTTTCTGGGGATTGTTCTTGAAGGCCAATTGTTGCAAGAGAAATTAAGCCAAAAGATAGGATTGAAATCAGACCCCATTTCTTTAGTTTTTTTAGCTTATCAATTTTGTCCATTTTTTTGGAAATATTCTCCCAGGATTGGTTGTAGGAGCTTTCCATTGAATCAATTTTTTCTTGAATCATTTTCTCAAATGGATCATATTTGTTGGTATTGTTCAAGGTTTTATTTTATTGATTAAAATAGATTTTAATTTCTTTTTGGCTTTAGAATAATTGGATTTAGATGTACCTGTACTAATTCCTAAAATTTCTCCAATTTCTTGATGAGTGTACCCTTCCATTACATATAAATTAAATACAGATCGATAACCATTACTTAATTCTGATACAGCAGAAACTATTTCTGACATATTTATATTTTGATAAATACTTTCCTCCTGAATTTCATCTTCAGCTTCTATATTTTCTTCATTTTGAAGAAAGGTTTCTTTTTTGTTTTTTCTCAGTTGATCAATAGCAGTATTAGAAATAATTCTTCTTAGCCATCCTTCAAAAGACCCAGTACTCGTATAATTCTTTATTTTACTAAAGGCTTTAATGAAGCCATCTTGAACAACGTCACTTGCAGCATCTCTGTCGTTTATATATCTCAAAGCAACTCCCATCATTTTACCATAATAATATTCATATACTTTTTTCTGAGCTAAGCGATTATTCTCTTTACACCTTTCAACAAGATTATGAATGTCTTTAGCTCCTAATTTCATTTTAGTTGTCGTATGATAACGGATTATAAATTAATGGTTGCCTTAATTTAATTATGTTATTTGAGATTAGCAATCTTATGTTACTTCTTTGCTTTATTTTTCAATAAAAAAATCTTTTAAAAGTACTTTAAGGAATCTAATTTTATATTTTCGCAAAAAAAACAAATTTAAATCATGAAAGTAACAATAATAGGTGCTGGTAATGTTGGCTCAACTTGTGCTGATGCTATTGCATATAAAAGAATTGCTAGTGAAGTAGTATTACTAGATATTAGAGAAAATTTTGCTGAAGGAAAAGCATTAGATATGACTCAAACTTCTTCATTGCTTGGTTTTAACACAAAAATAGTTGGTAGTACAAATGACTATTCAAAAACAGCGGGTAGTGATGTTGTAGTTATCACAAGTGGAATTCCAAGAAAACCTGGGATGACTAGGGAAGAGTTGATTGGGGTAAATGCAGGAATTGTTAAAACTGTTACTGAAAATGTTTTAGCCCATTCTCCAGAAGCTGTTATTGTAATCGTTTCTAATCCTATGGATACGATGACCTACCTTACACTTAAAGAAAGTGGGTTGCCAAAAAATAGAATTATTGGAATGGGAGGGGCTTTAGATAGCGCAAGGTTCAGAACATATTTGTCTTTAGCATTGGATAAACCAGCAAATGATATTCATGGGATGGTTATAGGAGGTCATGGAGATACTACTATGATTCCTTTAACCAGATTGTCTTCTTATAACGGTATTCCAGTTTCTAATTTGTTAGATAACGATACTTTAAATAAAGTTGCTGCTGACACTATGGTTGGTGGTAAAACATTAACAGGAATGTTGGGTACTTCAGCTTGGTATGCACCTGGAGCAGCAGTTGCATTTCTTGTAGATAGTATTTTAAATGACCAAAAAAGAATTATTCCTTGCTCTGTATTCCTTGAGGGTGAATATGGTCAAGAAGACATCTGTATTGGGGTACCTGTAGTTGTTGGAAAAAATGGATGGGAAAACATTGTTGATGTTGATTTAAATGATGCTGAAAAAATACTTTTTGAAAAAAGTGCTGCTGCAGTTAGAAATATGAACGATGCTTTAAATAACATTTAAGCATTAATAAATTGACTGAAAAAAGCCTCATTTTTATAAATGGGGCTTTTTTATGAAATGAATTTTTTTCTATTTCTTAAGTCTTGAATGTGACAGGTGTTTGTCATTATTTTTTTTCTTCTATTGGCAATAAGTTTGTAGATAAAATCTCTTATTCTTTTAGGTAATAAATAACCAATTGCAAAAATATTATGCCAGCCCCTCATTTTTAATGCAATTTTAATAACTGCATCAGAATGAGTGTAAAATTCATTATTTAAAGAAAAAACAATGGTTTCTTTAGGATTTATGGTTGTTTTATGGAGTAATTGGATTCCTGTTTTAGAAGAGGAAGAGGTGATTTTAATTTGTGAAGAGGTGTCGCGAGAAATAATATAGTTCCCCCAATAATTACAAAAAACACAATCGCCATCTATTATAACTATTGGGCTATTTTCGCTGAATTTTGACAATTTTAGAAGTATTAATTATGCTGTTGTTAAAAATGGATATAAAATAAACTCCATTTGATAATTGACTTAAATTTATTTCTTCATTTGATTCTCCACTTTTAACTAACCTTCCAGCTTGATTGAATACTTTGTAAGAGAATGGTTTCTTATATGTACAGTTAATTAAACCGTTTGTAGGGTTGGGAGAGAATATTATTTTTTCATTTGGTATCTCATTGTAAATGGTTGAAGTAGAGTCTATGATCCCGTAGAATAATGATGCACCACCTCTTCTATTTCCAGCAATTAAATCAATTATGGAATCATTATTAAGATATCCAAAAGTTGGAGATAAATGAGGCCCTATAGTTAGATTACCAACATTACTATCTAATAAGTTGAAATTTCCTGTTAAGTTGTTGCTAATACTATCGTACATATACAAAGCACCTCTTTCTGAACCAATAAATAACGTTAATTCATTATTAATATATTCAAAAGCTGGTGAACTGGAACCAATATTGGTCCACCAATTCGCAACGTCAATTCCGCCAAAATTTTCAGTTATCAAACGAAACATAGGTGCGCTAGGCCCTCCAACATTTTCAAAATAGTTAAGAACTCCAGTTGCTTCGCCAATCACTAAGTCTAAATCGTTGTCTTGATCTAAATCGAATAATATTGGTTTTGCGCAATAGCCAATGTCAATAGGGTCGCCTTGATCATCTTGCATTTGAGGTTGAGAAATAGATAGATTAACCAAAGCTGGGTCTGAAGTGTTGTTGGTTAAATAGTGTATATGACCTGAGTAATCTCCAATTATTGCGTCTAAATCACCGTCATTATCAAGGTCTCCCATTGCTGGAAATAAATCAATTTCATTTATTAATAAAGATAAATTTTGATAGTCATCAGTTAGCCATTCAAATTTTGGGGTTTGTGCGGTCCCATTGTTCATGTATACAGCTATTGCGCTTTTGTAATGATTCAATGAATTTATATCAAACTCCCCCAAATATCCAAACATTAAATCTTTAAGTCCATCATTATTCAGGTCTACTAAAATAGGTGATGACGATTTTCCAAAATCAAGCATGTCTCTTTGAAACATATTTTTTGAATGAAGAATAAAATTAGGAGAAGTATTTGTCCCAGTATTTTCATAACACCAAACGCTTTCTTTATCTTCAGTATCGTTATCAGTACCTGGTGAAGCCAATAAGTCTTTAACTCCATCAAAAGTAACGTCTTCATAAAATGTACCTGGATAAATGTATAAATCTACAGGGACTGAATTACTAGGAAATGAAGTATCTTGACTAATAAAAGAGGTGTTCATGTTCACTCCTAAATCATCATTATATAGTGCAACTATATTAGTAAATGAAACATCACCTAACAATAAATCTCTAACATTGTCATTGTTTAAGTCAAGAGAAAGTACTGTTGAACCTGCGTGTCTTAATAAATTGGTGTCCTGTCTATTTATGTTGCTTGTTGGTGATTCAGGGGAATTAACATTGCTAAGACAGGTGTCAAATAAAGAGCAAGTATTGGTTAGTCCTCCCTCATAAACATGTCCCCAGCAGGTGTTTTTCATTTCAAATATCAATGAGTCCGTACCATATCCAGTATCAACAGATAGGTTTTGATGGTATTCTAAATAACCACCAGTTATGCTAAAACTAACTACATCTAAATCACCATC
>JAQWRG010000121.1 GCA_029243855.1 Flavobacteriales bacterium | reverse complement strand
TGCTTCACTGTCTCCCATCATTAAGGACTTAACTAAGAATAGAGTTAATAAGGTTCTCATTCCATAGTAGCAAAACCTTTCCCACATTTCGGAAAAGAACAAAGTCATTAGTCCTTGTGGTTGTCCTAAAAACGATTCGTTGTTTACTGAATTATCTGAACTCATATAAGTTTTTTTTTGAATGTAAATTATAAGTCCTCGAAATTAATATATTTTTTTGATTAGGAAAAAGATATCCAACTTGATGTCATTCTAATTGGTGGAAACTCACTTTTCTAAAAGAAAATTGAGTTTTTAGCAGATTTTATTACTAAATACTACATTTGCATGCAATAATTATTTTATGAAAATATTAATTAACTCTCTTTTTTTTGGTCTGTTGTTTTTTTGTTCATTCAGTCAACAAGAAAATAATAGTTCAAATCAAATACCAGAAAAACAAATGCCAAGCTCTATTATAGATTCCCATACTTTATCTAATTATAAAGATATCTCCATTGAACATTCACATTTAAATCTATCTGTTGATTTTGAATCTAAATTGCTTTATGGTAGTGTAACCCACACCATAAATAATCCAACAAAAGATTCTGTTTTTATTCTGGATACAAAATACCTTTCTATTGAAAGTGTTTCAGATCAAGATGGAAATAAATTAGATTTTTCTTATGGTGAAAAAGATGATCTTTTAGGCGACCCACTTATGGTTTCGATAAATGCCAAAACCAAAAAAGTAACCATAAAGTATTCTACAACAACTCAATCTGAAGCATTGGATTGGTTAAATGCTGAACAAACTGCTGGAAAGGAATTTCCTTTTATGTACACCCAAGGGCAATCTATTTTTACAAGATCATGGATTCCAATTCAAGATACTCCTGGTTTGAGAATTACCTACTCTGCGGACATTACTGTTCCTAATGGAATGTTGCCGGTTATGAGTGCTGCTAATCCTCAAATAAAAAATAATTCAAACACTTATAGTTTTGAAATGAATCAACCAATACCGCCTTATTTAATTGCATTGGCAGTAGGTAATTTAGAGTTTAAGAAAATTGACAATAGAACAGGTGTTTATGCTGAACCCAATATGTTGGAGAGTAGTGTTGCTGAGTTTACTGATATGGGGAAAATGGTAGATGCTGCTGAAGAGCTGTATGGTAAATACGATTGGGAAAGATTTGATGTTATAGTTCTTCCTCCAAGTTTTCCTTTTGGTGGAATGGAAAACCCTAGGTTAACTTTTGCTACTCCAACAATTATTGCTGGAGACAGAAGTTTGGTTTCATTAATTGCTCATGAATTAGCCCATTCATGGAGTGGTAATTTAGTTACCAATGCTACTTGGAACGACTTTTGGTTGAATGAAGGTTTTACCGTTTATTTTGAACGAAGAATTATGGAAGCATTGTATGGCAAAGACTATACAGAAATGTTGGCATTATTGGGTTACCAAGACTTACAAGAAGAGCTGGTTACACTCGATCCTAAAATGCAAACTTTAAAATTAAAAATGAAAGGAATGCATCCAGATGATGCCATGTCAGATATTGCTTATGAAAAAGGGTATTTCTTACTAAGAATGATAGAAAATAATGTAGGAAGAGAAGCAATGGACAGTTTTCTTAAAAAATATTTTAATGATCATAAGTTTCAAACTATTGTTACTGAGGAGTTTTTAGCTTATTTGGAAGCCAATCTAATCAAAGGCAAAAGAGAGCTTTTAAAAATTGATGAATGGGTATACCAACCCGGTTTGCCTGATAATTGCCCAGTAATTGAGTGTAAGCGGTTTATAAATGTTGAGTCAGCTATTGATGACTTTATGTTGACTAATACGATTGCCAAACTTAATACTACTGAATGGTCAACCCATGAGTGGATTCATTTTGTAAAAAATCTTCCAGATTCAGTAAATTCGAATCAAATGATGCTTCTTGATAATGCATTTAATTTATCGTCAAGTGGCAATTCTGAAATACTTGCCGTTTGGTTTGAGAGAAGTATAGTTTCAAACTATCGAACTGCTTTCCCATTTATGAAAGAATTTCTAGTTAGAGTAGGTAGAAGAAAGTTTTTACAACCCATTTATGAGTCTCTTGCAAAGACAGAAGAGCATAAGGCATGGGCTAAAGATGTGTACAAAGAAGCCAGGTCTAATTACCATTATGTTTCTTTTAATACAATAGATAAAATACTTGAATAAAATATTTAAGTATTAATATGTAAAAATCTGAACTATAAGCTTTTAAGATTTCTATCTATTTCTCTTTTGGCATCTTTAGATTTTAAATCTTCACGTTTGTCGTGAATCTTTTTTCCTTTAGCTAAAGCAATGTCTATTTTGGCTAACCCTTTGTTGTTTATGAATAATTTTAAGGGTACAATGGTTAACCCTTTAGCCTTTATTTTTTTATTGATTTTATTTAATTCAATACGATTTAGCAATAGTTTTCTGTCTCTTTTGCTTTCATGATTGTAGTGACTGCCGTTTTCGTATTCGGCTATATACATGTTTCGAATGAACAATTCTTCTTTAATCATTATGCCATACGATTCCATTATACTTGCTTTGGTATTTCTGATTGATTTAATTTCAGTTCCAGTTAATTGAATTCCTGCAGTATATGTTTCTACAAACTCATATTCAAAGCTTGCTTTTTTATTTTTTATGGCAATTTTCAGTGACATCATTACAAAATTAATAATCTTTAATAGCTATTCCTTTTTTATAAGAGTAATATTGGTTTACATTTTTCCAATGATTAACTTTATTAAATGAATTACATCAAGCATTTAATTTGTTTTTTATTTCTTTTATCAGTCTTTAATTTTAAAAGTCAAACCAATACATCTTCTTTATTGCTTAAAGATATAATGAAAGGAAAGCATTTTGTTGGTCATTGGCCAACTAATCACAAATGGCTTCCCAGTGGAGAATTAATTTTTAAATGGAACCCAAACAACATTAACGTTTCTGAGTATTATTATATTCAAAATAATCAACCGTTAAAATTGCCAGATGAAAAATTGGTATATGTTCCAGAAGGTAAGCTAATAAATCATCAAAATGACAACTTTTATGTATACCAAAAGGACGGTAGAATTTTAAAATGGATTTTAGGAGCCGATAATCCTGATGTTTTATACGAATCTTTTGAAAGAATTCACTCTCTGCAACTAGTAACAAATCCCAATAGAGTTTATTTTACTAAAAATAATTCCTTATGTTATTTAGACTCAAAACCGCCTTATTTTAAAGAGTTCATAAGGTTTGAAAAAAAGAAAGTAGAAACTAAAGAAAACAAACAAGATGTTTTTTTAAAAGAACAACAAAAGCAACTTTTTGATTATTACAATTACAGAGAAAACACCAATAAAAGAAAAAAAATTATTCAGGAAAAGCAAACTTCATGGATGATCAAGCCTATAGCTCTTCAAAAAGGTGCTTTTGAAGGTGCTTTTATATCACCCGATGAATCTTCATTGATTTATTTGGTTTCTGACTATTCTAAAAAAAAACGTACACAAGTTGAGAATTACGTTTCTAAGTCTGGTTGGGCAACTTCTATTAGTGCTAGACCAAAAGTTGGTATAACTGATGACAATCACCAGCTTTTTGTATACAACATAACATTAGATACATCAATTGAAGTTTCTATAGATAAATTGTCTGGGGTTTTCAACAAACCTAATTTCTTTAGAGACTATGTTGATGTAGATTTTTTAAATCGTTTTGAATCGCCTAAAAAAGTGATTTACCATGAACCTGTTTTTAACAAGAATGGTAATAAAGCTATAATTGAAATTAGATCATGCGACAATAAAGACAGATGGATAACAATTTTAGATGTAAATACTGGAAAACTCACTGAAATTGATTATCAGCACGATGAAGCTTGGATTGGAGGTCCTGGAATTTCAGGCTGGAACGGAGCTATGGGCAGTTTAGGGTGGATGAACGATGACAATTCTATATGGTTTCAATCTGAAGAAACAGGATATTCTCATCTTTACATGTGTACCATCAAAAATTTAAAAAAGAAGGCGCTTACTAAAGGCAATTTTGAAGTAAGAAATGTAAAACTTTCAAATTCGGGTAATTTATTTTATTTAACCCTGAACAAATCACACCCAGGTAACCGTAACTTTTATACCTACGATTGGAATAAAAATCAGTTGAATATTATATTGGAAGGCAAAGGGAATTACGATGTTGAGCTTTCCTATGATGAAGAAAAAATGGCATACCTATATTCTTCAAGCAATGAACCCTGGGAACTTTATGTTAAAAACAACAAACTGAATTCAGCTCCTATTAAATTAACTTCATCTCAAACAAAAGAATTTAGTTCATACAATTGGAAAAAACCCGAAATCATTCAATTTAATGGTCAAGATAACATTGGCTTAAATGCAAGGTTGTATAAACCAGCTGCTGAAAAGAAAAATGGTGCTGGAGTTATTTTTGTTCATGGTGCTGGATATTTGCAAAATGCACACAATTGGTGGAGTTTATATTTCAGAGAATACATGTTTCATCACATTTTAACAGAAAATGGTTACACAGTTTTAGATATTGATTATAGAGCTTCTGAAGGCTATGGCAGAGACTTTAGAACTGCCATCTATAGACATATGGGTGGTTGGGATTTAAACGATCAGTTGTCTGGGAGAGATTATTTAATTAATAATTTGAATATTGATAGTACCAAAATAGGTATATATGGAGGCAGTTATGGCGGTTTTATCACTTTAATGGCATTACTAACAAAACCTGGTAAATTTGCATGCGGAGCTGCTTTAAGGTCTGTAACGGATTGGGCTCATTACAATCATGGATATACTTCTAATATTTTAAATACTCCAGTTTTAGACAGCTTAGCTTATCAAAGAAGTTCGCCAATAAATTTTGCAGAAGGATTAAGTGACCCGTTATTAATGCTTCATGGAGTTATTGATAATAATGTTCAATTTCAAGATGTAATACGATTGTCTCAACGTTTTATTGAATTGGAAAAAGACGATTGGGAATTGGCAGTTTTCCCTGTAGAATCTCACGGTTTTAAGGAGCCATCAAGTTGGTTTGATGAGTATAAAAGAATTTTAAAATTATTCAATGATAATCTAAAGTAGGAGCTTTTATGCCCCTACTTTAAATGGTTTATTATGTTTACATTACATGAATCATAATAGCTTCAGAAGTTACTTTATCTGTAGCATCAGTTACGTTAAAATGTATGTAATATTCCATAGCATTTAAACTATCTGGAATCATGGTATGTTCATGAAATTCATAAGAAGTTCCAGAAATCGTGCTATCAGCCATGTAATGAAAATCATGCGTATGATTGCCATCAACATCACCAATGAAAATAGAATACGATTTTAAATCGACATCATCTTCAAAAGTTGCTTCAATGTGTAACATACTACTCAATGAAAGATGAGTATGATTGGCAGGTTGTGCAACAGTGATAGTTGGACTACTTTTATCTTTATTGCAAGAGAAAAGTATAATTGATACGAATAGAATAGAAAATAATTTAAGTGTTTTCATAATTTAATTTTTAATGATATATAATAATTTATCAGGTTAAAGACATGTGTTTTAACCAAAGTGCTTTTTTAATTGAATCAAATGTGATTATGAAAATTTTGGGGGAGGAAAATCTATAGTTTTTTCCGATGTTTTAATGTCTTCAAAATACATAAAGTACGAAACGTAAAATTTTGAATTTACTTCCAATATTTTTTCTAATCCAATAATTTTATTGCAGTAGGGATTAAAATTTTCAAAGGATTTGGTTGGATTATTGAAAGGGTTAGAAAAAGGAAGAGTAGATACATCTTTCTCAAAATTAATTTTACTAGCTACTTGTTTTCTAAGGTAACATTTACCATCACATTGTAGCATTGGTTTGTCTTTATTTTCACAAAATTTATCGATTATTTCTGTTTTATTTATTACATAGTCTATATAAGGAAATAGGTGGTTTAGCCCAGAAAAAATGAATGAAATAAAAAGTGAAATAAGAAGAAATTTTTTCAACTCTAAAAACTTGAATTATTAGCAGTTGTAAATTTAGTTTTATTACTTAAAAATTCAAGTTTAGAATTATTTCTTTAGTTCAAATGAAGTGAATGAGTTAAGGTTTCTTCTAATTCTAAAGGAATATTCGTATACAATACACCAGGTTTTTTTCTTAGGTTGTATTCACTGGACATAACTTGTCCATAAGCACCTACTGACTTAATTTTAAGTTGATCACCTCTTTTTAGTTTTTCTATTAAATAGTTGGTGCTAAATTGATCGCTTGATTCACAGATTGGACCAACGATATCGTATTTTTCTTTAGGATTTGTTCCACCTTTACTTTTAACAATTAAGTGATTTGCTTGATAAAGTGCAGGTCGTATTAAATCCGTCATCCCAGCATCTACAATGGCGAACTTTTTGGACATACCCTCTTTAATAAACAATACAGACGTTACCAAATCGCCACATTGACCTACTACAGACCTTCCCAATTCAAAATGAACTTTTTGATGTGGTTTTATAGCTATGTTTTCTCTGAAAACTGTAAAATAACCCCGAAAATTTGGAATAGAGTTTTCAATAGGGTTTTCATAATCAATACCAAGTCCTCCTCCTAAATTAACGTGTTCTATTTCTATTCCTCTTTCATCTAAAAAGTTTAAAATATAATTTACTTTATTGGCTAAAAATTCAAAATTTCTAAAATTGGTAATTTGACTTCCTATATGAAAATGCAACCCTGTTAATTCAATTGATTTGCATGCGTCAATAAGTTGCACTGCTTCAATTATATTTTCAAAAGCAATACCAAATTTATTTTCATTAATTCCAGTTTTAATATACTGATGTGTATCAACATCAACATTTGGGTTAATTCTTAATGCTATTGAAGCTTTTTTGTTAAGTTTTGAAGCTATTTCATTAATGACTTTAATCTCTTGCATCGATTCTACATTAAAGCACCCTATGTCATTAATTAACCCAATTTCAATTTCTTCATCAGTTTTACCAACACCAGCAAAAACAATTTTGTTTGGGTTGTAACCACACTTTATGGCATGTTTTATTTCATTTCCACTAACACAATCTGCACCAAGTCCATAATTTGCTATTATTTTATTTATACGTTCATCTGTATTTGCCTTTATAGCATAATGGATGTTGTAATTTTTTGCTTCAAATATTAATTGCTGTACCGTTCGTTCCAATAAGCCTAGATCATACGAATAATATGGTGTTTTCATTTCTTTTTTTGCCCAATTTAATTTAACAAGTTTAAGTCTGAAATAATTACAATATATTTGTCATAATATTAACAATATGTTAAAAATTTAACATGATTACTATAAAAACTCATATTGAAACCGAATTAAAAAAAGAACCTTTTTTATTAGAAAATATAAAGAATGGGTTGATTAACATTTCATCTTTAGCAAGAAAGATAGAACCCGATTTATCAAAAAAAATTGGAAGAAAGATTAATACCAATGCCATTATAATGGCAATTAAAAGAATGGAGATTGATGAAATCAATAAGTCAAGAAAAATTAAGAAACAGTTAAAGAAAATTGGGGATATAACCGTTAGATCAGGACTTATAGATTATAGTTTTAAAAACACATTAGACTTCGAAAAAAAATCTTCAAAATTTAATTTAAGCCAACTAACCAAAACAAATGGGTTTCATACTTTTTCAAAAGGAATCAATGAAACTACAATACTCATAAGTAATAATCTTGAAACAATTTTTGAAAAATCTTATGAAGGAATTTTATATGAATCTAAAAAAGAAAATCTTTCAAGTATTACAATTCAGCTTCCAAAGTTAAATACTGAAGTGTTTGGGTTGTACTATTCAATTTTAGGTGAAATTGCTTGGAAGGGCATTAGTATAATTGAGGTCATTTCAACTACCAA
>JAQWRG010000118.1 GCA_029243855.1 Flavobacteriales bacterium | reverse complement strand
GATCATTGCTTTGGTCAATTTAATGGGGATCCTGGAGTTTGTGGAAATACAAGTTTGATGGGTAGATCTAGAGAACACGGTTATTTTGTTTTTAATTCATACAACCCTGCTCATTTAGATGCATTAGCCCTTTTCTTAGATAATGAAGTTCCCGTTGGGCATTATATTATTGCTTACAGCTACATTCCAAACAACTATGGATCCTGGATGCTTTACGACAATCCTTTATATGCTGTCTGGCCAACAACCCTTTTTACCGCTTTTCAAAATTTAGGGAGTAGCGGTTTCATAAATCAATCGCAACAAGATGACGGGTTTATTTTCTTTTGTCAAAAAGGAAACCCTAGCAGTGTTCAAGAAGTTCATTCATTACCTATTTCAACGGGCATGAACCCTTCTCAATTAATTGAATTAACCACAACAGTTACAAGTTCATTGGAAAGCGGTACAATAAACACCAATAAAATTGGTCCTTCTTTTGATTGGGGAAGCCTTTTTTGGGAGCAACAACCGTCTGAAATAAATTCAGCTGATTCCAATAGAATAAAAATTTATGGCTTGTCAAATTTAAATACATCATCTAAAACTTTACTTATAGATACTATCATGCCCATTGAAGATTCAATAATAAACTTAAATGGCATTATTCCTTCGTCTTACAAGTTTTTAAATCTTGAAATGGAAACCTTTGATGATTCTACGCTTACCCCTGCTCAACTTAAAAGATGGCAAATACTGTATAGCCCACTCCCTGAATTAGCATTGAATCCAAAAAAATCATTTTTAATGAATTTTGACACCAGCGTTCTTCAACAAGGTGATTCTGGAATTTTTAGTGTTGCTATTGAGAATGTAACTCCTTTTGACATGGACAGTTTATTAATACATTATGAATTAATTAATAATAACTCCACCATATTAATTGATTACCCTAAACAGGACTCATTGAAAGCAAGAGAGTTAATTATTGACACCATAAAATTCAACACGTTAAATATTGAAAACGACATAGAGTTTTGGGTTACTGCAAATCCATACATAACCACCTCAATACAAGACCAACCTGAACAATATTTTTTCAACAACATCCTTCAAAAAAATTTCTCTGTTTCTAAAGATGAAACCAACCCTATTCTTGATGTTACCTTTGATGGAGTTCACATTCTTAATGAAGATATTATAAGTCCTAAACCTGAAATTATAATAAGCTTAGATGATGAAAACCCTTTTCTATTACTCAATGAAGATCTTGACACTTCAAACTTTCAATTGTTCATTCTTAAGCCATCCGAAATAACTTGGGAGAGAATATATTTTACCAACAACCAAGGAGATGAAATTCTTAATTATGAATTAGCTGATGATGAAAATAAATTTACTATAGAATACAGGCCAAACTTTACTGAAGATGGAATTTATAGCTTTAAAGTGCAAGGTAGAGACAAAAGTGGTAATCTCAGTGGTGATGAAGCATATGAAATAAGTTTTGAAGTAATTAATGCCTCATCTATTTCTAATTTTTACAATTACCCTAATCCATTTTCTACTAAAACACATTTTGTTTTTACACTTACTGGGAGTATAATACCGGATGAAATTTCTATTCAAATATTAAACTTATCTGGAAAAGTGGTCAAACAGATTTCTTCAAGTGAAATTGGAAACATTAAGATAGGTAATAATTTAACAGACTATTTTTGGGATGGAAAAGATGACTTTGGAGACCAATTAGCTAATGGAATATATTTATACAGAATAACTGCTAAAATTAATGGTGAAGATATTGAGCATTACGATACTAGTGGTGATCATTCATTTAAGAAAGGGTTTGGTAAAATGTATTTAATTAGATAGAAAATTAATCTACTCTATTTTTCAACTTTAAAAACCATGCCTCAATTGTATTGAAACTTACAATTGAAATCAATATGGAAACGCTAATTATAATAATTGGATAAACGAAAAGAGTTAAGTAAATATTTTGACTTACTCCAATTGAATTCAGAAAAAAAATTAATATCGAAATTACTAAAGCGTGATAGCAATACAATCCATAGGAAACTTTACCCAAATAACTTAATATTTTATTATCTCCTAGATTAAAACTGCTTCTTGGAGTAAACGCTTGATCTACAATGACAAATCCAAATAAAATCGCATAAAACAATCTCTCAAATATTCTAGAGTATGGATTATCAAAAACATAATAGTGAAACAAGACACATAAAATCAAAAAAATATAAAATATCAGTCTAAATTTTAAAACCTTAGAAGTAAAGTTCTTGAAAACAGACAAGTTTTTTCTAAACATTAATGCGACAATAGATCCAATGCTAAAATTAGCAACAGATCCCAGTGAATTGTAATACAATACATCATCATTTTGATCAAAATTTAAATAATAAAATCTAAATAGAATAGAAATGAAAATCATTAAAAATGAAATTTTAAGCAAATGATTTTTAAAATATTTCAAGACCAACCCCCAAACCAAATAAAACTGAAACTCAATAGCAATAGACCAAAGAATTACTAAAAAAAATAAAAAATCATCTCCAAAAATCGAAGAATAAAAATTAGACGTAAATGAAATAAAAAATACAAAAGAAGGTATTGTTTCTATTGAATAGCCTAAAGAATCTGAAATTAAAAAACTAAAAAACCCAATCAATACAATCAAAAAATACAAAGGCCAAATTCTTAGTATTCTTCTTAAAAGAAATTTTTTATATGAAAAAGAATATTTTTTAGAATCAACTAACCCATTCCAAGTAATAAGAAAGCCTGATAAAACAAAGAAATAATCAACTCCAAATCTTCCTAATTTAAAAAACTGAAAAAAAGAATCATAATTTGAGTCTTTATTTACGTCAAAAAATATGAACATATGGCCAATAAAAACCATAAAAAAAGCAATGGCTCTTGTTGCGTCTAAATTTTTAAAATAAGTTTTCTCCACCAATTTGAAATAAAACTAAAATTATAGATTATTTTGGATAAATTGCCTTTAACATGTTTATAGACACACATACCCATTTGTATGTTGATGCATTTGATGTCGATAGAGATGACGTCATCAAAGAGTGTTTATCTAACTCTATTGATAAATTATTGCTTCCAAATATAGATGTTGACTCTATTTCATCTCTATTAGCTCTTTCAAAAGCATATCCAAAAATATGTTATCCAATGATGGGGCTTCATCCTTGTTCTGTTGATTCAAATTATGAAAAAGAATTAGAAACTATAAAAAACACATTAGATCAAGGAAATTTTATTGCTGTTGGTGAAATCGGAATTGATTTATATTGGGACAAGTCTACTTTACACTTTCAAGAAGAATCTTTTGCAATACAAATAGCCTGGGCAAAGGAAAAAAAACTACCTATTGTTATTCATGCAAGAGAGTCCTATGATGAAATTTTCAAAATTATAGACAAACTTAACGATGATAACTTATGTGGTATTTTTCATTGTTTTACCGGCAACCATAAACAAGCTGAACAAATAATAAATTATGGCAACTTCAAACTAGGAATTGGTGGCGTTGCTACGTTTAAAAATGGAGGCTTAGACAATACTTTAAAAGGGATACCAATGGAGCATATTGTTTTAGAAACAGACGCTCCTTATTTGAGTCCTGTTCCCTTTAGAGGCAAAAGAAATAAAAGTCCATATTTAATATATATTGCTGAAAAATTATCCGAAATTTACGGCTGTAAAATCAATGAAATTGCAAATCAAACCACAAAAAACGCATTGGAAATTTTCAAATTGGATTAAGTCTTTATTTTTCCTATTGCTTTTAAGCAACAACTTTTACGCTAACATTTCATTTAGAAACATTGACAATACCCAATTTAGCATTTTAACATGCAATCCAGGTAATGAGATTTACAGTTTATTTGGACACAGTGGACTAAGAATAAAAAACAGTGCCGAAAATATAGACCAAGTAGTGAACTGGGGTTTATTTGAATTTAGTGACGACCAATTTCAGTTTGGGTACGATTTTGCTAAAGGTCGATTATCTTACTATATGGGCATTCAACGTACTGCAAACTTTTTATACGAATATAAATCCTCCAATCGAAAAGTTTCCGAACAAATATTAAATCTTTCTAAAGAAAATAAAACCAAACTAATAGAGCTTATTAACATAAATAACCTTCCAGAAAACAGAAAATATAAATACGAATTTTTCTATGATAATTGTTCTTCAAAAATTAGAGATTTATTAAATGAAGTTTTTGGCTCTAATTTAGTTTGGGGTCAAAACAAGGACGCTAACCAATTTACCTTCCGAGAAATAATAAATGAAAATTTACAATATAAACCATGGCTTGGGCTTGGAATAAATTTAGTTTTAGGAAGTCCTATAGACATTAAAGTAGACAACAACAACTTAATGTTTTTACCTAAATATGTAGAAAGCATACTTGATAAAACTATTGTTGAACAACACTCTAAAAAACAAAGAATAATACAGCGAAAAGTGAAACTTATAGCTGGTGCTTCAAAAAAACATGAAACTGTTGATATATCTTTTTGGTTTTGGATAATGTTTTTGTTTACTATAATACTTTTAATTTTAAAACTTGATCTTATTTTAAAAATTTGGACATCTATTTCTCTATTTACTTTGGGGTTATTAGGATTGCTTTTACTATTCATGTGGTTAGGAACAGATCACCAAGGAACTAAAAATAATTTTAATTTGTTGTGGGCTACACCAACGCATTGGATAATGTTATTCTTAGTTCTATCTAAAAAGGCTTCTAAGTTACGGAGTGGGTTTATAATTATCTCTTTATTAGTCGTGTTCAGTACTATTTTGTTTTGGTTTGTTATACCTCAAGAATTTCATTATGCTATAAAGCCTTTGATCCTTCAAACAAGTATTATTTATTACTATTATTATAAAAAAAACAAACTGCAACTTAATCTTACTGAAACAAGTAACTCAGTTTAGTGATATTGTTTTAAATTAGCCATTCAATTTTTTACCATGAATAAATACGATGTAACCGTTATCGGATCAGGACCTGGAGGATATGTTGCCGCTATTAGATGCGCGCAATTAGGCCTTAAGACGGCTCTTATTGAAAAATACTCAACTCTTGGAGGAACATGCTTAAACGTAGGTTGTATTCCATCGAAAGCGCTTTTAGATTCTAGTGAACATTTTCATACTGCTAAACACAATTTTGACAAACATGGAATTGTCATAAATGAGCCAAAAGTTGATTTGGCTAAAATGATGGAAAGAAAAGATGAGGTCATAAGTCAAACATGTGATGGAGTTAAATTTTTAATGGATAAAAACAAAATTGACGTCATTCATGGAATGGGTTCTTTCAAAGATGCAAACACCATAACAGTTAAGGGTGACAAAACCATTGAAATAAAGACTGATAAAGCCATTATTGCAACAGGGTCTAAACCCAACTATTTTCCTGGGATGGAGCCCGATAAAAAAAGAATTATCACTTCAACAGAAGCGCTCAGTTTAAAAGAAATACCAAAACATATGATTGTAATTGGTGGTGGAGTTATTGGCCTAGAATTAGGCTCAGTTTACGCTAGGTTGGGATCTAATGTTACGGTAGTTGAATTTCAAGATACGCTTATACCAACAATGGATAAAACATTAGGTAAAGAATTGATGAAAATTCTCAAAAAAGAAGGCTTTAAATTTCTTTTCAAACATGCTGTTCAAAATGTAAAGTCTACTAAAACCGGAGTAATTCTTGATGTTAAGAATAAAAAAGGAGAAATAATAAATATAGAAGGAGACTATTGTTTGGTTTCCGTAGGTAGAAAAGCATATACTGAAAAATTAGGATTAGATAATATTGGAGTTAATACAGATAAAGCAGGTCGTGTAGAAATAAATGAAAACCTCCAAACAACCAATCCAAATATATTTGCTATTGGTGATGTAGTTAAAGGTGCTATGCTCGCTCATAAAGCTGAAGAAGAAGGTGTTTTTGTAGCTGAGTTTATTGCGGGTCAAAAACCACATATCAACTACGATTTAATCCCGGGTGTCGTTTATACTTGGCCAGAAGTTGCTGCTGTAGGCAAAACGGAAGAAGAATTAAAAGAATTAAATGCAGAATATAAGGTTGGACAATTCCCAATAAGAGCTTTAGGCAGAGCTAGAGCGTCTATGGATATACAAGGTGTTATTAAAATCATTTCCGACAAAAAAACGGACGAAGTACTTGGCGTACATATGATTGCACCAAGAGCTGCTGATTTAATAATGGAAGCAGTTGTAGCTATGGAGTACAGAGCTAGCGCAGAAGATATAGCTAGAATCTGTCATCCTCATCCCACTTACAGTGAAGCAGTAAAAGAAGCTGCCTTGTCTGCAACTGACGAAAGACCTCTTCATATTTAAGCATGAGAAAAAAAGGTGTATTAATTCTAAATCTTGGAACCCCAAATAGCCCTTCAGTTAAAGATGTAAGGATATATTTAAGAGAGTTTTTAAATGATCCTAGAGTTATAGATATTGGAAGAATAGGCCAATTATTATTGGTTAATTTAATAATTGTTCCTTTTAGAGCACCTAAGTCAGCCAAAGAATATAAAAAACTATTTAAAATTGGGAACGGAAAATCTCCACTTTTAACTTATGGTAAAAACCTAAGAGAAAAACTACATACATTAGCTAAAGAAGAATACGATGTTGAGTTGGCGATGAGGTATGGATCTCCTAGTATGGATTCGGTGCTTTCTAAAATGAGACTTAAAAACTATGACGAATTATACATTTTACCTCTTTATCCACAGTATGCCTCGGCTTCATCAGGATCAACGATTGAAAAAGCATTTAAAATAATTAATAAGTGGTGGACAATTCCTGAAGTAAACATCATTGGGCAGTTTTATTCTCGTCCTGAATTTATTGACTCAATTATAAATAGAGCCAAAGAGTTTAACCTAGATGATTACGATCATGTAATGTTTTCTTACCATGGAATTCCCGAAAGACATGTAGATAAAGTTTATTTAGACGGCAAGCCATGTGCAGATCATTCTTGTGAAAATGAAATTAATAATGAGAACTCCAATTTTTACAAAGCTACTTGCTATGCAACCACAAGACTTTTAGCTGAAGCG
>JAQWRG010000114.1 GCA_029243855.1 Flavobacteriales bacterium | reverse complement strand
CTAAAAACTTAAACTGGGCAGGAAACATAAAATACCCTTTTCGTTTGATTAGAAATTACTCTAAACATGAAGATTATTTCAATCATCCGGTAGTAAATATAAGTAAAGAATCTGCCGTAAGTTTTTGTAAATGGCTTACCGATAAATACAATTCATTTGAAAAAAAGAAACTAGGAAACCTTACTTTTCAATTGCCCACATCCAAGCAATGGGAGGCTTTTGCCAAAGGAGGCTTAAAAAACATTTCGTACCCATGGGGAGGAAGATACCTTCGAAATTCTAAAGGAAGTTTCTTATGCAATTACAACCCAGTTCAAGAAAGATGGATACTCGATAGTGATGAAGATTTTTTAAAACCTGGCCTCACAACCGAGCAAATTAGAGAAGCTGGAAAACTAGACGGCTGTGAATTCACCTGCCCTGTAGATAGCTATTTCCCGAACGATTATGAACTTTTCTGCATTAGCGGAAATGCATCAGAAATGGTGGCCGACCAACCCATTTCAAAAGGGGGGAGTTGGGGCAGCTTTAGAAACAACATTCATATAGAATCAAAAGAAGCATTTTCAGAACCTAACCCGTATACAGGATTTAGATTTGTAGCTAAAAAAGTTAAATAGATTTAGTTAATTACTAATAATTTAATTTACAGTCATGTAAAGATATGCAGCCCACACAATCGAAATAATAAATAATACAAGAAAAAAGAAAATTATTAAAATTATATAAATGAAAAGATATTTCTTGAATGCTCGTAAAATTGATATTTCATAATATTGGGAGGCAGCCCATATTTGATAACCAAAACCTAACAAAAATGAAATTATGCCAATAATTAAAACAAAGTATAAATCATCATCATCAAGAAAAATGTAAAAAATCAATATTGGCAAAGAAATTAAGATTGAATTTCCAAAAACATAAAAGTTATACCAAGTATTTTTTTTCAATCCAAACTTGAGGTTTTTGAAAACCAACAAATGAATTAATGAAACCGTGAACAACAACATGTAATTTATAATCCTTTTGAATGCTTCAGTTTGTTGAAATTCAGAAAAATCTTTCAGGTTATTATCCATTTCTAATTGACCTGTTTCTCTTTTACTCAGCTCATCCTTGTTCGTAAGCAATTCAATCTCTTGTTCATTTTCAGCATATCTTTTACTGTTATAATCAGATTCAATATTAAGAAATGAACTTAAAAATAATGAAACTCCAATAATAGTAATTGCATAAGTAAAAGGGTGTAAAAACGATTTTCTATCGCCAGCGGCAAATGCTCGTATGGTATCACCTGGAGCTATCATTAAACCCCTAATGGTTCTAAAGAATTTATTACCCTGAAGATTAAATAATTCACCAACTGTTTCTTTAAATTCGCTCATAGCATTATTGATTATTCAACTCATTGATAGCCCAATTTAAGTTATTTTTTGCCAATTGAAAACTAGGTTCTAATTCAATAGCCTTTTTAAAACAACCAACTGCATTATCGTATTTTTTCAACCTCATGTATGCTAAACCCATGTTGTTTAAGGCTGTTGTATTGGTTGAATCTTTAGCCAAAACCTTTTCATACCATTGAATACTTTTATTAAAATCTCCACTATCTAAAAATGCCAAGGCTTTTTGCAATTGCTCTTTAATTAACTCAAGATTAGCATCAACTTTAGAATTATGTGCATATACATAACACACTCCCCCATTGTGAAAGTTTAGAGGCATAGAGACACTACCTACATTAACGTAATCATTGGGGAATTTAACTCCCAAGGCATTCAAACCAATTACCAACGAATCAGTATATCTGTTTTTAATTAAAAAATAAGATGTTGAATAGTCAATGCTTGATTCTTTCAATTCTTCTAAAAACTGATTGGTACGATTTTGATCCCAAAGTGATATAATCCCACCAGGTGATTTACCCCCTAATAGATAAACCAGTCCAGGCATTTTATACAAACCAACAATTGGGTCACCCTCCTCAAAATTATTCTTCTTTAAAATGGCTTCCACTTTTGAAATAAAATCAGCCGATTCAACATCTAATTTCAACCTTTTGTTTGGTATGGATTCCGTTTGACTTTGCAAACTATTAATTCGATATGGATTTTGAATGTATTGATTGACAAAAAGATATGAGCTAACAACTATTAGAACAACATATACAGCGTTAACAAACAAATGATTACTTGAAGTTTTATCGATGACTAATAAAATTAATGCCAACCAACATGGCAACATAAACCCTGTGTTAAACAACAAAGAATTATTGGTTCCTAAACTACCTATGAATGGCATTAAAAACAGAAAACCCATCAATACAACACCAATTCTTGAGTGTTTATTTGAAACGTAAAAATCACTAACAGCATAAACAATAAAAAGCGTAGTTATAAACAGCAAAAATGATGTGTTTACAGATATTAAGTCAACGATGTTTTGAAAACAAAAAAAGAAAACTATTACTAAAAAAAGAAAAATTAAAAAAAGATCAATTTTAGAACTGGACTTAATCCTTTTCTTTAAAAACCTATTGAATATCAACAGCAAAAAGAATGAACCTAAAAAAGTCAAAACCAACACCAACAACTCTCCTACATTTCCAAAAAGAGACTGTAATGTATGATTTGATCCGGATGACGAAAGAAATCCAATCCCCTTTGATACATCATCATAAAAATCAAAAATGGAAACACAAAAGACAGAAAACAACAGTAAGCCTAAAACAAACCCCATTAGAAGCTTCACTATTGCATAAAATCTCTTTTTATATGTCCATTTTTTATATGAAATAAAAAATAAACCAAGAGCCACCAAATAAATTAAACCAGCAGGAAACTTGACAATTAAACCAAAAGCCAACAACAATCCAGAAAATAAAAAACTAAGAGTAGAATAACTTCCTTTTTTATTTAACCCTATCAACAACAAGCTAAAACTCATTAGCAAAAAAGAAGCTATCAACGAATTATAAGACAAGCTTTGAGGCCCATAAGTATATGACAAGAATGCACCTATTCCCAAAACAGAAAACACATGCAGATTGCTGTACTTTTTATCTAAATAGTACTTCAACCCTATTGTCAATAAAAAAGTGCTTAGCAAACAAAATAACAATCGTAGTATCCTTACATTGACCACATCCAATGTAATCCACGAAAAAAGGCCTTTGATCAACTGCTGAAAACCTGATGGACCAAATCCAATTTCTTGACCAGGTTGATACCCTAGCACATAATATCCTTCATCTGTAACGTCAAAACCCTTGTTTAAACCCCACAACACTGTAGCAAGCATTGCAAAGAATACAGAAATATTCAGGTACTTTATGATTCCATTTGAAAATGACAAAACAGTATTCATTAAAAATCTTTAAAAATTTGAGGCTCTTCTTTCATCAACTTCTCAATCTCATCAATTTCTCTAGGTATGCAGCCAGAAAGATTTTCAGGATCTCCTTCCGTAATAAGAATATCATCTTCAATTCTAATACCAATGTTCCACCATTTAGGGTCACATGGAGAACCCTCTTTAATATAAATTCCTGGCTCTACAGTAATTACCGTATTGGCTTGAAACTCACCAAAAGTCCCTGCATCGTGTACATCAAGACCTAAGTAATGAGAAGTGCCGTGCATGAAGTATTTTCTTATTTCAAATGGTGATTTAATTATTCCCAAATCTTGTAAGCCTTGTGAAATAACGGTAGTTGCAATCGTATTGGTAATATAAAAAGGGTTACCTACCCTGCACGCTTCAATTGCTTTATTTTGCGCCTCTAAAACTAAATTATAAATTAATTTTTCTTCTTTTGAATAAACCCCATCAACAGGAATTGTTCTGGTGACATCAGCTGTATAACCGTGATACTCAGCTCCTACATCGCTAAGCAACAAATGATTGCCCTTCATGGTTTTTCTATTGGTGGTGTAATGCAAAATACAGGAGTTTTCGGCCGCTCCTACAATAGAGGGGTAACCTGGATATTCAGCACCATTTATCTTAAAAACAGCCTCAACAACAGCTTCTGCTTGATACTCTTTCATTCCCGGCTTTAATACTTTCATTAGCTCTTTTTGAGCATCACAAGTGATGGAAATGGTTTTTCTCATCAACACCATTTCTTCATCAGTTTTAATTTCCCTAAGTTGTGACATCCATTTTTTAGCCTCAGAAAAATTTATATCATAAAACTCATACATAGCATAATCAGAGTTGAAAAAATCAAGATTATCTTGAGCAGACTCTTGGGGATCATGAAGAAAAATAGAATCAAATTGAAAACAATCAATAGAATCCCAACCAAAATCATCTATAGAAAATGCTTTATCAACTCCTAAAATCAATTCAGCACCATCAACACCTAACTTTTTACCAACCCAAGTTTCTTGATTTGCATTTCTTTTCTTAAGCAATAAAAGCTCATGAATACTATCCCCAAAAAAACCAACGGGATTTTTAAACATAATCAACATGCTATTGGGTTCATTTAAGCCAGTTAAATAATAAAAGTCAGGATCTTGATGAAACTCATAATCTACATCATTTGATCTGTTTTTTAATTTCCCTGAATGAAAAATAACCATGCTGTTAGCCGACATTAATGCACGAACAGATTTTCTCCGATCTAAATGAAATTCTTTAGAAAGTAAATCATTATCATAAATCCCCAATATATCTGGATTAACCTTTAAAGGAGAAAATTCCTTATCCTCCTGAGAATACAAAACAAAAGGAATAAAAAAGAAAAGTATTAATTGATATCTCATAAAAAAAGCCTTAGCACTAAAGTACTAAGGCTTCTTTAAATAAAAAATTAAAAGTCTTATAGTTGACCCTGAGCTTTTGCTTCAGCTAAAACTGCAGAAATACCTTTTTTATCAATAGTTCTCAATGCAGATGCAGAAACTTTTAGTGTTATCCACTTATTTTCTTCAGGTATGAAAAACTTCTTTGTTTGAAGATTTGGATAGAATTTTCTTTTCGTCTTTCTATTTGAGTGAGACACGTTGTTTCCCACCATTACTTTCTTTCCTGTTATTTGACAAACTCTTGACATTGTAAAAAATTTTGAAGTGCAAAATAAGTGTATTTATAGAAGATATACAAATATTAATGCAGTTTTTACTTTCTTCTTTTTTGTTGTTGTTTAGCAATCACATCCATTCTCTGTTGGAATTTAGATTTTTTCTTTGGTTTTTTCTTATTCTCTTCTATTTGTAAACGAATTTTATCTTCATCAACCATGTATTTTTTTATCGCCCACATGATTCCCAAATTCATCATGTTTCCACATAAATAGTAATAACTTAAACCAGATGAATAGGTATTAAAAAAGAAGATCATCATTATTGGGAACATGTACATGATGATTTTCATGTTTGGCATTCCAGGCTGCTGTGCGCCACTCATTTGGCTGCTGTTCATTATAGTATATAACAATGTTGAACCAGCCATTAACAACGTAAATAAACTGATGTGATCTCCATAAAAAGGTATGTTGAATCCCAAATCAAAAACAGAATCAAAAGAACTTAAATCTTCAGCCCATAAAAACCCTGCATGTCTTAAATCAATACTAGATGGGAAAAACCTAAAGACTGCTAAAAGAATTGGCATTTGAAT
>JAQWRG010000097.1 GCA_029243855.1 Flavobacteriales bacterium | reverse complement strand
TGATCCAGTTGATACAAGAAAATGGGTTTCAATGGGTATTGAAGCCGCAAATAATAATCCTATTGAAAAGGATTATAAATTAGGAGTCATTCAAACTTGAGCCTAAAAACTCCATTGTATTTCTTGAAGTTCATCGTTTTCAAACCAACATGTTAAATGACTATCATCAAAATTCATAACAGTTGATTCGTAGTCTTCTTCATTAAAAGCTTCTTCTTGACATTCTCCAAGGTTTAATGCTTGAATCTTCTGAAGGAAATCAGATTTATTTAATCCAATTAAATTAACTCCATTAATGTTGTACTCTTCTTCGCTTATAGCAATACTGGTTAATGTCCAATTCTCTTCCTCATCAAATGACGCAGATAACCCTAAGTGGTCGTAGTGAAGTAACCTAGAATGATGACTATCGTCAACTTCATTAATAGCTTCATCTTCAGTTGGTTCACCTAGTATTTTGATAACATCTTCAATAGTGGATAAAAATTTTATATCACCTAATCCTTCTTTTACTTTTATTTCTGTCTGATCCATTGCGTTAAATTAAGATTGCAAATGTAATTATTCTAGGAATCTTCTAAGTATTTTTCCAACATTTGATTTAGGAAGTTCTTCTCTAAAGCTTATGCTTTTAGGGACTTTGTAATTAGTTAATTTTGTTCTACAAAATTCAATGACTTCTTCTTTGGTTAAACTATCGTCTTTTTTAACAATAAACGCTCTAACAAATTCGGTACCATCCTCATTTTTTTCACCTCTAACTCCAACTTCAAGCACCTTAGGATTTTCAGCAATGGCTTTTTCAACATCGTTAGGGTATACATTAAACCCTGAAACTAAAATCATTTCTTTTTTACGATCTACAATTTTGAAAAATCCATCTTCGTCCATAGTTCCTACATCACCAGTTAGGAAAAAGTCTCCATGCATGCAGTTGGTAGTTTCTTCAGGTCTATTCCAATAGCCTTTCATTACTTGTGGACCTTTGATTCCAATTTCACCTGGCTCTCCTACAGGAACTTCTTTTCTGTCGTCATCAAAAATTTTCAATTCAGTATTTGGTAACGGTAATCCAATTGTGCCTTTTTTATGTTTTCCGTTGTATGGGTTAATGGTTGCGGCAGGACTTGTTTCAGATAAGCCGTAAGCTTCTAATAAAGCACACCCTGTAAGTTGTTCCCATTCGTCTGCAACAACATCCTGAACTGCCATTCCTCCTCCAAGAGCAAGTTTAAGGTTAGAAAAGTCTAAACCTCTAAAAGCATCTTGGTTCATTAATCCTATAAATAAAGTATTTACACCCGTTATGGCTGAAAATGGATTTTTTTGCAAATCCTTACAGAAGGACGGCATATCTCTTGGATTAGTAATGAGAATGTTTTTTGCACCATATCTAAAGAAAACCACACAATTTGCAGTGAGAGCAAAAATATGATATAATGGCAATGCAGTAATTATGGTTTCTTGTCCTTCAACGATGTTTGATCCGATCCAAGCTTCGACTTGCGAAACGTTAGCACATATATTACCATGAGTTAATTCAGCACCTTTAGAAACCCCTGTTGTTCCTCCAGTATATTGTAGGAAAGCGGTGTCTGATTTTTCTAAAGATACCTTTTCACCTGTTTTGCCTGCGTTTTTAGTTAATATTTTTTTTAATTGTAATGAACCAGGAAGGCTAAATGGCGGGACCATTTTATTTCCGTCCGCATCTTTCTTAATGTTTCTAATAACAAAGTTTACGATAGAGCCTTTTAATCCACCAAGTAAGTCGCCAATTGTAGTAGTAATAACTGTTTCTATTTGTGTTTTGGAAAGAATTTCCTCAAGTTTACTTGCGAAATTTTCAAGAATAATTATTGCTTTAGCTCCTGAGTCAGTATATTGGTGAAGCATCTCATCAGCAGTGTACAAAGGATTGGTATTTACTATAACTAGCCCAGCTTTTAAACAAGCGAATATTGCAATAGGATATTGCAATAAGTTGGGCATTTGTAAGGCTATTTTATCACCCTTTTTAAGGTTTGTTTCGTTTTGAAAATACCATACCAGTGCATCAACTTGTTTGGAAACTTCATTAAAAGAAATCTCAACACCCATGTTTTTATAGGCTATTTGATTGCCATACTTCGATACAGAGTTGTCAAAAATTTCTACTAAATTATTGTATGAAAAGTCAGCATTTTCAGAAACAAAATCAGGATAGCTTTTAAGCCAGGGTAAATTGCTCATTTTTTAAATTTTAATTGGTTAAACAATAAGGTTTTTAATCCGATAGATAAATATAATGGAATATTTTGATTTTTTTCTTTAGATAACTTTTAAATAGTTCATATTTTAGATTTGCTATAATTCTATTTGTATTTAGATTAAAATAATAATATATAATTGTTATTTTAGAGAAATTAAAACTTTTATTGGTGTTTTTATGTATAAAGTTAATACACAATTTTAATAGCAAACTGATCATTAAACTAATATTAAATATTCCAATAATTTGTGGGCTTACTTTTTTGTTTTTTGCCTCGCCAATTGCTTATGGACAAGATCCTCAGTTTACGCAATTTTATGCTAACCCTGTATATTTAAATCCTGCTTTTGCTGGTTCTAATGTATGTCCAAGGTTGGTTATGAATTATAGAAATCAATGGCCAAGTTTTTCAGCTAATTATGTTACTACAGCTGTTGCTTACGATCAAAAAGCAGATCTTTTATCTGGTGGGTTAGGTTTTATAATAATGAGTGATAATGTTGCAAATACCCTTAAAACCAACCATGCAAGTTTAGTATATTCTTATCACCAAAATATTACTAGAAAGTTTTCTTTAGATTTTGGAATTCAAGGTACATTTATTCAAAAGTCGGTTGATGCCAGTAAATTAACGTTTGGTGATATGATTGATCCAAGAAGAGGGTTTGTTTATTCAACCAACGATTTTATTTTAACAGAACCTTTGAATATTCTTGATTTTTCTGCGGGTGTTTTAGGTTTTTCTGAAAATTTCTTTGTTGGAGTTGCTGTTCATCATTTAACTCAACCGGAAGAATCTTTTGTTTTTAATCCAAATAATTCATCTTCAAAATCGTATTTACCAAGAAGATATTCAGCACACATGGGAGTAGAAATTCCACTTAAAGCCCAAACTCAAACCATGTTTGCTACAAAAAAAGAAACTCTTACTCCAAGTATTCTTTTTAACAAACAAGGTGAATTTCAAGAACTTAATGTTGGAATATATTATTCAAACGGCAACTTAGTTGGAGGTGTTTGGTATAGAAATAACGATTCTTTTATCGTGACTTTTGGAATACAAACGGATGCATTGAGAATTGGTTATAGCTATGATTTAACTACCTCAAAACTATCTGTTGTCTCCGGTGGTTCTCATGAGGTTTCCTTAGCATTTAAGTTTTATTGTGAGCCTAAAAAGAAAACGTATAGAACGATGTCTTGCCCAGCGTTTTAATTGATGATTTTACCGTCTTTCATTTCTATTTTTCGATCAGCAATTTCAGCAAGTTTTGTATTATGAGTTACGATTATGAATGTCTGTTTATAGGAGTCTCTTAATTTAAAAAACAGCTCGTGAAGTTCATTTGCTGATTCAGTATCTAAGTTACCACTTGGTTCATCAGCTAAAATAACTTTAGGATTGTTAATCAAAGCCCTGGCTACACTAATTCGTTGTTGTTCTCCTCCAGAAAGTTCATTTGGTTTATGGCTTTTTCTTTGTTCTAAACCCATTAGATTAAGAAAATGCATGGCTTTGTCATGCAATTCTTTTTTGCTTTTTTTGGCAATAAAACCAGGAATGCAAATGTTTTCAAGAGCTGTAAATTCAGGAAGTAAGTGGTGGAATTGAAAGATAAAACCTATGTTTTCATTTCTGAATTTTGAAATAGCATTTTCCCCTAAGCTTAAAACATTTGACTCTTCATAATATATTTCTCCTAAAGTTGGTTTTTCTAACGTTCCTAAAATTTGAAGTAAAGTGGTTTTTCCAGCACCACTTTTGCCAACAATAGAAACGATTTCAGATTGCTTAATTGAAACATTTACATTGTTTAACACATTTAAATTGCCAAAGTCTTTGGAAATATTAGTTGCTTTAATCATTACCATCAAATTTAATCACATAATTAAGGTAACCGCGTTTTTTTATTAAAATTAATACTTGATGCATATAAGTTGAATAAAAACTTTGGTTTAAATGTTGTCGGAAATAAGTATTTTTTACATTTACCAAAAATTATTTAATAATGAATTTACACGAATTTCAAGGCAAGTCTATTTTAAAAAAATATGGTGTTGCTATTCAAGAGGGTATAGTAGTTGAAAATGCTAATGATGCAATTGAAGCTGCAAAAAAGTTAAATGCTGAAACAGGAACGGAATGGTTCGTAGTAAAAGCTCAAATTCATGCCGGGGGAAGAGGAAAGGGATCAGTCATTGAAACAGGTTCTCATGGTGTTGTAATTGCCAAAGGTTTAAATGAAGTGGAGGAAAAAGTAAATGGTATTTTGGGAGGTCATTTAGTTACTGCTCAAACTACTGACAAAGGCAAGAAAGTTAATAAGGTATTAATCGCTGAAGATGCTTATGCACCTGATTTTGATAAAACAAGCGAGTATTACATGTCTGTTTTATTAAATAGAGAAACAGGTAGAAACATAATAATGTATTCTACGGAGGGTGGAATGAATATTGAAGAAGTTGCTGAGAAAACACCTCATTTAATTCATAAAGAAGAAATTGATCCAAAAGTGGGTGTCACTTCTTTTCAATGTAGAAAAGTTGCTTTTAATCTTGGCCTATCTGGTAAAGCCTTTAAAGATATGGTGAAATTTGTAAAAGCGCTTTACGCTGCCTATGAAGGTTGTGATGCTTCAATGTTTGAAATTAATCCAGTTTTAAAAACTTGTGACGATAGAATTATCGCTGTTGATTCAAAGGTTTCTCTTGATTCAAATGCATTGTATAGACATCCTGATTATTTAGAGATGCGTGACTTAAGTGAAGAAGATCCGATGGATGTAGAGGCAGATGCTGCAGGTCTTAATTATGTTAATTTAGACGGGAACGTAGGTTGTATGGTTAACGGTGCAGGTCTTGCTATGGCTACTATGGATATTATAAAGCAAAGTGGTGGAGAACCAGCAAATTTCTTAGATGTAGGAGGTACTGCTGATGCTGATCGTGTTGAAAAAGCCTTTAATATTATTTTGAAAGACAAAAATGTACAAGGTATTTTAGTTAATATTTTTGGCGGAATCGTTAGGTGTGATCGTGTTGCAAAAGGAATTGTTCAAGCTTACAAAAGTATAGGAGAAATTCCTGTTCCTATTATTGTTAGGTTACAGGGTACAAATGCTATTGAAGCAAAAGAAATTGTAGATAACTCTGGTTTGAATGTTCATTCTGCAATTACATTAAAAGAAGCTGCAGATAAAGTAAAATCTTTAGTTCATTAATACTCGTAAATAGTAAGCGCACTTCTTAGTTTTGGTTCAATCCAAGTGCTTTTAGGGGGCATTGTAAGTTCCTTATCTGCTATTTCTTTAACTTCATCAAAGTTATGAGGGAAAAGACAAATTCCAACACTCATAGGAGTTTCGTTGACTTTTTTAGTTAATTCTTTTATTGAAGAGAAACCACTTATAAAGTCTACTCTCTCATCAGTTCTTAAATCCATAATATTGAGTATTGGTTTAAGAATAAAATTTGAGACTAATTCACTGTTTAATTGTTCTTTGAATTCAAGTTTTTCGTATAACTCGCTTTTGATTTTTAATAAATACCATTTTTTATCAATGTAAATCGTAAGTTCTTTTTTTGAGGTTGGCTTTTGGTGCTTTCTTGTTGTTTGTGTAACAATAAATGACTCTTCTAGTGCCATTAGAAATTCTTCTTTAGATAGGGGAGAGATTGATTTTATGAACCTATTGAATTCAAATATTTTTAAGTTGCCTGAATCAATAAAAAAAGCTAAAAAATAATCTTTAAGTATGTTTTTTTTTGTTTGATTATCACTACTATATAATAATGATGATGCCGCTCTATGATGTCCATCAGCAATATAGCTTTTGGAAACTTTTTTAAATTCGTCAACAATAAGTTGGATGTCCTTTTGACTTTTAATAACCCAAAGTTCATGACCTTTTTCATCTGTTGTGAAAAATTCATATTCTGGTCTTTTGGTGGTGGTTTTATTTATTAACTGATTTACACTTTTAGGTTCATCATAGGCTAACAATACAGGTTCTGCATGAAACTGACATATGTCGAGATAATTTTTAAATACTGCTTCTCTATTTTTTAAAGTGTTTTCGTGTTTTTTAATTTTATTTTCAACATAGTCTTCTACAGAAGCACCAGCAATTATTCCAGAAAATATTCCTTGTTTGGTAGTTTGTCTATAAATATATAAGCAGGGAGATTTTTCTTTAATTAATAACCCAGATGCTTTAAATTCATCGTACTTGTCGTTTACTTTTTCAAAACGTTCTTTACTGTTTGGAGTAGTTTTATCACCCTTGGAAAATTCTGGGTTTATTACGTGAAGGAAAGTAAATGGATTTCCCTCAAGTTTTGCCTTTAACAAACTTTTCTTATATGTATAATAGGGTCTAGAAGCAATTAAACAAGCTTTGCTTCTTGTTGGTCTAACTGCTTTAAAAGGAATAATCTTAGCCATTTTAATAGACCAATTAATTAACTTAATTTTTATAAAAACTAATTATTTTATCGCCCAATTCTGTTCCAATTCTATCTTGAGCTTCAGATGTTGCAGCACCAATGTGAGGAGTAAGTGCAATTTTTTCATTAGAAATTAAATCTTTTCTAGGATTTGGTTCGCCCACAAAAACATCAAGAGCAGCATCTGCAACTTTTCCAGAACTAATTGCTTCTAAAAGTGCATCCTCATCAATTACACCACCTCTAGCCGCATTGACAATTCTAACACCGTCTTTCATTTTAGCAAATTCATTTGCCCCAAGTAATGCATTTCCATCTTTAGGCATAGGAACATGAAGAGATATATAATCTGATTGAGAAAGTAGGTCATCCATTGAACACATTGTAATTGGAACATCTAAATTTTGATTTGCAATTTCTAACGATATACTTATTTCATTTATGAAAGGATCAAATGCAACAACATTCATTCCGTTTCCTAAAGCATATTTAGCTGTAAACTGACCAATTCTACCAAATCCAATAATTCCAATTGTTTTTCCTCTCAACTCTGCACCTTTGGCATATTTTTTCTTAAGTGTTTTAAATTCTCCGTTAGATGCACCTGGCATATTTCTATTTGAATCATAAATAGATCTAGAAATGCTAAAAAGGTGCCCCATAACCAGTTCCGCTACAGATTGAGAAGAAGCAGCAGGGGTGTTTATAACTTCTAATCCATTTTCTTTAGCAAATTCAACATCAATGTTGTCCATACCGACACCACCACGGCCAATCATTTTTAGAGATGGGCATCCAAGAATGATGTCTTTTCTAACTTGGGTGGCGCTTCTTACAAGAATTACCTCAACTTTTTCTGAGTTAATGAAGTTTATTAAGTCTTCTTGATTTACTTTATTTGTAATAACTTCAAAACCAGCTTTTTCTAACACTGAGATACCAGATTTTGAAATACCATCATTAGCTAATACTTTCATAATTTATCCTTTTTTATTTTCTAATTCCTTCATTGAGTTTACTAGTACTTCTACACTTTCTAATGGTAAAGCATTGTACATTGACGCTCTATATCCACCAACTGATCTATGTCCTTTTAGTCCACTTATGTTGTTTTCTGCTAAAAGTTGATCAAATTCTGTTTTAACATCTTGATTGGTCAGGTCAAATGTTGCGTTCATATTGCTTCTGTCTTCAACATTTGCAGTACCTGTAAATAGTGAGTTTCTATCAACCTCATTGTAAATTAAATCGGCTTTAGATTGATTTAACTTTTCTATCCAATCGATTCCTCCATTTTTTTTCAACCATCTTAATGTAAGCATTGAAGTATAAATAGCAAATACAGGAGGTGTATTAAACATAGAATCTTTGTCTACATGCGTTTTTAAATTAAGCATGGTAGGAATTGGAACAGCATTAGATTCAAGAACTGAATCTTTGACAATATATAGAGTTGTTCCTGCAGGACCCATGTTTTTTTGAGCTCCAGCATAAATTAAATCATAATTAGAAATGTTTACTTTTTTTGAGAAAATATCAGAAGACATGTCACACACAATAGGAACATTTGTTTCAGGTAAACTTTTCAATTGCGTTCCAAATATGGTGTTGTTTGAAGTAACATGGAAATAATCTAAACTATTGTCAAGAGAATAATTTTTTGGTATGTAGTTAAAGTTTTTGTCTTCAGATGATGCGATTATTTTGCTGTTGCCAACAAATCCACCTTCTTTTGCAGCTTTTTTCGCCCATGCTCCAGTAACAAGATACCCTCCAGTTTTATTTGCCCCCATCATGTTATAAGCAGCTGTTAAAAATCCAAGACTTGCACCACCTTGTAAAAACAACACTTGATATCCATTAGGAATTTCAAGAATTTCTTTAACAAGACTTCTTGCTTCTTCCATTACATCAATAAAATCTTTACTTCTGTGAGATATTTCAATTAATGATAAGTCTAAATCATTAAAATTTAGAATAGATGCTGCTGCTTCTTTCATTACTTCTTGAGGAAGTATACATGGACCAGCACTGTAGTTGTGAACTTTACTCATGGGTGTTTTTTTTTATGCAACAAATGTGTAAAATAAATCATTTGAAACGTTATTTTTCACTTATATTTTTATTAACATTATTTCAAATAAATTATTGTTATTCAAGCAACCATTTTGTGTATTGTCGTTTTGAAAGTTAATTATGCTATTTAAAGCGATATCTACTAATCCGTTTTTTGCTAACATTTTTTTGAATTAATAAGATGATTTTTTATAATTTATACTTTATTTCGTTGAAATTATTTTTATGAAAAAACTATTGTCTATTGTTTTATGCTGTTTATGTCTATTAAGTTTTTCTCAAAAGAACTTTAATATCGCTAAATTTAGTGATCTTAAAGACGTAAATAGTATCAAACTTGATAACAATGATTTTATTGGTAAGTATACTTTAGTCTTTAATGTAAACAGTAAGACAGATATAAAAACATACGCTAAATATTTTAAAGAAGTTGATAAGATTTATAAAAATGCTTTTTTCAATGGAATAGAAAATAAAGGACTTACCGTTTTATTTTTTCTTCATTCTAATAAAATTAATTACAATGAATTTCCAGTTTTAGATAACACAGTTGTTATTCCTGTTTATTCGAATCATAATTCAAAAATATTAAGCCTAGATAAAGCTTTTTGTAAACATCAAAATATATTAATTAATAGTACTGGTAAATCAGTTGACTTTGATTTTAACCCAAGTGATTTAAGAATAGGTTTGACAAAATATTTAAAGAGAGAATAATGAAGGCTTGTTTTAAATATTTATGTTTTTCTTTTGGTTTAATACTTTTTGTTATAAATAACTATACTGGTCAAGTAACTGCTCCTGATTGTTCTGTAGCAGTTGATATTTGTACCAATCAGGGGTTTACGATTAGTCCCAATGGTACTGGTGCTGTTGTTGAGTTAACAGGCCCAAACACATTTCCCTATAATCATAACTTTTCCAATCCAGATTACGATGGTTTTTTTACTTTTAATCCATGGGGAACTACTAATAGTGGTTGTTTAAGAGATGGTGAAACCAATAGTACTTGGATGATAATTAATATTGCAACTACTGGAACTTTGGAAATGAGTTTTGGAGCAGGAGGTGCACAAAATGGTTATTACGATTGGGCGATGTGGCCCTATGATGCAAATAGTTGTAGTGCTATTCCTGGTAATAGTGTTGCTCCAGTAAGATGTAATTGGAATTCTCAATCTGTTGGTGGTACAGGGATAGCAAATACTATACCATCAGGCGGAGTTGCTGGAAATTATGAGCCTGGTTTGAATGTGACTTGTGGTGATAAATTTATTATTTGTTTTTCTAATTTTAGCTCTATACAAAGTAATGTTCCAATTAATTTTTTTGGTTCGGCTACCGTTAGTTGTACCAATTTTATTCCAATAACTGTAAATGATGAAACCATATGTGAAGGTGCTTGTGCCACTTTAGTGGCTAATGGTGGAACCTCTTACAATTGGGTTTCTTCCCCTGCTTTAAGTGCTTCTACAGGATCTACTGTACAAGCATGTCCTAGTACACCAGGCACACATACTTTTACTGTTAATGGAAGTGGGCCTTGTGGTGCTGGAACTGCTGTTTCAACAGTAACGGTTCTTCCTTCAACTGATCCAAGTTGTTCTTGTTCAATAAATTCAATTACTGTAGTTCCAACTGTATGTAACCTTGCAACAGGTACATTTGATATAAGTGGGGTTTTAGATTTTACAACTCCACCAACTACAGGTCAATTGATTGTCGAAAATTGCTCTGGAGATCAAACTATTTACAACCCTCCATTTATTAGTCCCCTTAATTATTCTATTCTAGGAATTGTTGCAGATGGTACAAACAACTGTACCGTAACAGCAACTTTTACAGATGATCCAACATGTACTATAGTTTCAAGTTTATTTACCGAGCCAACATGTACACAACCGTGTTCATTGATTGACGTTTCTGTAGCTTTAACAGCCTGTGATAATGTCAATGGATTGACGTACGCTGGTGACGTTACTTTCCTAAATCAGCCTTCAACAGGTCAATTGACTATTACTGATTGTCATGGAATTCAGCAAGTTTTTAATGCCCCGTTTGTATCTCCAACTTCATATACCCTTACGGGAATTCCTGCTGATGGACAACCGTGTCAAATTACGGCTACTTTTTCTGCAGCACCTACTTGTACTTTTTCTGCACCTTTTACTCCAAATGACAATCCATATGTACATGCTATGACAGATACAGCCATATGTGTTGGAAATTCAGTTTCATTATATGTTGATTCAGTTTCAGGAGGAGTATTGGTTGAAGAATTTAATATGGTATTTGATCAAGCATTTTCACATACTACCATTAATACAAATTTACCAGGTACTTATTATGCGGTTGTAAGCGGCACCTTTTCAGGAGCTGGAAATTGTGAGTTAAGAGACGGTGGATTCTGGTTTTATCAAGGTTGTGCAAATATTACGCCTATTCCTGCATACCCATGGAAATGGAATGGTGTAAATCCTAATACACAATCACAAGTGCCAACAGTTTATAATCCAAATCATATTTATCAGTTTTACTTTACAGGGGGTGCTCCTCAAACATATACTTTTTCTGAAGCACAACCTAGTTGGTATAACGATAACTTTGGAACATTAAATTTTAAAATATACTATTTAGGCAATTTAAGTTGGTCAAATGGAGTAACTACCACTACTAATACTGTAAATCCTTTAGTTTCAACTGATTATACGGTTACTATTGATTATGGAAACGGGTGCAGCGCTTCTCATATGGTTAATGTAGGGGTGAGTAATTTACAGTCTAACCTTACGGTTCAAGATGTTTCATGCATAGGTGCATGCGATGGGTTGATTGATGCTGATATTAGCGGAGGAATAGGACCCATTACTTATAATTGGAGCCATAATTCTAATTTAAATATTGATTCTGCTGGAATGTTATGTGCTGATACTTATAACCTTACAGTAACAGATAGTATTGGCTGTTCATTAATTATTGATACAGCAGTTATTGGAAATCAATTGATTTCTATTAATCAATTGGATACCATTTCTGAATTGTGTTACAACGATTCTACAGGGCAAGCTACGGTTTATTCCACTGGAGCATACTTCTTTAGTATTGATAGTGTCAATTATCAGTCAGATAGTGTGTTTTCAAATCTTGGAAGTGGTAATTTTACTATTTATTTAATGGATTCAAATTCTTGTAAAAACTCTATTTCATTTACTCTTGTAAGTCCTCCGCAAATTGTTTTACAAGCCAATGGAGACACAACCATTTGTCATGGAGGATCAGCGAATATAGATGTTGTTGCAAGTGGAGGAACAGGCAACTTAACTTATTTTTGGAATGATGTTAGCTCCTCTAGTCAATTAACTGTTTCACCAACTATTGACTCTACATTTTATACTTCTGTGATTGATGATAACGGTTGTAGATCCGACACAGATTTTGTACAGATCAATGTTAATCCATTGTTGTCAATGAGTCCTATTCAAGACCAAAATTTGTGTATAGGTGATTCAGTTTCTATTACAGCAAGTGTTTTAGGTGGAGATGGGGGCCCTTATAATTACTCTTGGTCACCTGTGGTTTCTAATGATTCTGTTCAGGTTTTATCGCCCTCTATAACAACAAATTATTCCATTACCGTTAGTGATAATTGTGAAACTCCAGATATAATAGAGCAATTTGCTATTAATGTTTTTCCTAATCCTACGGTTCAGTTTAGTGGTGATTTACTAAATGATTGTTCACCATTAGTTACAAATTTTACAGGTATTACTGCTCCAATTGGTTCGCAATGTTTATGGGATTTTGGTGATGGAACCAATAGTAATGCTTGTGGTAATGTAACGCATACATTTATTAATCCAGGTTGCTACGATATTTCATTGACTGCAATATCCCCTCAAGGTTGTGAAACAACTGTTGTTGATTCGCAATACGTTTGTGTATATGATTTTCCAATTCCTTCTTTTGTATGGTCTCCAAGTACACCTACAGTAATTAACTCATTTGTTGAGTTTTATAACAATAGTATTGATGCAGTAAGTTATCAATGGTCTGTAAATATCAATGGTCAACTAACCAATTTTAGTGATGAAAACATTTCATTTAATTTCCCAAATTTTGAAGCTAACTCATACGAAGTATGTTTAACCGCAACAAGTGATTTTGGCTGTGAGTCTACATATTGCGGTATTGTTGAAGTGGTTGATAAATTTTTGATATATACTCCTAATGCATTTTCTCCTGGTTTAGATGACAATATAAATAATGTGTTTAAACCAGTTATTTACGGAGCTGATGAAGATTATTATGAAATGCTCATTTTTAATAGAAATGGAGAATTAATATTCTCAACCAAAGATATTAATGATGGGTGGAATGGAAAACACGATGGTGTTAATTGTCCATTTGATGTATACGTATGGAAGGTAATGGTAAAAGATAAATTTACTTCTAGTTCCTATGAATATATAGGAGATGTAACATTGGTTAAGTAATTTAAAAACTTATTCTTATGGGTTGTTAAATGGTTTTCTAGATGATCTTTTTGATTTGGCATCAAAATCTTGAATGTAATTCCATTTGTTGTTTTCCCATTTAAAGGCATCAAAACTTAAGTCAGTTACATACCAGTCAGGGAAATCTTTTAAATGAGGTGATGTTGGGGTTAAGTGATCAAATACTAAATAATGTTCTTTTTTAATTAGTATATGCTTTAAGGACATATACGATTTTTTATTGTATTGAAAAACAACCCTTCTTTTAACCTTACCATCGGAATAGCTAAATATTGGTACTCCAAATTGAATTTTATTTTTTTTAACAAAGCTTAGCGTTTCTATGATTTTGATATTTGAATATATGTTGTTTCCGTCCCAACCAAGTAAGGTGTAGATAGTTTTGTTGTTTTTATTAACTGGAATAATATCAAAATAAAGAGCCCCTTTCCAGTTTTTGTCATTTAAAACCTGGTATTCTAAATCTTCATTTGATCTTTTTTTTGAATGTAATTCAATTACAGTTAAGTTTTCTTTTTGATCTTTTTTTAAAATCAAGCATTCATAGTGTTGAGTTTGATTTTTTAATTCAATATTCCAATTGAATAACCTAAAAGTACCATCAGGAGATTTTTTTGTGGTCATAAAATTAGAAATAGAATCAAATGAATAAGTGAATGATTCAGGTTTTATTAAACATCTTTTGAGAGTTTTCTTAAAAGAAGTGTTAAATTTCATGGCACTATCTTTATTCTTAGAAAAATGAACTTTTTCTAAAAGACTGATTAAAGAATCTTCATAAAGAGCCATTTCTTGAGACGAAATAGAGATGGTGAAGCTTAAAAAAAAGAATAATTTTATTAAATGAAGGGTTCTCATGTGGTTTGTAAAATCAAAAAGTAAGCCAAACAATGATTATATTATATGCAAGCTATCTTTTTTCTTTAAAAGAAGTTCGTCAGTTTCGATAATTTCTTCATTAGGTACACAACAATCAACTGGACAAACTGCAGCACATTGAGGTTCATCATGAAACCCTTTGCATTCTGTGCACTTGTCAGCTACTATATAGTAAACATCCATGTCAACAGGTTCGTTTTCTTGATCAGCATCCACAGTGTTTTTTGAACTTAATCCAGTATATTTCCCTTTTAGTGAAGTTCCGTCTGAAAATTTCCACTCAGCACCACCCTCATAAATAGCATTGTTGGGACATTCTGGTTCACAAGCACCGCAATTAATACATTCATCCGTTATTTTGATGGCCATAACATTCTTGTTGTTATTTTTGTTGCAAATATATTGATTTATGATTCAATCTTCTATAGTTCAAAGAAAAGCTGCAGTTATTCAATTAGGTGAGTTTTTAAATATTGTTTCATTAAAAAAGCAATGGTGTGGTTTTAAAACAGGGGTTTCTGAAATTGAATACAATGATTTTTTACAAGTAATTGACACTGCTTTTCATCATAACGGATGGTTTACTAAAGAAATGGTAATGGAAGCTTGCTGTTCATGGGCAAAATCTATGAATAAAAATAATATTGATTCATGGTTAGATAAATACGATTTAACCCAATTAAACACCAATAAAACAGTTTTAATTATTTGTGCTGGAAATTTACCACTTGTAGCTTGGCATGATGTACTTTGCTCTTATTTATGCGGATATAAGTTAAAAGTGAAATTATCTTCAGATGATAATCAATTGATTCCAGCTTTGTTGAACATTCTTTCGCTATTCGATGATGGCTTAGAAAGTCAAATTGAAATTGTTGATGGTAAATCAGAAGGTTTTGATTTAGTTATTGCAACAGGAAGTGATAACACCAATAGATATTTTGAAAGTTATTTTGGTACTTATCCTCATCTTTTTAGAAAAAGCAGGACTTCGGTTGCTGTTGTTAACGAAAATCATTCGCCGGAAGAATTATCTAAATTGGCAGATGACGTTTTCAGTTACTATGGTTTGGGCTGTAGAAGCATAACTAAAGTGTATTTGCCTGAAGATTTTTCTACCGATTTAATATTCAATGCATTGTTCAAATATAAAGATGTGGTTAATCACAATAAGTACATGAATAATTACGAATATTATAGATCCATTTTTTTAATGGAAAACATTT
>JAQWRG010000080.1 GCA_029243855.1 Flavobacteriales bacterium | reverse complement strand
CTATAAAAAAAAGTACGTTAATGATCAATAAATTTTTGACCACCTCAGGCATGTTTCTAAAAAGTTGTCCAAACATTATTTGAATTTTTGAGAGATTTCACCATCTGAAAACTCGCTAATAATGGTATGTCCATGTGCGTTTAAAGCTGGTGATTTACATGAGAACAAACAATCCATTAAATGTGTCATTTCTTCATTGCTTAATTTTTTTAACCTGCTTAAGGCATATCCTTTGGCTATGCTCCAAGCTAAATTTTTAAAAGGTTGATCAAACTCCTGATTCTCTTTTTTAATGTCTTCAATACAAGTTTCAACAAACCCTTTTGGATCTTTTAACTCAATTCCACTGGGAAGGGCATTAAGCACAATACTGTTGTTTCCAAAATCGTCAATTTCAACGCCCAATTCCTTTAATTCATTCATCAATTCTAAGCAAATTATATGATCACCTTTAGAAAGGTTGATTTGTTCAGGGAAAATAAGTTTTTGTGAAGAGGTTTTTTTGTTCTTGTAATTATCTATAAGAGTTTCAAAGTGAATTTGTTGATGTGCTCTAAAAATGTCAATAAGTAAAATACCAGTTTTTTTTGTAGTAACAATGTACCTTGATTTGTATTGAAAACAAGCTATTGAATTAATCGTTGAATTGATGTTTTGATTGTTTTCTTCAAAGTGAAGGTCTTGTTGTTCGCTTTGTTCGTCAATTTGAATGTTGTCTAATTCATTTTGAAAATTATCTCTTAAAAAATGAATATTTTCTTCAATGTTTTTTTTGTTTTCGTTTGTTTTAAAAGGATTGTAATACGGGTCAACTTTAATTTTTGGTTCGTATACTTTTGTAGCGTCAGAAATAGGAGGGACGTTGAATGAAGTTTCTTGTTCGAAATCCAATGTTGGTGAAACGTTGTATTTACCCAATGAGTTTTTTATGCATGATTGAACTATGGCATAAATTGCTCGTTCATCATCAAATTTTATTTCGGTTTTAGTTGGGTGAATATTAATATCAATAGACTCTGTTGGTACTTCTAAATAAATAAAGTACGATGGGAATTGGTCTTTGCTAATTAAATCTTTAAAAGCTTGATTTATAGCATAATTGATAGAGGAGTTTTTAATGAACCTGTTGTTTACAAATAGAAACTGCTCTCCTCTTGTTCTTTTTGAAAATTCTGGTTTAAGTACAAATCCTGAAATGTTACTGATGGTTGTTTTTTCATCAATAGGAACTAAGCGTTCATTGAATTTTTTCCCCATTAAATTAACTATTCGCTGCCTTCTGTTGCTTATTGGAAGGTCAAATACAACATGCTCGTTGTTGTACATCGAAAATTGAACTTCAGGATGTGCAAGTGCAACCCTTTGAAACTCATCAATAATGTGTTTGGTCTCTACAGCATTTGATTTAAGAAAATTTCTTCTTGCAGGAATGTTATAAAAAAGGTTTTTCATTGAAAAACTTGTTCCTTTTTTTGTAGCAACTGGTTCTGTAGTTTTGGTTTTGGAACCTTCAACAATTACTTTAATACCAACATCTTTGTTTTCAGCTTTTGTTTTCAATTCTACATGAGAAACAGCAGCTATACTGGATAATGCTTCGCCACGAAATCCTTTTGAACTTATTTTAAATAAATCTTCTGCATTTGAAATTTTTGAAGTAGCATGTCGTACAAAACACATTTTAGCATCTTCTTCATCCATCCCTAGACCATCGTCAATGACTTGAACCAATGTTCTTCCAGCATCCTTAATTATCAACTTTATAGATTCTGATTTAGCATCAACTGCGTTTTCTAAAAGTTCTTTAACTGCTGAAGCAGGTCTTTGGATAACCTCCCCTGCAGCAATTTGATTGGCTACATTATCAGGTAATAATTGAATCATTTAAGAAATTCTATTTTTTTGATTGGGTAAGATATTCAAGTAGTTCGTCAAGTTCGTCATAAAGAAAGAAAAAACCTCCAATTAATAAAACAAAAATAATGATCAATCTTGTGTTTTCCCAGGACGAAAACCCAAAACCTTTTTTTGGTTGTCTTCTATTGAATGAATCTTTGATTCTGCTTGAATAATCGTTGTCGTAATTATTAGCTAAATCATTTTTGATTTCTTTCTTACTATTTTCAATTATTTCTTTGTCTTCATCATAATACCTAGCTGAAAATTCAAATTTACGGTGATTAGGAAGTTTAAATAATCTGGATTTAAAAAAGGGCTTTTGAGACATTTTGTAAAGTTAGCTATTTTTAAAGAGATCAACGAATTAAAATATAGTGTAAAAATCTTTGGTTATTGATTTGTATTCTTCAGTATAATCGTGTCTTTCTTTGTTTTCAATGACTAAATTATTTTCTGAAACTTTTGTTTTTTCATTGGTAAATTCTAACAACAATCTATGAGGTTTTTTATGTGCTTTGGGTTGTACGAAACATTTTCTACTTACCCACAATTCAAATTTATTAGAAATCAAGATGCATTTTTCTCCATCTTCAATAGGCAAGATTAAAGATACCTTTCCTTTGTTTGATAAGTTTTCAGCAGTAAACTCTAATATATCTACATAACTTAAATGTGTTGTATGCCTAGCTTTTTTTCTTTCACTATCCTCAGGATTTAAACTATTAACAAAAAAAGGTGGATTTGAAATGATGTGATCGTACTTTTTGTTAGAGATCCATTTTTGAATGGAAGATTCATGAAGAACAATTCTATCTTTCCAAGGGGAGTTGTTGATGTTTTGTTTGGCATCAATACAAGCTTCATTTGAAATTTCAACAGCATCTACAAGTGCTGATGCGTTTTTTTGACATTGCATTATGGCAATAACACCTGTTCCGGTTCCTATATCAATGATGTAATTAGAATTGGAAGTATTTGCCCATGCTCCCAAAAGAATTCCGTCAGTTCCAATTTTCATTGCTGCATTTTCTTGTTGAATTGAAAATTGTTTGAAGTTAAAAGCTTTGTATTTTTTTTTAACCATTAGTGTAAAGTTCGATCAATCCAGCTGGTATTTCAATCGTTAACTCTTTTTTACTTTTATTGATTTCAATTAGCGTATTGTCATTAAAAGGAATTAAAACTTCAATTCCGTCAACAGACGATTGAATGAGTGTATTGTTAGGTATTTCTATTATTTCTTCTACTGTTCCAATTAATTCTTCATGCTTGTCATAGATTTTGAAATCGATGACATTTCTATTGAAAAACTGTTGTTCATCTAGTTCAGGAACTTGAGATGAAGGAATGTAAACTTCTTTTTTAATTAGTCTTTCACATTTATCCAAATCAATGTTTTTTAAACTCAATATCAATTGATCTTCTTTTAAAACTTTAATATTTTCTATGATAAATGGAGTATTGACTCCATTCTGATTAATCCAAATGTTTTTTATAGAATGATAATAAGATGGGTGGTCGGTATCTATGTATAATACAACATTGCCTTTGTAACCGTGTTTTTTAGATATATAACCTAATAAAAAAAATTGATTGGTATCCATATAAAAAAAAAGCTATGCATGAAAACATGCATAGCTAATATAAGTTTTAATTAAAGATTATTATTTTTCTTTAGTTTCTTCTTCAGATTTGTTTTCTTCTTTAGCTTCTTCAGCTTTAGGAGTTTCTTCAGTTGCTGCTTCAACTTTAGGAGCTTCTTCAGTCGCTACTTCTTCAGTTGCAGTTTCTTCAGTTGCAGCTTCAGCTTCTTGAGTTTCTGCTGCAGCGGCAGCTTCAGCAGCTTGATTTGCCTCAGCAATTACAGCAGCTCTAGCATTGCTTTTCTCTTTTTCAAGAGCAATAGCTTTTTCATATGCTGATTTAGCGTCTTTTTCTAATGATTCTACTTTAGAGTCAATTTTACCAGCTTTGTCTTCTAACCATTTGTTGAATTTTTCTTCAACTTGAGCTTCTGTTAAAGCACCTTTTTTGACTCCGTTTAATAAATGGTTTTTGTAAAGTACTCCTCTGTATGATAACATTGCTCTTACTGTATCGGTTGGTTGTGCACCAACACTTACCCAATGAAGTGCTCTGTCAAAATTAAATTCAATAGTTGCTGGATTTGTATTTGGATTGTAACTTCCTATTCTTTCGATGTATTTCCCATCTCTAGGAGCTCTTGCATCTGCAGTTACTATATGGTAAAATGGTTTTCCTTTTTTACCGTGTCTTGCTAATCTTATTTTTGTTGCCATATTAATAGTTTTAAAAGGGTCCTAAACCCAGTTTTAGTTAATTCGGCTGCGAATATCCGTTATTTTTTTTAATTTAAAAAATGTTATTGTTTTTATCTTTTTAAAGATTAGATTACTAAAACAGATACATTTAGAAGATATCCAATTGCAGCACCTCCCAAGACGATCCAAAAACTACTTGTTTTTTTTAACAACATCCACTTTCTGGAGAGCAACAAGAAGAGTTGTTTTGTAAATCCGATAACAAAACTTTTAGTTTTTCTTCAGGAATTCCACACTTGTCTTCTGCTAAACAAGCTGTAGTTTTACTTTCTATAACAAAGCTACTTCCGTTAAAACCAAGATTGTATTTGCCGATGGTTGTGCTTTGGTACTCAATCTCTATGTCTAGGTCTTCAATGAATAACGATTTTTCTGCAAGAGAAATAATATCAAATACTTTTTTTGCTTCTAGTTTATGATCGAAATCATTAGCGTGCCATAGTTGGAAATTAATCACTTTTTCTAATCGAATTGTCCCACCACAATCTATGTATTCTTTTGAATTAATGCCTATTTCAGTAATGTGAAAATGTTGGGGTATTGTTTCTCCATTTTCTAATTGAAAGCTAATTTCTTCTATTGACGAAATAAGATGTTTGAATTTAGATAATTTCATAAGTGTTAAATTTCTCCAGCAACAGCTTCACTAACGTTGATTATATGATCACCCACTTTTTCACAAGAAGAGAATAAATCATTATACATTATCCCAGATTGAAATTTGAATTCGCCTTTCTCTGCTTTTTCTAAGTAAGATTTTCTTAAACTATTTCGAAGTTGATTAATTTCTAACTCAACTTTTTGAGCATCATCAATTATTATATGACCGTATTCAGAATTTAAATTAGTATTCATAATTAAAAATGCTTTATCGATAACTTCTAACATCTTATTTATATTGTCTCTTTGTTCAGGCAAGAAGTAAATTTTATTATCATCTTTTCTTTCAATCGTTTTTGACATTTGATAATAAATGTCTCCAATCCTTTCTAAATCATTAGTAATACTTAGCATACTCCTAATTTGAGATGAAGCTTCTTGGCTAATTTCTTGAGTTGAAACTTTGTCAAGATAATTTGCAACTTCAACTTCTACACGATCAGTAATTTCTTCATACTTTTTAATCTTATTAAACATTTTATTTCTTGTCTTCTTATCTTGATCATTTAATAATGTTTTAAGAAATCCATTCATTCTACCAGTAACATCTCCAAATTTAGCTACTTCTTGTTTAGCTTCTAGAATAGCTACTTGAGGTTTAGCTATCCCCCCTACACTGATGTAGTCTAGCTTGAATTCTTCATCAGCATCTCCTTTAGACTTAACAAGCCTTGTAGCTGCTTTAGCCATAAATGGAACAAACCAGATAAGTAAAAG
>JAQWRG010000066.1 GCA_029243855.1 Flavobacteriales bacterium | reverse complement strand
TATCCAGTATGACCACCACCACCTTCAGCATAGGTGATCAAACCTGCATTTGGTTGAGCAGCAATAAACGCATCAATATCTAAACATGTTGCATCTCTTCTTAAGTCATTAGCTTGAAAAGCATCGTATAAATTTTGTGTTGGTAAATTATAACTGTTCCCATCTCCATAAACTGGTCCATTATATTGTCTGATACCTTGGAACCCTGGACCTGCATTTCCTTCTAAACAAATTAAACAACCGTAGCTTCCTCCCTCAAGACCAGAGTATTCCACATCAAAAATAGTTTCATTACAACCTTCGTTATCAACTAAGAAAAGCGTAGCATAATCGTTAAATAAGCCGTATTGTCCAGATGAAATCACCCCATCAAACATTTGAGCAGCTTCAGTCCATTTTTCTTGATACAAGTAAACCTTACCTAAAAGAGACTGTGCAGCACCTTTGGAAGCTTCTCCTTTTATTAAACTGGTTAAGTCTAAAACACCTATTGCATAAAGAAGGTCAGCTTCAATTTGAGAATAAACTTCTGACTTAGGACTTCTAGGCAATGTAGTCACCTCTTCAACACCTAAGCGCTCATCAATAATTAAAGGAACATCTCCAAAAAACTTAACTAATTCAAAATAATAGTAAGCTCTAAGAAATCTTGCCTGACCAATTATTTTTTCTTTTCCATCAAAGTCAATTTTATCTTTATTTTCAGTAATAAAATTGCATCGAGTTATGCCAGCATAATTCCAACGAAAAATATTTCGTAATTCGTTGTTTACAGCACCATGTGTCATAGCGTCTATTTGATGTAACCCTTCTGTGTCTGTTACGCTTTCTCCGCCTGCAATTGTGTTGTCAGAGGCGATTTCGCTAATCCAAACAGAAAGAAAAGTTCCCTGCAGAAGATCATAGGCTCCAATCAATGCTCTTTCGTAATCACTTTCATTGGTGAAGAAATTTTCTGCATCTTGACTATATGGCGGATCTATATCTAAAAACTTTTTACAGCCTGTAAAAATCAATAACAGGCAAAAAAATGTGATTTCTAAAATTGGTATTATTATTCTTTTCATTTTTTAAAACTTTAAGATTAAACCTCCCATTATTGTTTTAGCCTGTGGATAAAAGCCATAATCTACACCAGCTGAAAGTGTTCCTGCTGTTGCTCCAATATCTGGATCATAGCCTTGATAATTGGTAATGGTAAATAAATTATTAGCTGACACATAGAAACGAATTGATTCCGTTTTAAATTTTTGAGTGAATTGTTTTGGTAGGGTATATCCAACTTGTAAGTTTCGGCAACGGATAAAAGAACCATCTTCAACATAATAATCAGAAAAAACAGTATTTCTTGTGGCTCCTGTTGTAACTCTTGGGTGTTCGTTACTGGTATTTTCACCAGACCATCTTCCAAAAACATAACTCATTTGATTGGCATAAGGTTGTTGCCTTTCAAAGTTTCTTATTATCTGCTGGCCTAAAGCAGCATAAATATTTGTTGATAAATCAAACCCTTTGTAATTTATTGAAAAGGCAAAACCTAAATTTAATTTTGGAATAGCTGAGCCAATATTTGTTTTGTCTAAATCATCATTAAAACTAATTACACCATCTTTATTTTGATCTACAAAAATTAAATCACCAGGTTGAGCTCCTTCTTGATAAACATCAGCATCATCAATTTGTTGTTGATTTTGAAAAATGCCATTTGTTTCATATCCATGGAAATATCCTATAGGATTTCCAACTTCAAAACGAGTAGCTACATTCCCTCCAACTCCAAAATAAGCCCCCGGAATAAAATCTACGCCATCAGGAACTTTCATTACTTGATTTTTAATAGTTGTCATATTGAAGTTAATGTTGTATTGGAGTTCTCTTTTAGAGTTAGATTGGTAACCTAATTCTAATTCAAATCCTTTATTAGAAACATCACCGGCATTAATTATAGGGGGAGACCCACCAGGTCCATAAGAGCCTAAAACTCCAGAAACATCAGGCTGAAATAGTAAATTATAGGTGTTTTTGGTAAAATAGTTCATAGTTAAATCGATAGCTTTAAATAACTCCACATCTAAACCAATATTTAATTGCCTTGTTGTTTCCCATTTTAAATCAGGGTTTGCAGCTCTGCCAAGAGCAACACCGGATGTTATTATATCATTGAAAACATAAACACCTTCTCCGTTAAGTAAAGCTCTGTATGCAAAGTTGGCAATTTGATCGTTCCCTGAAATTCCGTAACTCGTTCGAAGTTTTAAAAAACTAAACGCTTTTGATTTATAGAAATCTTCATCAGAAATTATCCAACCTCCAGAAACAGTAGGAAAGAAACCAAAGCGATTGTTTGTTCCAAATTTTGTAGAGCCATCTCGCCTAAGAATTGCAGAAAGTAAATATTTGTATTTATATCCATATTCAGCTCTTAAGAAAGTGGAAAGAAGTCGTTCTTCAAATTCGTATGAGCCAACATTGTTTAAAAAACCACCTGGAGCTAAATTTGCAGATATATCAGCAAAGTTAATAGAGTTATTTGGAATGTTATACGCTGTTCCATTTAATACTTCTCCTCTTCTTTTAAACACTGAAGTACCTAAAGTAGCTTTAACGTTATGCGAGTTATTAAAAGTGTGGTTGTAATTAATGAATCCTTCGTAGTTTAAGTCTAAATACGTTGCCCTTTGTTCAAACACACTAGCTCCCCGTTCAATAAAAGTAGAATCAGCAATTTCAACAAGAACAGGGTCTAGCTCAGCATTAGCGGCATTGTTTGCATATTTACCTGGACCATACCAAGCTAATGGGCTAAAAGATTTATTATCAACTAAGGCATAGTTGTAGCTAAGGCGGTTGGTTATAGTAAAGTCTTCATTTAGCTGGTAATCAATTTCTTGTTTACCAACTAGCTTATTTACCAAAGCTTGATTGTGCGTGTTAATTATTTGAGCAACCGGATTGATGATATCACTTACTTCTTCTAAATAACTGTAGTGACCATTTTCAATAACCGGGTCGGTTGGAAATGCATTTATAGTATTGTAAAGGACAGAGCCTATTCCGTTTTCTGGTAAAGCGCTTCGACTCTCGTGGGTAAATAAGAAGATACTACTCAAGGTTAATTTTTCAGATAAATCAGTGGTTACATTAACTCTACTATTGTAACGTTCAAAATTAGCTTTAGCCCCACCTACAATTCCGTCTTGAGAATAATAGGATCCTCCAATAGAATAACTAGAATTTTCTGTTCCTCCAGTAATTCCCAGATTATAACTAGCTAAAGGCGCATTCTGAAATATAGTATCCTGCCAGCTTGTTCCAACGCCTAGTGCTTCATTTTGAAAAGGCCTTGGGTCGCCACCATTTAGGTGCATTTGGTTTTTGATAACAGCATATTGTCTAGCATTTAGTAGGCTTAGCTTTTTAGTAGTTTCCTGCATTCCGTAAAAAGTACTAACCTCAAATTTTGGCTTTGAGTTTCTTGATCCTTTTTTAGTCTCTACTATGATTACTCCATTGGCTGCTCGAACACCATATATTCCAGCAGTGGCATCTTTTAAAACATTTATTGATTCAATATCTGAAGGGTTTAGAGCATTTAAACCCTCGGAGTCGTAAACTACACCATCAACTAAAATCAAAGGATCGTTGTCTCCGAAAGTAGAAAGCCCTCTTATTCTAATACTTGATGAACCTCCCGGTGATCCTGAATTGGTGTTAATTGCTACACCAGCAACTTGACCTTGTAGTGCTTGGTCCATTCTAGCAATATTTAACTTCTCAACATTTTCTCCTTTAATTTTTGCAGTTGCTCCTGTAAGTTCTTTTACAGTTGTTTTACCATACCCTACAACAACGTATTCGTCAAGTGATTTAGTTAATTCATTAATAGTGACGTCAATTGTTGTTCTTCCAGCAACTAAAATAGTTTGTGTCTCATAGCCAATAAAGGAAAAATTCAGCTGAAGTGTTTCATTATTTTTAGTTTGAATGGAGTATTTTCCATTTAGGTCACTCGTAACACCATTATTGCTGCCGACAACTACAACATTTACGCCAGGAACTTGAGCACCATCAGCATCACTAACGACTCCGCTGACAGTAATGTTTTGAGAATGAAAGGTTATGGAGCTTATAGCTAAGAAAAAGGAAAGAATATAATTTTTCATAGTTAAGAAAAAGTAGTGTTTAGAACGTCTAATAGTGTTTTAACGACACTAAGTTAATAAAAAGTTATGTAAATCATAAGGTAATAAGTTATTTTGTATTAAATATCAGAGATGAAAAATAAAATCAAGATGTTATAGAAAGAATAGTACTTTTGCAAACTAATTTAATAGAATGGATATTCGAAATATTGCAATTATAGCTCACGTGGATCACGGTAAAACTACTTTGGTTGATAAAATGATATATGCCTGTGAGGCAATTGATCAGAGAGTTGAAAAAAAAGATTTAATTCTTGATAACAATGATCTTGAAAAAGAAAGAGGGATTACAATTCTTTCAAAAAACGTTTCAGTAAACTATAAGGGACATAAGATCAACATTATCGATACACCTGGTCACGCAGATTTTGGTGGAGAAGTAGAAAGAGTATTAAATATGGCTGATGGAGTATTGCTTTTGGTAGATGCTTTTGAAGGGCCAATGCCTCAAACACGTTTTGTACTTCAAAAAGCTTTAGCTCTTGGTTTAAAGCCTATTGTTGTTATAAATAAAGTGGACAAAGAAAACTGTACGCCTGATGAGGTTCAAGACAAAGTCTTTGATTTAATGTTTAATTTGGATGCAACTGAAGAGCAATTAGATTTTCCTTCTGTATTTGGCTCTGCTAAAAACGGATGGATGAGTTTAGACCACACTCAACCTACAGACAATATTATTCCTTTATTAGATTCTATAGTTGAAAATATACCACAGCCTAAAGTAGAAGATGGAACAACACAACTGCTAATTACCTCATTAGATTTTTCTTCTTTTATTGGTAGAATAGCTGTCGGCAGACTTCAACGAGGAACATTAAAATCAGGACAACAATTGTCTTTAATAAAAAGAGATGGTTCTCAAACAAAACACAAACTTAAAGAACTGTATGTTTTTGAAGGTTTAGGTAAAGCAAAAGTTGATTCGGTTCAAGCAGGAGATATTTGTGCTTTGGTGGGATTAGAAGGGTTTGAGATTGGAGATACGGTTAGTGCTGTTGAAAATCCAGAGGCATTACCAACTATAAGAATTGATGAGCCTACAATGAGTATGCTTTTCACCATAAATGATTCACCATTTTTTGGTAAAGAAGGTAAGTATGTTACTTCAAGACATATTAAAGATAGGTTAGACAAGGAACTTGAGAAAAACTTAGCTTTAAAAGTGGCTGATACCGGTTCAGCAGATTCTTTTAGTGTATTTGGAAGAGGCGTTCTGCATTTATCTGTACTTATCGAAACAATGCGTAGAGAGGGGTATGAACTTCAGGTTGGTCAACCACAAGTTATTATAAAAGAAGTAGATGGTGTTAAAAGTGAGCCAATGGAAGAATTGACCATTGATTTACCCACCGACTTAAGTGGTAAAGCTATAGAGTCTGTTACTAACCGTAAGGGAAATATGGTGAATATGGAAAATAAAGGTGAAAGAACGGTTATTGAATTTGAAATTCCATCCAGAGGGATTATTGGTTTGAGAAACTATTTAATTACTGTAACTGCCGGTGAAGCTATTATGTCACATCGTTTTAAAGAGTACCAGCCTTATAAAGGTGAGATAGCAGGAAGACAAAATGGATCTTTAATCTCTATGGAAAAAGGAAAAGCCATTCCATTCTCTTTAAATAAATTACAAGATAGAGGGAAATTTTTTATTGAACCAAACTCAGAAATTTATGGTGGCCAGGTAATAGGTGAAAACTCAAGGCCAGGTGATTTAGTCGTTAATGTTACAAAAGAGAAGAAACAATCTAACGTTCGATCTTCTGGAGCAGACGATAAAATTAAGATTGCTCCGCCAACTATTTTTTCTTTAGAAGAGGCTTTAGAATATATTCAAGCAGATGAATATGTTGAGGTAACTCCTGAAAAAATTAGACTTAGAAAAATTTTTCTTAAAGAGGTTGATAGAAAAAGAGCTGGAAAATAATTTTATTACTCTATGAATTTTATTTTTTGTTCTAGTCTATTGCCATGATTATCAACGATAATAATTGTTTGTAACCCTTCTTTTTTTGGATTTACAATAGCTTTGTGTGTTCCTTTGGTTTTGCATAAAAACTCATCATCTAAAAACCAAAAAATAGAAGCGTCTTTATCTTGATGAACGGCATGAAAGATGGTGCTGCTTTTTACACCATCAAGCCCTTTTGGAATTAGTATAGATGAGTTTTCTTTTGGATATATAAAATCCATATTATTTTGATTTCCTTCAATGCAATCAGGTAAAAAAGGAGGAAGTATTTTATAATTCGGATTTCGATATTTGAAATACCATTCTTGAAGTGGGGGTAAAGAAAACCAGGAAACATCTTTCATCTTGGAAACACTATAACAATTACTATTGACTCTAAAGGAACTGGAGCTGTCTAATTGAATTTTTTGATGAAAAGGACAGTTTATGTGATGAATGGCCATTTCATGAACAATTGTTTTTTTTGTGTTGGGACAGTCTAAAGATGCGGGGTATCCACTTTTTTCACAAATTGACAATTGAACGGTTTGATCCAATGGTTTTTTAAACCAACTTGTTTCAGGAAGGAGTCTAAAAACATCAAAAAGTATAGGAGCAGCTTTTTTCACACCAGTTAGCCCAGGTCTTCCTTCCCCATCAGCATTTCCAACCCATACGCCTACTACAAACTCTGGAGTAACTCCAATAGCCCAAGCATCCCTTTGGCCAAAGCTTGTTCCGGTTTTCCATGCAATAGGTTTTGCAGAGTCAAATATCTTCCAGGCTCCTTCTCCAGATGGTCTATTGGTTTCTGTTAAAACGGTTAAAATTTGATATATTGAAGCAGGAGAGATAAAATTGAGCTCTTTTACTTTTACTTTTTGATTTGTTTTAATTTTCAAGTCAATTGGTACTTCATTTTGGGCAGCCTTACTTAATAAGTAATAGGCGTTACATAGCTCCCAAAGGGTACATTCAGCACCACCTAAAATAAGAGATAATCCGTAATGACTAGCTTTTTTGTCTATGGACTTAAACCCTAATTTACTAAGGTTTGAAAGGAATTTTTCTACCCCATACTTCTGAAGTAATTTTACAGCCGGAATATTTAACGACCTAGTTAACGCTTCTGATGCTGGTACTGCTCCATCATATGTTTTGTCAAAATTTAATGGAGCGTATCCCGATATTTTAATAGGAACATCTTCAATTAATTCGTCTTTTAGCAATAAACCACCCTCAATCATAGAGGTATACAAAAACGGCTTTAAGGTGCTCCCTGAACTTCTTTTAGCTTGAATAATATCTACCTTGTCGCCACAATTAGCTTTCCTACAAGAAGAGTTTCCCACATAAGATAAGACGGAGTTTTTTTTAACATCTATAACTAAAACAGCTAAATTATCAATTTGATTAAGTGTCAGCCTTTCGTGTTTATGCTGTACTAATTTTGTTATTTGTTGTTGTAATAACCCATTTATAGTACTTGTTAACCTTTCACCTTTATACCCTTTTTTAACGGCATAATTTAAAAAATGTGGAGTCACTTGTGGTAATTTTAATGGCTTTATTGGGAGCGGCTCTTCAATAGCAAGGTTAAATTGCTCTTCATTAATGTGCTTTTTAATAAGCAACTTTCTTAAAAGCTTATCCCTTTTTTTTAGCAGTTTTTTTTGGTTTTTTCCTGGATATATTAATGATGGCGCGTTAGGTAGCACAGCCAATGTAGCAGATTCCGACCAGGATAAAAGATGTGGAGCTCTTCCGTAGTATCTCCATGAAGCAGCTTCTAACCCAACGACATTTCCCCCAAAAGGAGCATTAGCTGCATATAGACAAAGGATTTCATCTTTGCTATAAGATAGCTCAGTTCTAGTAGCAAGAATTATTTCAACGAACTTTTCCTTATAAGTCCTTGCTTTTTTTCTAGACAACCTTATGAGCTGCATGGTTATGGTACTACCTCCGCTTTTAATTTTTTCAGCACCAAAATTTTGTTTTAAAGCTCTAATTATTGAAATGGGATTTACGCCTGGATGATAATAAAAATATTCATCTTCAAACAAGCGAATGCAGGTATTGAATTTTGCAGGAAGTGTGTCTGAGGGAGGAAATCGCCATTGCCCATCTTGGGCAATTATTGCAGACAATAGAACTCCGTTATTGTCCTCAATAACTGTAGAGTAAGGGTTGTTAAATATATTTTTCGGTAAGCATGCGTAATACCATACGGACGCACCCAACAACAACCCAATAAAAAAAATTCTTTTCTTAGATTTTAATAAATATTTTTTCAATAAAAAATTAAAGTCCACTTATGTCTTGACCAGCTTTAACCACTCTTACTTTTCCGCCAGCTTTCCTAGAAAATATTTCATTGTCATACATTGCTTCACAATGCGTTATTGGTAGATAATATTCTCCTAAGTAGCTTGCATTAAGAATAATTCTGTATCGTTTTGTCTCACTTCTATTCAGGTTAAAATAGCTATACACGCGGTCGTCTCTAAAATCCTGATAGGTTGGACGATCTCTTAACAATTGAGATGCGTTAACATCCATTCGAGTATTTCTAATTTCCCAACCAGAGGGAAACATTTGACTAAGTGCTAAGTTGTGATACGACCTGTGCGTTGGGTTTTGAACTTCAACTTCAACTATAAAATCACTTCCTTGATCTAGAACATATGGTTTTATTGGATTCTCTTCCATGTCAAGATATTTTACATTCATAATCAAATTATTTTGTTCTTCAGTAATATCTCCCTCAAGAGGAATGCCGTCAACTTTAACCTTTACAAACAATTGATTTTGTGTCTGGTTAATTATTTTTAAATCTCCTTTATTTGAAATAAAGTCCAGATCAACTGTATGTATAGGGTTTTCACTTTTAATCATGGTTGATTTTCCATTTTCTACAAACTGGTAATCTAAACTTTTGAATTTATTATTACCTATAAATTTACTTATAGCCAGCAACGAATAGGCAGTTGTTTGAGTACTATACCATTCTTCTGAGGCCATGTTTTTACTTATACGATCAAACGATTTTTTAGCTTTTATTTTTGAATCAAGAAGGGTTAACACTTCTAAAATCATGGCTTCATCTCGAACTGAACTACCATATGAATGATACATTTCTTTATAAGTAGGCACCGTTGTGTTTAGAGATTCTATTATGGATTTAGCAATTTCTTTTTTTCCAATTATTGCATAAGCTCCGGCTAATCTCCACTTGGCTGTAATAGATAAATTATCAATTTCTTTCATTCTATTCATAGCCCCTAATGCAGGTTTTCCACCTAATGCAAGTGTGTAAAGCCTGTAGGCTTGCACTAGCTCGCTATTGCGATAACCTCCATTATTTCCTTTGTGCCAAGTATTTGCATGTTGTTTTTGATATTTTAACAGACGATTAATTAATCCATCTGGCACAGCATACCCACTTGCTTTAGCTTCTAATAAAAAGTGTCCTGCATAGTTTGTTCCCCATTCAGAAGAACCACCGTAGGAATCCGGCCAGTAAGACATACCACCATCAGATAATTGAAATTTCTTTAGACGATTAATTCCACTTTTAATGTTGTTTTCAATTTCTAAAACCTTTTTGTTGTCTAAATCCATCAAATCAGCTAAGTGTAGCTGAGGAAAAACGGAAGAAGTGGTTTGTTCTATACAGCCATGAGGGTAACGAATTAAATATTTTAGACGGTCATCCAGGTTTAAAGGTGGAATAGAAGAAACCTCTAAGGATGCATTGTTGGTTCCATAAATTCCAATAGCATTATATTGATGATCCCATGATTTTCCAGGTTCTATGATAACATTAGTAAACTCATTAACTCTTGGGTTAGGGGTTCTTACTTCAATTTCTATCTCATGAGAAGCAACATGTTTCCCAGATTTAACAAGAACCTTGATTTTTCCATCGCCAACTTTTTCAACAACATCTAACTCAAAATTAACCAGTTGATCACCTACTTCATCAAAACGTATGTTTTGTGTTTTTGGACCATTAATAGCAAACATCTCATTAGCTTGAATAGATACAGAAACGTTTTTAACCTTTTCATCCATGGCAAAAACAGTTACAGGCATTTGAACTTTTTCAGATGGGCTTACCAACCTTGGAAGTGTAGCTAACACCATTAATGGTTTTTTAACAGGTGTAGTTTCTTCAGCAGAACCATACGATCCTTTATTTCCAGCAATAACCATAGTTCTTACTGAGCCAACATAATTAGACATGTGTATTTCATGACTGTTGGTTTCTCCAGATTCAAGATTAAATGGACCTAAATATCTTACAACAGGTTTAAACCTTTTTATCTTAGAACCTTCTTTTTCCTTTTCACCATCTCCACCACCAAGAGCCAACAAACCAGCCATTTCTCCTGTTTGAGCATTTATGACATATTTATACATGTCCCATGTTTTAACCCCTAGTGCTTCTTTGGTATAAAAATAGGTCCATGGATCTGGTGTAGCAAATCCAGTTAAGTCTAACAGCCCTTCATCTACCACAGCAATAGTATAGGTCATTTCTTTACCTTCTTTTTCGCTAACAGCAACAGTGAAATTTGATTCTGGAGCTATTTCTTTAGGCATCTGAATTGTTGGATGAAGTTCAGTTTTAGGGTCAACAACTTTGATTCCTTGTACACCATATAGCCTTATTGGAAGGTTGTTGTCTTTATTATCATGAGGTTGAATAAGAGAGATGTGAACGAAGACATTTGGAGCCATGTCTTTATTTGCTTCAATTTGGACACCGCTTTTTGCTTCTTCTGAAGTAACCCAAAAACTATTTAAAACACCTGTTGCCGACTCAATACTAACAAGCGCTCTTCCAGTTTTAAATTCTGGTAAATCAACGTTAATGGTTTCATTAACATTATAAGATTTTTTATCTAAAGAAAATGTTAACATTTCAGCTCCTTCAGAGTTGTCACCACCGCTTCTATTCCACCATCCAGAATAAGTCACATAAAAAATTTGCCCTGTAGAATGACCAGAAACAGGATCAGTAACTTTTATGAATTTTCTGCCATATAGATTTTTTCCAAAATTTAAATTAAAGTTTGCTTTTCCATCAATGGTGTTGATTTTTTCACTTAATAATAAATTGGAAGAATTGTTAGATACGTACCTAGATAAATCATCGTAATCATCTCTTTCCCACCACCATCTCCATCGAATATCAAAAACTTCAATTTCAAGGTTTTTTCTACTTACAGGATTCCCTTTGCTGTCAACAGTAACAATAGGAACGATATTGTTTTCGTTTGAAAAAATTGCTCCATTCCAACCCTTACCTTCAGGCACCTTAACGCCTACATAACCATCGAAAGGAGAGTATTTTAACCTTTGATTGGTAACGCTGAAATCACCACCTTTTTCAAAAACACGAGTTTTGAAGTTAACTTTTAACATCCCAGGAGCCGTTTCTTTAACATTTATATTAGGTTCAAAAGAAGCAAGACCTTTATCATCTGTTGAGCCATCAAAAATCATTTCATCTCTAGCATAGAAGTTTTTTGAGGGATCATCAAAGTGATATCCGAAATAATCTTCAAAAGAGGTTTTGCCGCTAACTAGGCTCATTTCTACATCTGTTTGAAGTTGTTTAGCAACAGCTCCATGAAGCCATGTTACTGAAATATCTCCCTTCTGTTGACTGTCAGAATAAATGATGTCTTGTTTGTTAAAATCAAGTTTTATTTTAAGCCTATTTGGTTTAACGGTTTCAATTTTTAGAATCTTAGAAAACGTAGCTCCGCCAACTTTTACCTGAGCTCTCCAATTTCCAGTTGGATCACTTATTTCAGTATTTGTTCTAAAATCATAAAATCCATTTACACTATGTGTTCTTACTTTTCTTTTATAAAGTTGATTATCTGGATTGAATAACTCAAATACTACGGGCTGATCAGAGGGAAGCACAGCTTCTTTGTCCTCTAAGATGAAAGATAAATAAAGTGAATCCCCAGGTCTCCACACTCCTCTTTCACCATACATAAAACCTTTAATTCCTTTATTTAGCTGCTGACCACTAACATCAAACATGCTTAACGATAAAGAATTACCATCGTCTAATTTTAAATACCCTTTTTCACTTTCTTTTGATGCAATTAATAAAAAAGGTTTTTTATCAATAGGCACTTTAACCATGCCGTTTTCATCTGAGTTTGCAGACCCAATTAGTTGGTTTTGAAAATCAAAAATGTCGATTTTTGCTCCTGAAATAGGATCAGTTGTTTTAAGGTTTGTTACATAGGCATTTATGAATCTAGAATCAGCACTTTTAGCAATTATACCCATATCAGACGCAAGAACATTCGTGGCAATAATTCTATCTCTGAGTTTGTAGTAAGAGTCTTTACACGGGTTTTCTCTTTCATACCAGTCGTAATCCCAATAATTATAATCGTAATCATTGTAGTAGTGATTAGGGCCTTCAAACATTCTCATGTCGCTTTCTTGAATGGTATATTCAGGTTTGTTCTCTGAAATTATTTCATCGTTATCTGGACAATCGTAAAGAGATTGAGACCTGTTAAAGCTCATCACAACACGGTAAATTGCTCCCTTTTCAACTGTTATTAATTCCGAAAGATCTAGAGAAAAGGTATTCCAATTGCTGTAATTAATAGGCTTGTCAGCAACCAAGTCAATTTCTTTTTTAAATACAATATTTCCTACACGGTTTAAATCGTTATACCCATTAAATTGATTGTTTTGAAAAAATTGGCCAATATTGTCTTCGTAAACTTTAATCACTTTTAGGTTGACAGCTCTTAAGTTAACGGCTTTGAAAGGGAAGATTAATCCATTAGTTGATGGTAAAATAACACCATTACCTAATAACTCCACAGCGGGTTTAATGTTGTCAAAGTGAATGGATATTTCTTGATTATCTTTAAGTGGTTTATTTAGAGAGTTTTTAATAGACTTGTTGACGATGATGGTTTGATCCCCAAGAAGAACCTGATTGCTAAATACATTTATATCGTTACCTTCAATAGAAAAAGTTAACCTTGAGTCAATATCTTTATAGTAAATCAACCCATTAAGATTTTGATTAGGTTTTATTGGATCCGAAAAATGAAGTGATAATTTTTGATTAGGGCTATTTTTGACCGTGCTTTTAATCAATTTGAAATCACCAAGAGCAGGAATTTGAATTATTTCGGAACCTTTTTCATTTGCATTTATAATATTTCCATCCCAATTAATAGACACCTCACTTGCGGACTCACTTCTTTTTATTCCCTCAATAATAAATTGATATGTTTTTGGAGATTCTGTAGTTTCCCAAATTACATCCAATTGATTACCATCTTGAAATGCTGAAATTATTTTCTCAATGTTATCAAAATCTGCATTGTCAGCCGTTTGAATTTCTCCTAAATATTTAAGAATAGAATAGTCGTTAGAGTTTGCTTGCTGTATACCAATTAAGTTTTGAAAAATGGCTTGTTTTAAGGTTTGAAAAGTGAATGAAAAGTCAGGAATATTTTTTTCAGCAAGTATTTTACTTACTGAAAAATTAACATTAAACTCAGTCCCGGAAGGAAGAAAATCAGCTGGAATAAATTCTACGGTATAGTTATCTATCCAATTTATAGAACCAGATAAATTCGGTTCAAATGAAAAAAGTTCTTCATTGCTTAATTGTTCTTGAAAAGCATTATCAATAGGCTCCATTAACCTAACCTTAATAGATGAACTATTTGACAATAATCCTGCAGAATACCCTGAAATGATTTCTGTAAATTCACTTTGTGTACTAGTAAATTTTTTGTTAGAGCAGTTATTCAAAAACCCTACAGAAAGAGCTAGAGTACAACAAATGGATAATACTAAATATATTTTTTTCATCGTTTATTAATATAATTTTGAGGAATACCTTTATTGATAGTAAATTTAACACATTATCATAAAACTTCATTATGAAAGCTTGTAAAACATACATTATTCTT
>JAQWRG010000056.1 GCA_029243855.1 Flavobacteriales bacterium | reverse complement strand
AACAGAACAACTAAGTGTAGATGTTATTTTTCATGTAAATGTAGATGAGTCGGTTGTTTTGTTGATGGAAAAACAGTTTAATTTATACGATTACGTAAAACAAGCTAGTTATATTTCAAAACAGGCAGCGCAAGAATTGCTTTTGAAACATGTTGGAGATGATGCTTTTGATATTTTAGATGGAGTTAACCCATTACCTGCTTCTATACATGTTAATTTAACATCAAACTATGTTAACCCTGATAGTGCTTTAGCTTTTTCTAATAGAATAATGAAAGGAAACGAACATCTTATTTCAGAAATAGCATATAATGAAGCACAATTTTTAGAAATAGGCTCTGTTTTTAAAAACTTTGAAACCATTCTTTTAGTAGTGGCAATTATTTTATTAATTATAGCAATTTTGTTGATTTACAACACCATCAGATTGGCTGTTTTCTCAAAAAGATTTATCATTCGAACAATGCAACTTGTTGGTGCTAAATCATCGTTTATAAGAAGGCCATTTTTAATTAAAGCATTTTTTCATGGATTAGTATCAGGGTTATTATCTATATTTGCACTGATGAGTTTATGGTACTTATTTACCAACTTTAATCCATCAATTATTACCCAATTAAGTCAAAACGAAGCAATTTTAGAACAAGAGCTAATGGCTTATGGCGTTATTGCAATTGGAATCCTTTTAATCGGAATACTGGTAAGCCTGGGATCCACTTACTTTGCTTTAAATAAATTTATTTGGATAAAAACAGAAAAACTATACTAGATTATGGAAGAAAATAAAAGAATGGTACTAACTAAAAAAAATTATTTATTCATAATAATTGGATGTGTAGTTGTTCTGTTGGGGTTAAGCTTAATGGCTGGAGGAGGATCAGAGAATGCTGAAGTATTTAGTCCTGAAATTTTTTCTTTTAGAAGAATTACTCTAGCACCTTTTTTAATCATTGCAGGATACATGTTGGTTCTTTTTGGTATTCTTAAAAAGAAATAAAGTAGTATTTTGGAAATTCTTAAAGCCCTATTTCTTGGAGTTATTCAAGGACTCACTGAGTTTCTACCAGTGAGTAGTAGTGGGCATTTGGAAATTGGTAAAGCTATTTTTGGAGAAAATTCTTTAGGTAAAGAAAGTATGTTACTTACTGTAGTTTTACATTTTGCCACTGCATTAAGTACAGTACTTATATTTCGCAAAGAAATAGCTCAAATTTTTAAAGGTTTATTTGCTTTTAAACGTAATGAGGAACTTATGTTTTCTTTGAAAATTATTATTTCTATGATTCCTACAGCAATAGTAGGTTTAGTTTTTAAAGATGAAATTGAATCTTTATTTGTTGGCGATTTAATTTTTGTAGGTTTTATGCTACTGTTGACAGGCTTATTACTTCTTCTTGCAGATAGAGCCAAGAAAACAAAAAAAGAAGTTAGTTTTAGTTCTTCTCTAATTATTGGATTTTCTCAAGCTGTTGCAATTTTACCAGGTATTTCAAGATCCGGAGCAACAATTTCATCCTCTGTTATGTTAGGAGTTGACAGAGAAAAAGCTGCTAAATTTTCATTCTTAATGGTTGTACCATTAATTTTTGGGATTATGATTTTAGATACAAAAGACTATTTAGAGAATAGGAAATTAGAAAAAACTGATGTTTCAAAACGATCCATAAAGATTGTTGATGAATTGCATCAAGATGGTTTATTAACAGATGCTAATAAAAAAAAAGCATATAACGCTATTTTTTTTAAAGAGAAAAAATGGTCAGATGCAAAGTTAAATGGAAATATTGAAGCAAGTTTAATTGAATTAGAATATAAAACAGATCTTGAAAATGCACAAATTTCGCCAGAAATTATTGATCAAATAATAAAACATGACTTTGGAATGGTTAGATCTATCAAAGGACCAAATTTAATTGGTTTATTGATTGGGTTTATATGTGCATTTATAACTGGGCTATTTGCTTGTAAATGGATGATTGCATTTGTCAAAAAAGCAAAATTAAAATATTTCTCATTTTATTGTTTTGCTGTCGGAATAATTTCAATAAGCTATAGCTTAATAAATGGATAAAAGCTACGAATTTCAGAGAGGGGAAGTATTATTAGTCGATAAACCTCTTGATTGGACATCTTTTGATGTAGTAAATAAAATCCGTTACGAGTTAAAAAAGAAACTAGGGTTAAAAAAAATAAAGGTCGGTCATGCCGGGACATTAGACCCGTTAGCTACTGGATTATTGGTTCTTTGTTCAGGCAAAAAAACCAAAATAATCAATCAATTTATTCAAGAAGATAAATCGTATGATGGGGTAATTCAGCTTGGGGCAACCACCCCCTCCTTTGATTTAGAAACAGATGTTGATAAATCTTTTCCAACATCCCATATTAACGAAGAATTAATTGAAAAAATAAGACAACATTTTTTAAATGCTACAACTCAGGTCCCCCCAATTTTTTCAGCTAAGAGAATTAATGGCAGAAGGGCATATGACTACGCTAGGAAAAATGAAACGGTTCATTTGGAACCCAATAAAATTAAGATTGAGGAGTTGAAACTTGAATTATTTGAACAAAATCAACTAAAATTTGAAATTAGATGCTCGAAAGGCACCTACATTAGGTCTTTAGCAAGAGATATTGGTGAGGCCTTAAAAAGTGGTGCCCACCTGAGTAAACTTAGAAGAACAAAGTCAGGAGATTTTTTACTAAAAGACGCTAAATCCATAGAGGATTGGATTCAAATCATAAATACATGATTATTTTTATTAATTTCGCAACCCAATAAACAGTTTTAAAATATGAAATTATCTCAATTCGAATTTGAATTACCAGAAAAGCTAATTGCTGAATTTCCAGCAAACCAAAGAGACGAGTCAAGATTAATGGTCGTTCACAGAGATACTGGAAAAATAGAACATAAAGTTTTTAAAGACATTATGGATTATTTTGAAGATGGTGATGTAATGGTTAATAACGACACAAAGGTGTTCCCTGCCAGAATGTATGGTAATAAGGAAAAAACAGGTGCGAAAATTGAAGTATTTCTTCTCAGAGAATTAAACAGAGAAAGTTTACTATGGGATGTACTTGTTGATCCTGCAAGAAAGATAAGAATTGGCAATAAATTGTATTTTGGAGAGGAAGATGAATTGGTAGCTGAAGTTATTGATAATACTACATCAAGAGGACGAACATTAAGGTTTTTATACGATGGTCCTTACGAAGAATTTAAAGCAACAATTACAAAATTAGGAATGACACCACTTCCTAAATACATTAAAAGAGACCCTGTTCCTGAGGATGCAGAAAGATATCAAACTATTTTTGCTGCTAATGAAGGTGCTGTAGCTGCGCCAACAGCAGGGTTGCATTTTAGTAAGCAACTAATGAAGAGATTAGAGATTAAAGGTGTTGACTTTACTTCTTTAACACTACATGTTGGTTTAGGAACATTTCGCCCAGTAGACGTAGAAGATTTAACCAAGCATAAAATGGACTCAGAAGAATTGTATGTAAATGAACATACGACTAAGATGGTTAATAACGCTAAAGCCAATAAGAAAAAAGTTTGTGCAATTGGTACAACAGTTTGTAGAGGTTTAGAGTCTTCTGTAACTGTTGAGCATAAATTAAAGCCATTTGGTGGCTGGACCAATAAATTCATTTTCCCTCCTTATGAGTTTAAAATTCCAGATGCTATGATTACTAATTTTCATACGCCAAAATCTACATTACTTATGATGATTTCAGCCTATGGAGGACATGATTTAATTATGAAAGCTTATAAGGAAGCGATTAAAGAAAAATATCGCTTTTATTCTTATGGAGACGCTATGCTAATCCTTTAAAAAAAATTAAGCCTCGTTATTACGGGGTTTTTTTTTATGAAAACAAAAATAGACATAAGACAACTGTCGTTAAATCAGTTAACTGAAAAATTGGTTGTTCTAGGTGAAAAACCTTTTAGAGCAAAGCAAGTTTATGAGTGGTTATGGAAGAAAAGGGCTACCTCTTTTCAAGATATGACCAATTTGTCAAAAAGTTTAAGAGCGGTCATTGATGAAAATTTTGAAATAAGAGCAATCTCTCTTCAAGAAGCTCAAAAAAGCAAAGACAAAACCATAAAAAACGCATTTCTACTTTCTGATGAGGCAGTCGTAGAAGGTGTTTTGATACCCACTAAAAAAAGAATGACCGCCTGTGTTTCTGTACAGGTTGGTTGTAGCTTAGATTGTGCTTTTTGCGCTACAGGGAAATTAAAAAGAGTTCGGAATTTAAATCCTGATGAAATTTACGATCAAGTAGCCATGATAAGTCAGCAGTCTAAAGACGAATACGATATTCCGTTATCAAACATTGTTTTTATGGGGATGGGAGAACCTCTTTTAAATTATAAAAATGTGTTGGCTTCAATTGATAAAATTACATCACCTGATGGTCTTGGAATGTCTCCAAAACGTATAACCGTTAGTACAGCTGGAATTCCTAAAATGATTAAAAAGTTAGCAGACGATGAAATAAAATTTAATCTTGCTTTGTCTTTACACGCTGCCAATGATGTTAAGCGAAATAAGATTATGCCCATCAATGAAAGAAACTCTTTAGAGGTTTTAAAAGAAGCTATGATATACTTTCATGAAAAAACAAAAACAAGACCAACGTTAGAGTATATTATTTTCAAAGATTTTAACGATGAAATTCAAGACGCTGAAGAATTAGCGGAGTTTTGTTTGTCGTTCCCTTCAAAAGTTAATATAATAGAATATAATCCAATTGATGGAGGTAAATATCAGCAAGCAGACGAAGCCAAAGTAGATGCTTTTGCAGATTATTTAGAATCTAGAAATATCATAGTAAACATGAGAAGAAGTAGAGGTAAAGATATTGATGCTGCTTGTGGGCAATTGGCTAATAAAAACAAGATTGCATAAAAACATAAGTATTTTTTATAAATTGTAGTACTAATATTAAAAGCTATGTTTAAAAAAATATCTATTTCCCTATTAACGCTAAGTTTATTTTTCCTTTTAAATTCTTGTGATAAAAATAAAGACGATGAAGATGGAAAGGTCTTGGTTATTGACCAAGGTGCAAAAAACATTGATTCAGAAGTTTCATTAACATACACTGCAAAATTTGTTAATGTTGAAGGAGTTGTTACCACAGCAACAGGAGCTTCTTGGTCATCTTCTAATACTGATGTTTGTACAATCTCATCAAGTGGAGGAACAATTAGTTTTGTAGGCTTTGGAAATACTACTATATCAGCATCAGTAAATGAAGATGGCAATAGTTATTCAACTACAGTTCCTTTAGGAATTTATAGCCCTACAATATTTGCCGTTACCCCATCAGCCATATTAGGGTTTCCTGGAATGGAAATTCCGTTAGAAGTAGTTTATTGGTCTGCATCATCCATGGGGACAATACCAACTTGTACTTATTCATCTGACAATTCATCTGTTGCATCTGTTAATTCTTCAGGTATAGTTACTTTAAATTCTGCAGGAGATGCGTTAATCACTATTGTTGCTACAAGTCTTGATGGTGACCCTGAATTTCACCTTCCTGTTGTTGTAATTGGAGAACCTACAATCCCTATTCCAGTTACTCGAATCGAAGTTTCACCAGGGGGTAAAGATTTATTTAGAAATGAAACAGCCACTCTCAGCGCTCAGGCCTATGATTTTAATGGAGATGCTGTAAGTGAAACATTTACTTGGACTTCTTCTGATCCTAACATAGCAACTGTTAATTCTTCTGGTTTAGTTATACCTATAAATGTTGGAGAAGTAAATATTTATGCTCAAACCCAAGGTGTGCAAGGACAAGCTGAAATAATTGTAAACCCAGATACTATAATTGAAGTAACTCCTTTCTGGGTTGATATAGCAGCTGGAGGAACACAGCAGTTTACGGCTCAAACCTATCACATAACAAGAACGACATCCACTCCTGTCTCCGGAATTAACTACGGTTGGATGATGGCTATGGGAGACATTATGCCTATGTTTTCGTTGGGTGATATTACACAGTCAGGGTTATTGACAGTTGATCAAACACCAATGAACATGATGGACTTGGTTATAGCCTATGATTTAAACAATGAGAATACATCTGGTGCTGCAATGGTTACTGTCGATATGTTTGGCGGTGGTGGTGGCGGAGGCGGAGGAGGCGGTGGTACCGGCTCTTGTAATTGCGGTTCTGGTAACTCAGACGTACATTCAATAACTGTTGCTCAAGGTAATTCAATAAGCTTATCTGTAATGGATTTTGGACTTCAATTAACTGTAGATGCTTTAGATGATTTTGGTTGGTCTGTATCTAACCCTGAGTTGGTTTTCTGTTCAGACAATGAGAATATTGTTACTGTAGATCAATCTGGATATATAGAGCCATGGGGTATGGGAACAACTACAATCGAAATTTGTTCTGGGACATATGCCTCAACAATTATCACGGT
>JAQWRG010000031.1 GCA_029243855.1 Flavobacteriales bacterium | reverse complement strand
AGTCCAGGAAACAATAAGTCCATAGTTTTAGCTAATCTGGGTCGGGATTATCTTGAGCTAAAAGAGTTTGATAAAGCGTTAGACGCGTTGTTTGAAAGTTTAGAAATAAGAATGTCAATAGGAGACGAATATCCCATATCTAATTCTTTAATAAGAATAGCAGATACTTATTTTGCTATGCAAGATTATGCAAAAGCAGAAGAGAATGCGGTTAAATCACTGGCTTATGCCAAGCAAGCGGGTGTGGTGGTAGAGTCTATGCACGCCTCAAGATTGTTGAGCGACATATACGAAATAAAGAAAAAACCATCCCAGTCGTTGCTTTATTACAAAGGATACATCAAGCTTAGAGATAGTATCAACGATGTAAAACAGAGAGAAGCCAATTTTGATTTACAAAACAAGTTGGCGTACGATCTAAAGGCAAAAACAGACAGCATTAGCTACAACGATCAAATTGAAAGAACAGAGGCCAATTTAAAATACGAAAAGAATTTACGATGGATATTGTCGATTGGTATTTTACTTGTAATAGCTCTTTTTCTTTTTATATTGGATAGGGCTATTAAAATGAAAAAACAAAAAGCCATTATTGAAGATCAGCACAAAGAACTCAATAGAACCTATAAAGAAGTTAAAGACTCCATTGATTACGCTAAAAAAATTCAAGATGCATTGATGATATCTGAAGAAAGTAGGCTAAAAATATTTCCTGAAAGTTTTGTTTTTTACAGTCCTAAAGATGTGGTTTCGGGAGATTTTTATTGGTTGTATTCTAATTTAAAAACCGATGAGGTATATTTTTCTGTAGCAGATTGCACAGGTCATGGAGTCCCAGGGGCATTTATGAGTATGATAGGTAATGCAGTACTTAATGAAGTAGTAGTAGAAGAAGGATTAACCCAAACCGATTTAATATTGAACCACACCCGTGATTTAATTAAAAAGGCCTTTAACGACAACGAAAACACAAAAGATGGAATGGATATTGCTTTTTGTAAGTACAATGCTAAAACCAAAACCATTCAATTTTCAGGGGCATTTAACCCTTTATACATTCTTTCTTCAGGTGAGTTAACTGAGTATAAAGCCAATCCACAACCAGTAGGTTACAATGTAACAAATGAAAACCCATTTACTAAAACTGATGTTAAAGTAAAAAAGGGAGATATGATTTATATTTTTTCTGATGGGTTTAAAGATCAATTTGGCGGCCCAAAAGAGAAGAAATACATGACGTCAAGATTTAAGGAGCTACTCATTACAATTAGTGAGCTTAATTGCGCTGACCAAATGAATTATTTAGTTAAAGAATTTGACAGTTGGAAAGGAGAGGTCGAACAAATAGATGACGTTTGTGTAATGGGGGTGAGGGTTACTTAAATTGTCAATTTTAAATCATTTATGAATTCCAGGATCTTTTTTATTTAGTAAAATTGCCTAAAGTAGCAATACTTATTTTTTTTCTATTTGTTTTGCTTGCAGGGTTTTTACATCCTGGAGAACAAAACGATAAAATTAACTTTAGATCTGAGCATTATTCGATAACACATAATTTTTTAAGTCAACTGGGATCTATTGCAGTTCCTTTTGAGGATGAAAATGGAGAATATGAAATTAAAAACACCCCATCGTTGTTGTTGTTTGGAAGTGCAGTGGTGTTGATTGGCTTTTCTATGGTTATGTTTTACCTGCATTTTGAAAAGCTATTTCATGAAATTAAAGATAGCGATAAAGCAATAAAATTTTCAAAGTATACCAAACCTGTAGGGGTTGTGGCAGGTATTATGTATGCAGGTGTTGGATTGGTGCCACACGACTTTAATTACTATTTGCATATTTTCCTCGCACACGGAGCTTTTTTAATGCTTTGGATTACTAGCATAATTCATTTACTGGTAATATACAATTCAAATAAAATTGCCAAGCGTTTTTCAATGGGGTATGTTGTTTTTTGTGTTTTGTTGTTCTTTTATCTGTTGTTGATCTTTTTTGGGCCAAGGGTTGGTCCAGGCATCATGTATGAGGAAAATGAGCTCATACTACAAGTTGTTTCACAAAAGTTGATAGTTTTGGCTTTCATTTTTTCTATCTTGATTCAGGTATGGGGATTAAGCAAACTTTTAAATAAAACGATTGGGTAAATGAAAACACTTACTTAGCTTATTACAACAAATGAAAATTCTTAAAATATATCTCTGTCTATTATTAATGCTACTTTCATTTAGCGCTAAAACCCAAGTGAATCTAGACTCCCTATGGACCGTTTGGAATGATGAAACGCAGGCTGATACAAATCGGCTAAAATCATTGGATGATATTATATGGTTAAATTATATCAATTACTCCCCAGATAGTGCTTTTTATTTTGCAAACATTCAATATGATTTTGCTGAAAAAGTAAATAATAAAAAATGGATGGCAAAATCATTAAATACTCAGGGTTCTTCATTGTATTATATGTCGCATTATGAAAAATCTATGGATTGTCATCAAAAAAGTTTAAAGATCTTTAAATCAATTGGAAATAAAAAAGGTATGGCAAGTTCTTATGGTAATATTGGGACTATTTACAATGCGCAAGATTATTATAATTTGGCAATAGAAAATTTTGAAAAAAGCTTAGAATTAATAAATGAATTTGGAAATAAACAACAAATTGGTGGTTGTTATAATAACATTGGAGTAGCCTATAGTGGTTTAGAATCTCATGATAAGGCAATTGAGTATTTTCAAAAAAGTCTAGAGATAGACGAAGAAATTGGTTTTATGATAGGTGTTGGAAATTCTTTGGGGAATATAGGTCTTATTTATAAAAAACAAGGAAAATATGAAATGGCATTGGATTACTTTGAAAAGAATTTTAAGATCATTCAGGAATTTGAAAACGAAAGTGAACCTAGATTCGAATCTTCTTGGATGTATTATCTAAATGTTGCAGATATTTACTTTTCTCAGGGGCTATATGAAAATGCGCTTATTTTTTTATTAAAAGCAAAAGAAGTTAAGCAAAAATTTACTTCGTTAGATGGTTTAGAAGAAATATTAGAATTGCTATTTATAGTTTATGAAAAGCTAGGCAACAAAGAGAAAGCTTTCGATAACCAAAAGTTATATCTAATAATCAAAGACAGTTTAGCTTCCATGGACGGTATAGAAAAAGAAAAGCAGCGCCAGTTTCACGAGCAGTACCTACTAGAAAAGCAAGCAGATAGCATAAAACATGCTGATGAAATTTTAATTCAACAAGCACAAACTTTAGCCAATGAGGAGCAGCTCAATAGTGAAACTCAAAGAAGAAATGGGTTGGTTGTAATTTCTTTACTCATATTGGTGTCGCTTGGGTTGGTTTTTACACAGCTTAAAAAAGTGAGAAAAGGAAAAGCGTTAGTTGATGAAAAACAACAAGAAATTACCGACAGCATCAATTACGCCAAGCGCTTGCAACAGGGTATACTTGTGCCTTTTGACTTAGTACAAAGCTGGCTTTCTGAATCTTTCATTCTTTTTAAACCTAAAGACATTGTAAGTGGTGATTTTTATTGGATAGAAAAGGTGGGGGATAAAATATACTTTGCAGTAGCCGATTGTACGGGTCACGGTATACCTGGTGCTATGGTAAGTATTATTTGCTCTAACTCACTTAGTAATGCCTTGTATGAAGATAAAATAACAGCACCAGCTAAAATTTTAGACGCTACTAGGGAGATAGTAGAAAAAAGATTTGTACGTTCTACAGACAACATAAAAGATGGCATGGATATAAGTTTGTGTTGTTTAAATATAAAAACCAAAACTGTTTCTTGGGCAGGCGCCATGAATCCACTTTGGATAATTAAAAAAGGTTCCAATAAAATAGAAGAGCTAAAACCAGACCGTCAAGCCATAGGTTTTGTTGAAAAACCTAAGTCGTTTACAGAACATAAAGTTAAGATTGAATTAAACGATGTATTATACTTGTTTTCAGACGGTTATCAAGACCAGTTTGGAGGTAAAAAAGGGAAAAAATACATGAAAGGTAAAATGAAAAAGTTTGTACTTTCCATTCAAGACCAAGACATGCAAACGCAATTGGCCTCTTTCGATAAAGAGTTCACCACTTGGAAAGGAAGCCACGAACAAATAGATGACGTTTGTGTAATGGGGGTGAGAATAACTTAATTGTTATCTTTAATCAATAAAAATATTTTAATGAAAAAACAACTGCTATTAATCCCTCTTATTTTAGCTTCATTCAGCTTATCGGCACAAAAAATAGAAAAGGTAAGAAAAGTAGATTCTCAAGACAATACAGTTGAAATTTCAACTGAAGAATTTGCTAAAAAGAAAAAACACGCCATTAAGTTGATTAATTTGGGTTACGACAACAAATCCATAATGCTTCAAACAAAGCTTGATAAAAAACAAGTGAAGGCCATTAGAAAAGAAAATTAATTCTAAATCTGTTTTGACCAGTCAAAAGCTTCAAGAAAATCTTGAAAAAAAATTTCCATTCACTTTTACCAAAGAGCAGAAAGAAATTGTTGGGTCCATTGCTGACTTTGCTACATCAATCAGCACAAGAAGTATATTTTTATTAAAAGGATATGCTGGTACAGGTAAAACCACTTTGATATCGGCATTGGTTAAAAGTTTGCCTTCTGTGGCCAAACGATCTGTTTTGCTTGCCCCAACAGGTAGAGCAGCTAAAGTTTTGTCCAAGTATTCCAACAAACAAGCTTCGACCATTCATCGAAAAATATATTGGATACGTTCAAGAAAAAACGGCAATACTTACATTAAAATAAAAGAGAATACACACACAAATCCCATATTTATAGTTGACGAAGCTTCTATGATACCTGAAGCAAGTGATTCCAGCTTTGGCAACCGTTCGTTGTTGGACGATTTGATTCAGTTTGTGTACGATGGCATTGGATGTAAGCTAATTTTAATTGGTGATACCGCTCAATTGCCACCTGTTCATTTAGACATAAGTCCGGCTTTAGATGAAGGTTTTTTAGAAACTACCTACCTAAAAGATGTAATTACCGTTACCATGAAAGAGGTGGTTCGTCAATCAAAAGAATCTACGGTGCTTTCAAATGCGACCGACTTACGAAACAGAATAAGTGTCGATGATTTTAGTTATCCTAGGTTTGATGTAAGTAGTGATGTTGTACGGCTTGAGTCTGGAGAAGAATTGCAAGATCAGTTGGAAACGGCCTACAGCGTAAGTGGTGTTACCAATACGATTGTTTTGTGCCGTTCAAACAAACGAGCCAACATCTACAACCAACAAATTAGAGCTCGCATTAGATTTCAAGAAAATGAAATTTCGGTTGGGGACATGCTTATGGTGGTACGCAACAACTATTTTTGGTTGGGTGAAGAAAGCAAAGCAGGTTTCATTGCCAATGGAGATATTGTTGAGGTGGTTCGTTTTAAAGAGACCATCGATAGGTATGGGTTTAGATTTGCCAACCTAACCGTTCAATTGGTCGACTATCCAGACGAGAAAGATTTGGATGTCATTGTCATGTTAGATACGCTTTCAAGTGAAACGCCATCTCTAACTTATGATGAATACAAAAAACTCTACAATGAAGTTTCTTTAGACTATAAAGGAGACAGAGAGTTGAATAAAAAAATAAAGGAAAATCCTTTTTTTAATGCGTTGCAAATTAAGTTTTCCTACGCCATTACTTGCCATAAATCTCAGGGTGGGCAATGGGATAACGTTTTTGTTGACTTGGGTTACTTTAAAGAAGATATGCTCAATAAAAGTTACTTAAGGTGGTTGTATACCGCCACTACTAGAGCAAGTAAAAAACTATACCTTATCAATTTCGGAAAAGATTTTTTTAACTAAACTTCTTCGTCCATAGAGTCTGTAACAACATAATATCTTGGGTCATCTATTGAAGACTCTATGATTTGTTGAAACATTGGATCAGCTTTTAAAAGAAGCGTTTTGCACTCAGGACTTAAGTGGGTAAGTCTTAAATTCTTTTTGGCATTCAAATATTTTCTAGCAATATTACCTATGGCTTCAATTCCAGAATGGTCACTTACTTTTGATTCAATAAAATCAATTTCTACGTTAAGAGGGTCTTCTTTAACATCAAACTTAGAATTAAAGTTTTGAACTGAGCCAAAGAATAAAGGTCCCCATATTTCGTACACTTTAGTGCCGTCAAGTTTAATTCTTTTTCTAGCTCTAATCATTAACGCGTTGTTCCATGCAAATACCAAAGCAGAAATGATTACCCCAACAATAACTGCAATGGCTAAGTCTTTCCAAACGGTAACAGCCGATACTATTATTAAAACAACAGCATCTGAAAGAGGAATTTTTCGAATAACTCTAAAACTACTCCAAGCAAAAGTTCCGATAACTACCATAAACATCACTCCAACAAGAGCTGCAATGGGTATTTGCTCAATAAGTGGAGCTCCAAACAATACAAAGCACAACAAGGCAACTGCTGCAACAATGCCAGATAACCTTCCTCGGCCACCAGAGTTTACATTAATGATGGATTGACCAATCATGGCACATCCGCCCATGCCTCCAAATAATCCATTCAATACATTAGCACCACCTTGTGCCAAACACTCTCTGTTGCCACTTCCTCTTGTTTCGGTTAGTTCATCTACAAGGTTTAGTGTCATTAACGATTCAATAAGCCCTACAGCAGCCAAAAGAAATGCTGTGGATACGATTAGCCCCCAATGTCCATTCATGGTATGAATTAGCTCAAAAATTTGGTATTGGAATGTTGGCAATGAGCCTTCCAATCCGCTACCGCCACCATCTACAATAAAGGAGCCAACTGTACTTACTTCAAAACCTCCAAATATGGTTATTGCTGCAACGGATATAATAGCAATTAGCGCAGCAGGAATTTTTTTGGTAAGCTTGGGCAACAAAAACATTATCAACATGGTTAAACCAACCAATCCAATCATAATCAATAAATCATTTCCTTGCATCCAATTGGTAATGCCTTGATGCGTTTCTTTAAATAAATTCAATTGAGATAAAAAGATGACAATGGCTAATCCGTTTACAAATCCCATCATAACAGGGTGGGGTATGAGTCGAACAAACTTACCTAGCTTAAATAAGCCAGCTGAAGCTTGAATCAATCCAACAATAAGTAAAGTGATGAACAACCATTGAAGACCAAGGTTGTCAATTTGATTTTCCATGGCCAACCCAACTTCATTTCCTTTTTGAATCATATGAACCATTACAACTGCCATAGCTCCAGTAGCTCCCGAAATCATGCCAGGTCTACCACCAAAAATAGCCGTTACAATTCCCATCATAAAAGCACCGTACAAACCAACCAATGGATCTATTCCAGCTACAAAAGCAAAGGCAACAGCTTCAGGTACTAAAGCTAGTGCTACAGTTAATCCCGATAGTATATCGTTTTTTGGGTTGAATGTAAAGTTGTTAAATAGTTTTTTCATTGTCTCAGCAAATTCATAAAAGTGCGCAAATATATACTTTTAGTACAGGGGATTTAATGTTTGATAAAAATATACATTGATACTGCTATTTTTTGAATGCCATTTGGGTTTGAAATAAATTTAAAACTGTTATTTTTATGCATATGAAAAAGTTAATTGTTAGTGTTTTTATCCTTTTAGTTTCTTTAGGAAGTGCAGTTGCTCAAAATGAAGAAATATCAAAAGAAGAATCCGTTTTGTTTTCAGACTTCCTTATGGGACCATATCTTTTTATTGAGCACATTGAATACGATGCTGTTATGTTGTTTGGTTATAGATTTGGATATGAAGCCAACGATAAATTAGGTTTTCTAGTTGAGTATGTTGTTGGCCAACAACAAGATGAATTTAATACAACTGGATTAACGCATCATGCAAGTTTACAAGCTCGTTATTTTATAGCTCCTAAAGAAAACAAGTTAAGAGCATATGCCTATGCAGGTGGAGGTTTTTTGGAGTTTAAGGCATTTACTCACGACAATTATGGGTTGGGTTATTATGCCGGTTTAGGGGTTGAGGCCAATATGAGTAAATCCATTAAAGGTTTTGTTGAGCCACGTTATTTAAGAATATCAAAATCTGGTTGGAATGTATACAACAATACGTTTTCAGGTAAAACAGAAATTGGAGTTTTTTGGGGTGTAAGAGTTAAATTTTAAATTTTCTTTTTCTTATCTTGTGTTAAAATTATTTCATGAAAAATTTATTTGTTTTAATTGTTTTTGCTCTTGTTGCTTCTTCATGTTCAAGATGTAAAACGTGTACTTCTGGGTCAACACTGATCACTTTAGAGGCTACACATTGTAGAGAAGATTTTGATAGCGGAAAAGAGTATAGAGATTACATTAAAGAATTAGAGGATTACGGGTGGGAGTGTGATTAAAAATTATTTAGCTGCTTTTTTAGCTTTTATAGATGTGCAATAGGCTGAAGGGGTTTTATCAAAGTCATCTTTTATTTTTGTGTTAGCTCCATTCTTTTTTAGAAGTTTTATCAATTCGATATTGTTGTTCATACAAGCAAATGTAAGTGCTGTTTGATTTTTCTTACTCAATTGATTTACGTCAGCATATTTTATTATTTCCTTAACAGTGGCAATATATCCAAATTCTGAAGAATACATTAGTATTGATTTTCCTTGAACGTCTAAAGGGGTATAGTCAATGCTTTTGTAGTCCATATCTATTCCATCCCAGTATGCCCAATAAAAGAAATAATTTTTGAGGACGTAATTAAACGTTGGTTCATCTACGTTGTGATTGTATGTTTTTAAAAGAGAAAAATATTCAAACAAGTAAGGTTTTAACCCTAAACATTGATCACCAATAAAGAAAAAAGGTTGTTCAATTACGTTGTCTGTTTCTTTAATGTAGTTGTATACTTTGTCTTTGTCTTCAAAACGGCAATAATACCCTAAGGCATGAGCAAGTTTGTTGAATTCAGATGATTTATATGGTTGGGGATAATATTGGTTGATTTTGGCCTTTTTATTATTTTTTTTAGTTGGTTTAACTTTTTTATAGTTGGTGTTTTTAAAACCACTTTCTAACTGCTTTAGTTTTAGCAGATCGGCTAATATTTTTTTAGATTTTTTAGGGTATTTTATGTTTTTAATTTCTTTTTCAGAAAGCACCCCTTTCCATACAGCAACTTCATCAATTAATCCATTAAACCATTGGGGGTCTCTTATGTTGTGTCTGCCAATTCTCAAGCAAGAACCATCGGGTACCTCTTGATTGTAGGTTTTAGAACCCACAAATTCTCCATTAACAAATAAGGAAACGCTGTCGTATTTAAATGTGGCTACTACCGTGTACCACTTGTTTGCCTCATATGCTTTTGGTGAGTTGTAAAAACCATTGTGGTATTGTACATCTATAGTGTTGTCGCCATTGTTATAGCCAAGTATTATTGAATTACCGTACCTACCTCCAACATCTGAATCAACTATTGATTGTTCGTCTTTGTTTTTTGAAGACTTGAATGTAGCCATAATGGTATAGGGCAGTTGGTTTACAAATAGATTGGTTTGAACAAAAGAATTTCCGTTAAAGCTCAGGTAGTTTCTTTTGTTTGTCCCCTCGTTTTCTGTTGTCCATACAGGGTTGAATATTTTCCCATGGTTGTTGTTGCCTGAAAGGTCATAAGCTGTTTCTCCTGAACCAAATTCAAACTTCCAAAGAGCTAAAAGAGTTGGCTCTTGATTTTTTTTGGATGTTTCAGAAATAAGAGGCCCTGGCAATTGAGCGATTGATAAAGAATAGTTTAGTAATAATAGTATAATTGATATGATTTTCAAAAAAGAAGTTTAATCTAATATACTAAAAACTGAATAGGTGGTTCAATGATAGTTACTTTGTAAAATAGGGTGAGGATATAAGATTAAAAGTTTAACTAATTTATTTAAACTTAATGTACCCAAGGTGGGAGTAATTTAATATAACTATATGTTGTATTCATTTTAATTCAAACCTTCTGTTTGTGTTATTTTTCTCTGTTAATGTTTACAAATATTATAAAATGACTATAAGTTTATGTAAGTACATATGTAAGTACAGTTATCTTTGTAAGTACATTAATTACATGTTCTACAATAATGAAAGTTTATTTTACTCCTCGAAAAAACAAAAATCATAATATTATCTACATTGAAATAAGCTTAGGTAGAGGAAGGCAGTACCGTTTTAGTACAGGTATTAAGTTTAACGATATAAAAGCATTTAATAATAATAAATTAAGGAATGTTTTAACTGAAGAACGACCAAAAGAAAAGAATAAAACACTAAGTGACCTTAAAAAGTATGTGGATGACCAATTGTACTTATATGAAAGTGAAGGTACCTATGTAACAAAAGAGCTCTGTAAAAACATTGTAACTGCATTTGGAAAAGCAAGTGTTAATGCAAAAAGTGAAATACAAAAGTTTGACTTGATAGAGCACTTAGATAAATTTATAGAACAAATTAAGAGTGGATATATTTTAACTGATGATGAAGGTGAATACAGTGATAATGGAATTAAAAAGTTTATAACACTTAGAAACCATTTAATTGAATTTGAATCACAACATGGAAAACTAAAACCACCACAAATAGATAAAAAGTTTTTTAGGTCATTCCAAATATTTTTAAGTGATTATACTACTATAGAAGGAGTGAAAAAGAATTTAATTAATAATTCAATAAATAAGAATGTAGCAATTTTAAAAACCTTTATTAATAGATATTTATTAGCTGAACTTGAAGTTAAATTAAGAAATTACGAAAGTAAAGTTGTAAAACGTTTAAAGGATGATAATAAAGGGCAAGTATTAACATATTTGGACATTAGTGAAATTTTAAGGTTGTACAATTTAGATTTAAGTGAGCGAGATTCAGTTTATGAAGTTGTACGCGACCAATGGGTGTTTATTGCCTTAACATGTGGAATAAGAGTTGAGGATTACTTGGAACTGGATAAAAACCAAAACTTAGTATATATACAAGAAGATGAGAAAAAAATATTGGCACTATCATTTTATCAAAATAAAACAAATGTTAAGGTAGTTGCACCCATTGGAATAATAGGTAAAAAAATTCTCGAAAAATATGCTGGAACTTTTCCCAAAGTAGATATTGTTACAAGTCGTAAATTAATTAAGAAAATATGCAAATGGGCGGATATTAGCTCAAGAGTTTATGCTAAAAAAGTTAAAGGAGAATCTGTTAGGTCATACAAAAAATATGAGCTTGTCGGTAACCATACGGCCAGACGTTCTTTTTGTACTAATAGTTACAAAGCTGGGGTTAGTGAATATAAAATTATGCAGATAAGTGGCCATCAAGATAGAGAGTCATTTTTTGGGTATATTGGAACAACAAAGGAGGAAAATGCTAAAATGTTTAGTGAAACTAAATACTTTGAATTAATAAATACTATTGACGAAACACCTGTTAGAAATTTAAGAACTATTTGAACTAACATTGTACTAACATTGTACTTGATATAAAATAAATTATGATGTTTGAAGATGAAATTAAGGCGTGTGAAATTGAGTACTTAAAATTTGAGAAGTACAACAAAAATATAATTAATCATTATATCAAGTATGAATTATACAAGGAAGAGTTTCCAGTTCTTAATGCTAATTATTTAAGGCAATACATCAAAGAGTACCATTTGAATTTTGAATTAAATTGCATTGACAGCTCAAATAAATCAAATTTTGAAGAGTGGTTCCACAAACTTTTTCTTGAACGTTTTATTAATAAAATTCAACTAAACCCAATAACACAAGAATTTGATGATTACAAGGAATTATTAAATGAACTCAGAACAGGTGAATTATGGAAAAAAGAAAAAACCCCTCTGTTCCATACAGTAAGTAATAGGGACTTTTTTAATTATGTAATGCAGTTTTTTAAAAACGATAGGGTGATGTATAATCAACGAACTTTAAGTTATGTTTACTGGCGAATGGAAAGTGTGTTTTATGGTCAAAACGGGTTGTATATTCGTTATGTAAATGAAAACTATAAAGATTTAAAACCTTTAAAAAAAGTTTTATCAAGAAGTGTAATACAGAGTCAATACATATTAGAACAACGCAATGTTTTATTTAACAAAGCAATGAAGAGTTGGAATGAGAAAAACCAATGTTTTCAAAAGAATTTTGAACCATTATATTTATTAATAAAGTGATTTTCTCTTTTATAACTAAACCACCAACCACCTATTCTGTTTTTAGTATATTAGATTTATAGTTATTCTATGAAAAGATTTCTATTCTTATTAATATTAATTCCTGTTTTTAGCTTTAGTCAATATACTGCTATCCCTGATGAAAACTTTGAGAAGGCACTTATTGATTTAGGTTATGATGATGTGATTGATGGGAAGGTGCCTACAAATAAAATAGATAAAGTAACATCCCTTGACTTACTTAGAAGAGATATTTCAGACCTTACAGGAATAGAAGCTTTTGATTCTTTAACTAAATTGAATTGTTATTATAATCAACTAACAATTTTAGATTTAAGTAAGAATACTAAGTTAACTTATTTAAGTTGTCATCATAATCAACTCACAAGCTTAGATGTTAGTAAGAATACTGCTTTAGAAAGATTGGTTTGTTATCATAATCAACTAATAAGTTTAGATGTAAGCAAGAATACTGCTTTAACTCATTTGGTTTGTAGTGATAACAGAATCACAAGTTTAGATGTAAGCAACAATACTGCTTTACTTATCTTGGATTGTGATGATAATCAACTTATAAGTTTGGATGTTAGTAAGAATAGTGCTTTGACAGCCTTACGTTGTCTACATAATAAACTCAAAAGTTTAGACGTAAGCAAGAATACTGCCTTAGAAATATTAATCTGTTGGGATAATAACTTTGATTGTGATGCACTTAAAGCCAAATACAATCTTGATTAACCTTCCCACATAATCAATATGTGATTTAAGTATTGCTCTACAAGTTGATGCTAACCACCTATTCTGTTTTTAGTATATTAGGATTTAAGTTGTTTCTATGAAAGTAATTGTTCTCACATTATCAATATTAATCACAACGATTAATTATTTTTCACAACAAACTTATATTCCTGATGATAGTTTTGAATCTTACCTTATTAGCGAAGGGTATGATAATATATTAGATGATTCTGTAACAACTGCAAACATAGTGGGTGTCACAGAG